>NZ_JACJOO010000048.1 GCF_014695575.1 Leptolyngbya sp. FACHB-8 | reverse complement strand
AACACCGTTTGAGTGGGGTGGCAAGCGAGCGGCACGACGACAACGAGCGCGATCTAAACGACCTAAGCATCGATTAGGAGGGTCTGGGGCTGTAACCCAGTCCTTGGTGGCCTGAAATGCTCCACCTGAAATGGCAATACTCACGCCAGATGACCCACTAGGCAGTGAATTTTTGAGAGGCCATACTCCGCGCGGCCTCTCAAAAATTCACTGCCCCAACCAGCACGCGCCCCATCCTATGCAGCATCAATAGTTCCGCTGCGGATTAACCAGCCTTCAAACCCATCACTTGCCGATAATGAGACTCCATACTGGCCCGGTAAGCGGATGGGCCCGTTTCCCACTGACTCTGTTGCCAAAGCTCCTGACGCAGTTGAGCCATATCAACCGTCGTAACCTGACCGTCTTCTACTACGGGTTTGCCCTGTACCCACACCCGCTCCACCGCTTGAGTCGGACGCCCCAACACCAGGAGGCCAATCGGGTCAGTGCGGGGAAGCAGCGAGAGGCGAGTCAAATCATAGAGCACCAAATCTGCCTTTTTCCCCACTTCCAGCGTTCCTAGCTGGTCAGCCAACCCCAGACCTATCGCCCCTCCCAGGGATGCCATTTGAATAGCCTCGCGAGGGCTGATCCAGTGCCGATAGTCGAACTCGGTAATAGTGTGCAGCGTTGAGCCGATTTTGATGACCTCTAGCATATCCTGAGCATCGTTGCTGGCTGAGCCATCGCAGCCGAAGCTAACATTGGCTCCCGCCTGCCGCAGCTTTAACACAGGAGCAATTCCACTACCCAGGCGCAGGTTACTGAGGGGGTTATGAACCGCAGTGGACTGAGTTGCGGCCATTAACGCGATGTCGTCATCGGTGAGCCAGACGCAGTGAGCCAGAGATGTACGCGGCCCCAGGAAGCCGAGGTGTTTCAAGTGCTCTACAGCTGAGTACCCATACTTCTCCTGGGCTAGCATTTGTTGGGCTTTGGTTTCAAGCAGGTGAGTATGACGGCAGAGTTGGTGGCGATCGCTCAATTCCACACAGTTCTCGATCAACGCATCCGAACAGAGTTGCAAGCCCGTTGGCGCGACCATGATATGAATCCCTTCTTCAGGCCGGTGGAACTGCTCAACGAGCTGCTCCATTAAGGCCACAATTGATTCTGTCGTTCGGTGATAGGGAGCGATAGTACGAGGAATTCCGCCAGACGGGACACTGGCCGGCAGATCGGAGTCTTGAATCAGCGGCCCTACAAAGGCTCGCATACCCACTTCACGGTAGGCCCGCACAGCTGCTGCCACCGATTCCACTTCTTGCCCCGGCGGAATCGCAAGGTGATCGACGACTGTTGTGCCTCCCGATAGGAGGGTTTCCACCGCTGTGCCTAAGGCACTCAGGTAAATATGTTCTGGGGTTATTCCGGCACAGGCGTCATAAAGTTCTGCTAACCACAATTCCAGCGGTAGGGGAGCGATTAGCCCCCGTTGCCACATCTCCGAAGAATGGGTATGGGCATTGATAAAGCCAGGTAACAGAAGCTTTTGGGAACCGTCTACCAGGGTTCCAAGCGGGGGGAGGTGGGGAGCGATCGCAACAATTGAGTCCCCCTCAATCTGCACATCGACTGTTTGATACCCATCGCTATCCGGAACCAGCACCTGCTGAATTGTCGTACTCACAGAATAATTCCTACCGGTTTGTAAAGCTTCTGTAACGTTGGATTGTACTCCTGTGGACTGTCCTCCATACTCAACTCGACTATGAATTGACTGTGGATCGTTTTAGGAGACGTTTGTGCTGCAATACATTACCCTTCCGGATAGCGTACTGCCTACGGTTGCGCCCTACTGTCATGCTGTCAGGGCTGGTGACCTGCTATTCGTAACCGGACAACTGGCAGAAGATCCTGCTACAGGTCAGGTCGTCCGGGGGCCCATTGATGAGCAAACAACTCGTGTGATGGAGAATCTCAAGTTGGTGTTAGAACACAGTGGCAGCAGCTTCAACCAAATTGTAATGGCGCGGATTTTTGTCACCGACTTCCGTTTTTTTGACACGGTTAATGCCATCTATCGCTCCTATTTCGACCCAGGGCGTCTGCCCGGTCGCACGACGGTTGGGGTCACAGCTCTGGCTGGATTTGGGGATGTGGAAATTGACTTGATCGCCTACTGCGGTGATGAATCGGGTGTGAGTAACCCATAAATCGATCCGCTTCCTGGCTTTGTGATAAAGCCGGGAAGCGATCCACTTGCCGGATCACCCGTGCTTTTGCATACGGAATTCAAGCCCGCTTTGACTTAATAGTACCCGTGTTGCTGTGTTGTATGACTACTGATATGAATGCTCCCTTACGGACGCTGGGCGTGCCTCCTACAGCCTGGTATGTCGATGCCAAAACTGCTGATTTAACACGACCCGGTTTGGAGCCGCACATTGTCACCCTGGCGACCGATACCAAAACGTTACGGCTTGACCTGGCCAAAGCGGCTGTGGTCGTCATTGACATGCAAAACGATTTTTGCCATCCCGATGGTTGGTTATCGCACATCGGAGTCGATGTCAGCCCTGCTCGCAACCCCATCGGGCCATTGCAGGCATTGTTGCCAGTGATGCGATCGCTCCAGGTTCCCATCATCTGGGTCAACTGGGGAAACCGCCCCGACCTGATGAACCTCAGCGCGGCCACTCGTCACGTTTATAACCCCACCGGGGATGGGGTCGGCTTGGGAGACCCGCTACCGAAAAACCAGGCTCCGGTTTTACAAAAAGACAGCTGGGCCGCGGCTGTAGTTGATGAGTTAGAGCAGAAACCTGAAGATGTTCGGGTCGATAAATACCGGATGAGCGGTTTCTGGGATACTCCGCTCGACAGCATTCTCAAAACTTTAGGCCGCACCACTTTATTCTTTACTGGGGTAAATGTCGACCAGTGTGTGATGGCCACTCTGCAGGATGCTAATTTTCTAGGCTACGATTGCATTCTTATCTCCGATTGCACGGCTACGACCTCCCCAAGCTTTTGCTGGGACGCCACCATCTACAACGTGAATCAGTGCTTCGGATTCGTCACACGCTCTTCCCTGATTTTTGATGCGGTGAAAGGCTAGATTCCCTTCATCCCTCTGCTCGGTCTACAGATTCGGTACCACCTACTACTTCACCGGGAGGACTCCTATCATGAGCGCGACCGAAAGCCTACACCAGGAAAGCTGTGTTATCCCAATTATTAAAACGCCGCAAGACTATCAGGCATTCCGCATCAGCCCCCAAGATACGAATCGGTTGGCGATCGTCTTTGATCCCACCTCTGCGAATATGTCACTCACCTACTGTGTCGAAATTTTCGACGTGGGTGGCAAAACACCCCCCAACCGCCATCAATGGGCAGTAGAAATGTTCTTTGTGCTCAAGGGCGAAGGCGTTGCTCGCTGCGATGGCCGCGTCGTCAACATCCGGGCGGGAGACAGCATCCTGGTCCCCCCTACTGGAATTCACGAGATCGAGAACACAGGCTCTGATCGGCTCTACGCACTGTGCATCATGGTGCCCAACGAAGATTTTGCCGAACTGATCCGTAGCGGCATTCCCGTTGAATTGGATGAGGGGGATCTGGCTGTGTTGCGGCGAGTGGATAGTTTGGGGTAATAGAGCAAGGAGGAATTAGAAGGCAATTTTTGCCTTCTAATTCCTCCTTGCTGTCTTCGTTGCTCTGCCCTATGCCCAAACAAACCCTCTCGATGGAGACGCGCGATCGCACTCGTCTCGATGCCGATGTGTATTACCCCGATGTGCCGGGGGAGTACCCGGTGTTGTTGATGCGACAGCCCTATGGGCGGGCGATCGCCTCCACTGTCGTCTACGCCCATCCCTCCTGGTACGCAGCTCAGGGCTATATTGTGGTGATTCAAGATGTGCGGGGGCGGGGAAGCTCAGCAGGCGAGTTTCGGCTGTTTGCCGATGAGGTTGCAGATGGGTACGATGCGGTGCAATGGGCAGCCCACTTACCAGGCAGCACAGGCGAAGTTGGCATGTATGGGTTTTCCTACCAGGGTATGACCCAACTGTATGCGGCTGCGTCTAAGCCTCCCGCTCTGAAAACCATTTGTCCGGCTATGGTGGCTTATGACCTGTATGCCGATTGGGCTTATGAAGGAGGTGCGTTTTGCTATCAACTCAACCTGGGCTGGGCCATTCAGCTAGCTGCTGAAACGGCTCGTCGGGCTGGAGATGCCGACACTTACAAAACTCTCTATGCAGCCGCCCGCAATCCTGACTTGCGTGATCCCGTGTGCCCACGCTCCGAGTTGCTGGAGCGCTTAGAGCCGCATTCTTTTTACCACGACTGGTTACATAACCCAGACCCCCAGGCCGAGTATTGGAAAACCCTATCCCCCACATACATCCTGAAGGATGTAGATTTGCCGATGCTGCACATCGGTGGCTGGTTCGATACCTATTTGAGGGGAACGATGAGGCTATATCGGGCGATCGACTCCCGCAGTCAGTATCCTCAACACCTCTGGGTGGGGCCATGGGCGCATTTACCTTGGGGCCGTCGAGCCGGAGTTATGGATTATGGCCCCGAAGCCAGTTCCCCGATTGATGAGCTGCAAATTCGCTGGTTCGATCATTTCCTGAAGGGGAAAAATACTGGGATTGGAAATGCAAATCCCGTTTGTTTCTTTGATTTGGGAAGTTATCAGTGGCGTAATTTTTCAGCTTATCCCGAGGGAAGCATTCAGGAATTTTGGTTGGGGAGCGATGGGTTAGCAGCCATGGGCGATCGCCACGGCATATTGATTCCCACCAACACAGCCCAGGAGATACCTGCGGCGATCGATACTCTGGTGCATGATCCCTGGCGACCAGTTCCCGTGTTGGGAGGTCATGCTACAGTACCGGCGGGAGTGGGCGATCGGGCCTCCTTAGACACTCGTACGGATGTGCTCACTTACACCACTCCATGCCTCGAAGCTCCGCTGACTCTGGCTGGCGATCTGTCTGTTGAACTGATGTGCGCCACTGATGCCTCGAGTTTCGACCTGTGCGCGGTACTCTCTGAGGTCAAGCCCGACGGCCGAGTTTTGGCCTTTTCCCAGGGATACATCCGAATAGAAACTGCTACCCCTCACGCCATCATCCCTATCCAGATTTCTCTGCAATCAACTTGCATGAGCCTTCCAGTCGGTAGTGCTCTGCGCCTGAGCGTGAGTGCGGCCTGCTCCCCTGCCTATGCGGTTAACCCAGGAACGGGCACCCCGCCTGCGGACAGTTCCCTGATGCAAGCTCAGGTTATTACCATTCAACTGCACACAGGGCAGGGAGCAGTCTCGAAGGTGAATTTAAGCTCGTAAATAGCCCGACAGGATCAGGGCTTACGCATTTGTGCTGTGGGTGGGGTGCTTCGCACCCCACCCACAGCACAAATGCGCTACGGATAGCGGGCTTGCGTAAGTCCTGAGGATATTAGAGTATTGCACAAACACTTTTACAGTAAAAAATTCAACGTACTTTAGGAGATTTCCAGATAAGAACTTCCCCATTATTTGGAAAAAAGGCGCGGCTTCGCCGCGCCTTTTTTCCAAATAATGGGGATATTGTTTCTCAGAAATCTCCTTAGCTGGAATAGTTTGGTTGAGAAGAGAGAAGCAGCATCAATTCATCCAGCAAGGGTACTTGCCCCTTAACAATCCGACGGCGGGCCTCATCCAGGTCGAACCAGGCAGCCCGATCCACCTCAGGAAAAGTTTGCAATTTTCCTGAATGAGGAGGATATTCAATAGTGAAGGTATTGCTGTGCAGTTGAGATGGATCCCAATTTCCTTCAAACGCCCAGGCTTTGACCCGTTTACCACTGGCCTGTTTTACTTCGGTTAATTCTAAAAACTGACCTGTAGCGACAAATCCGGTCTCCTCGCGAAATTCCCGTTGAGCCGCATCAAAGGGAGTCTCATCATCCAGGTACTCGCCTTTGGGAATGGACCAGGCAGCCAGTTCTTTTTTGACCCAAAAAGGACCACCGTGATGAACCAACAGAACCTGTATGTCTCCCTCGTACCAGCGGTACATCAGTAATCCTGCACTTTTTCTTACCATGTACTGCCTGATGTAGCGATCGCCCTTGACAAATCTGTCCTCTATTGAATCAGGTTTTATCCCGATTTGTCTCTACAGCTTGCTCTTCATCCTCATATACTCGCACCTTGCACCTCTCTTACACCAAAATCAGGTCATGTTCTGACATGTAGATGAGATGTGTGAAAGAGGCGCTTCATACCCCTTTCACACATCTCATCTACTATTTGACCTCCTATTGGGTGAACGAGCTGATTAGGCTCACATTCACTGGAACTGCGAGGAGAGCCTGAAACTAACTTAAGGCTCGCCTCAGTTATAGACGTGTGGGTGGTGGTTGTGAGAGGGGTGCTAAGCACTTCTCTCACAACCACCACCCACACACTTGAGACGAGACTTGAGTACGAGGGCTCGTCGGGTGCATCCCAGTTTTGTTAATGTGGCGGGCGAAGCCCGCCACATTAACAAAACTGGGTTTTCAATCTGCAAAAGTGGGATGTACCCGTCTCGTCTCCCAGTTTGTTGAACCGCTATAGGACGCTGACGTTTGTCTCAGTATCTTGTGCCTGATACATTTTGCGCCTGCGAGGGATAATTTGTTCAGGGTTCACTTCGACACACGCTTCGGACAGAGGCAGAACCCGTACGGTATTTTTGGCAAAAACGTTTACCTGGTAGACCTTCTGGTTGGTCATATCGAGAGCAGTGAGCCAGCCACTGCGGGGATGGTAAACCCCCGTATCAATGCCAAGCCAGCCATGTCCTTTCGCGATCGCCCCGGGTGGCACGTCGGGCAGCGTAAACGTAATCGTGTGCCCCGTAATAATCACTTTGTCTTTGAAATAAGGCTGTTTCATACTGTGAAATTCATCCCGAATCCAGCAGTATTCATGGGGGGTTTGCTTCTCAATCGGGATATCGGGATGTACACCGGCATGAGCCAGCCAAATGTCACCCAAATCCATATGAGTCGGCAAAGAACGCATCCACTCCAGGTGTTCTAATAGAAGCTGGTTGGCTTTGTCGTAGCTCATAACAGTGGTTTGGCCACCACTGTAGAGCCAGGCTTGCAGGGCAGAGTGGTCGATGGCGTCACCCGGAAAAGCTTCAATCAGCATTTGCTCGTGGTTACCCAGCAAGCAAGGAAACCCATTGCTGTAAACAAAGTTAACCACCGCCGCACTCTCTGGGCCGCGATCAATCAGATCGCCCAGGAAGTAGAGCTGGTCATCGGGAGAAAGGGCGATCGAATCTAGCAGGGCCATCAAGCCACTATGGTGCCCATGCACATCTCCGATAAAAATGCGACGACTTCCGATCACGACGATTCCTCGAACTCAGGTAACAGATTGCGATTCAAGAACATGCCGAACTCTTCGAAGTCTGTAAGGCGGTAATCCTAAGACACGCCGGCAGCCACAATGAAGAAGTAACGAAAGCCCTGATAGGCGGCGGCCAACGAAATCAAAAATAAGAGGCACGACCGGGTAGAGTGACAAGATCCGGCATAAGATTAACTGTTTTTATTATGCCCTTTGATCCCCTAGCGAAGATGCATAGTTTATATGAAAGGCTCCTCAAGAAACCGTAAAGTTTGACATGAGCTAGCATTTATTTTTTTGTAGAATTACCACAATATTGCCCCTATGTTAAGTCCCACCAGGGAAGCAAGAGATCGACGGGGATACCTCCTGCGTCCTGCGTTCCCAGTGGCACTTCAGCTGAGCAGTCAGAATAAACTCATCACCAGGCAGCCTGTACGCAAAGGAGAGAGGCGGGACGACGTCCCGCCTCTCTCCTTTGCGTACAGGCTACTTGAAGCAATCGGGTTATTCCGAGCCCAAAACCTATTGATTTAAAGCCCGTAAGAATCCTTTCAAATTGGAGAAAAATCCACGGCGCGGAGCTACTACAGCGGCCTCTGGAGGAGCCTGACCACTGGCCTTCAGGAAAATGGCCTCGATTTGCTCCCCATTAGGCCGTTGGGCTTGCTCTGCAACCAGTTTGTAATCACCATCCTGCTCCATCCAAACCTGCCAAAGGCCAGGGTAGCAGCGGTATACAGCACCTCCTTGAAGGGGGCGCAGATGATAGCAAGATTCTAGAGTGTTGAGGAAGCGATCGCGCAATTGCCGCCCCGCATAACCAATTCCTAAGGTAGCAACATCCTCTAATTTGGGGTTCAGAAACACGACAGGCCGCTCTCCTGCCTGATTGCAGAGTGCTTCCACCTGGTTAACCTCCACCGAGGATGGCTCAATAAACAAAAAGAGCTGCTCTTCCGGTTGAATCTCCGCCTTTAACTCGCCAATGCCCCGGATTGGGAAAGGCTTCTCACCCCAATCTCTCCGGGCCAGAGCCGCCGACCCTGGATCGCTGAAAAACACTCGAAACGCTGGCCCCAGGGATTCAAACTCCTGTACAAACTGCTCTGCCAGAAGCATAATCTTGAGTTCTGAAAACGCCAATTCTACCTGGAGCCGAGTCAAGCCATCATCCAGAGCCGCCTGGGTAGCTTTACGGGCCTGGGCGATCGCGTCATCGAGGGATTGAGGAAGGGTAGACATGGTGGGATCTCCGTAGGGAAAGGGAAGAGGGAAAAACAGCCAAGCATCATTTGAGCTCCTCATTAGATGGAACCGTTTCACGATTCCATCCAGTGAAATATGAAAGAAACAGGTGTGTTTCTTGAAAGGAGACAAAGCCTCCTCAACCGATGCTTGACCGGCCACTACGCTGTCGGATCGACATAATTCTGAATTGTTTCGGGCTTCAAGGGCTTCAGCAGGCGGTTCGCCCGGTTCGTGAAATTGGGTGCCCCTTTAACCACGAGAATATATTTGCCTTCATTCAGGCGCTTGCGGATAGGCAAAGACTCATTATCGTCATTGTTGCCAAACAATAAGCCCGTCCCGCCGCCGATAAAGAAACTACCCATGGCTCCGGCAACGGCCCCAAGCAATGCACCAATCAGGTGATTGCCGATCATACCGGCCCAGGGAAACAGGATGAATTGGGTAGACGCATTGAAAGCAAAGCCTCCAATAAATCCAAAGGGCACCAGCCAGAAGCTCATGAATTTTGCTTGTTTACGGGCAGTTTCTTGAGGATCTAAAAAGCCAAATTCATCCGCAGACTTGTAGCCGTTGCCCAAGATACTGACACCGTCCATGGGAAATTGGTCAGCTTCAAGGGCTGAATATGCCGCTTCGGCCTGCGTGCGGTCGGGCAACACAGCAATCAGATAGTTCATAGGGTCTCTTCGATTCCGGGGCAACCTGCCATTGGCGTTTTCCATTATCCGTGAAAGCGTCTCCCACCGACTTATGGCTTCGCCAGTTGAGTTTCGGTTCAGGTCGTTTTTGAGGACCACACTAGTAGGCTACGGCCTAAGTCCGTAACCTATTTTTCTGTGGGGGTGCTTCGCACCCCCACAGAAAAATAGGTTATATATTTACGCCTCAGCGTACTAGTGCTCTGTCAAAAGGGTGCATCCCACTTTTGTAACCTGAGTTCGGGTTAAGGGCGTTTTCAAGTGCCGCGCGTTGCGCGGCACTTGAAAACGCCCATTTTGGCGTGCGCTTCGCGCACGCCAAAATGAGCACTTCAGCTTATCCCGAACTGAGGTTTTGTAAGTGAAGCGGGCGAAGCCCGCTTCACTTACAAAAGTGGGTTTCCAAATTGCAAAAGTGGAATGCACCCCCTCAAAAACTCCTCAAATCTCATGTTCAAGTGTGGGGTAACCCCATACTTGAACATTGACAGACCACTAGATAGGAAATTGCTTAAACCGGAAACAACCAGACCCAGACAGGCAAGGTGATCAGGAGCGCAACAGAGCCCAAAGCCAGGGCAGTAACCGTTGTCTCCCGATCCAGTTCAAAGTTTTCCGCCAGAACGAGAGTTGAAAAAGCTGGGGGCATAGCTGCCTGGAGAACCATTACTAATCGTGGTGCACCATCGAACCCCAGCAGAGACAACAGTATCCCCATGGTCAAGGGCAACAGCAAGAGCTTGATCCCCAGGCTTACAGAAACCAGTCGGACATGATTCCAGGTGGCTAACTGGCTAAGGCGCATGCCAATGAGAAGCAGGGCTAAGACAACGCTACTCCAGGCGATCGCCTGGAGTATGGAGACGAGAGCGGAGGGAAGGGTGAGCGATCGCAACGCCATCCCTACAAAACAGCTCCAGAGGGTTGGATTGATGACGATGGCCTGTACGGCTTGCGCCAAGGTACGGTGTGCT
The DNA here is from genome assembly GCF_014695575.1 of Leptolyngbya sp. FACHB-8. Classification (GTDB taxonomy): domain Bacteria; phylum Cyanobacteriota; class Cyanobacteriia; order Elainellales; family Elainellaceae; genus Vacuolonema. Next base: position 174,232 of record NZ_JACJOO010000048.1, on the reverse strand, counting down.
TGCCCTAGCCGAGAGGCCAACAATACCCCTATGCCATAGGCTCCAACTACAATCGTGGCCATGTCATAAAAAATCGCCCACCCAAAATAAGGAGCGCCTACCAAAGCCAGAATGACGGGATAGCCCAGGTAACCAGTATTGCCCAGCGTGGCTACCAGCAATAGACTGGCCTGGGTTTTGGGTTGCTGAAGTCGTTGCAACGGAGGTGATAAAGACCCACGATGTATTTGCCACTGAATCCATGACCACATCAGCGGCAAGCCTGTTGAAATACCTCCCCAGGCCACCAGAGACGCCAGCCATACCGGTCCCGACAAATCTGCCTGGTATAAAAAGCCAATGACGCTAAGGGGCACCCCGCACCAGAACAAATACTTGCCCAGCAGATACGGAATTTGAAGGGGCAGCAAACGCCCACACATCCACCCAAGGCCAACCCATCCTACCAGTGGCATGTAGAGGTGTAGCAGAGACATTCCCAGGGAGTTGACCATAGGGTGAAGTTTAGTACCTGCTCAGCTTCATCAGGGCGGAGGGAAAACTTGGGGTAAAGCTTGACAATTTTCTTTTGCCACTAAACGGAAGATTTTGTGCAGAGCAAATTTTACCTGCCACACACAATCACTAATCCTGCAGAAATTAGGAGAAGGTTATAGTCGGAGTCGGCCAGGCACAGTTTACAATCGCATGTAGATTGTTGCCGAGAAATTATAGAAGCTCGGCTATTTTGTGGGTTTTGACATAGGATCTTGGGTGCCTGATACCGTTGCATGGATATGTTTCACGCCTGTGGTTGGTTATTGTGGATGGGAGGCGGAACATCCTATCTAGAACAACCAGCCACAAGTTAAGAACAGAACCCATGGTATGAGTGGCGAACCAGATACATGGCAGAGAGGAATTGCGTGTGGTAAACCAAGCCGGACTCCCCGAAGAACAGACCCCGCCAGGAATACCTCTGGATGACATTCCGATGGCTCAGAGAGATGGGTTGTCTGTTGCGTCATCTCCAGAAGCCGCTTCTAGCTGGGCTATCTTCCCGACTCGCCGGAGCTGGAAATTTTTAGGCGGGGTTGCGATCGGCATGGCCATTGCCCTGGGGCTAGCGTCATTGCTAGCCTGGCGCTCTGGGCAACCAGCCACCTCAGTAGCGACCCCTTCACCCAGTCCCGTTGTAGCGGCTGACCTGACACCACCGCCCATGACAGATGGTCTGTTGGGTCACCTGCCCTACGCCGAGGCCCCCGCTAACAGTCTCAAAGCCATCACTCAGGATGGTGAAGTTAAGCTGCGTACTGCCGCTGCTGATCGCTTTACCGCCATGATTCAGGCCGCTCGGGCAGAGCGGGTGATTCTGGTGCCTCTTTCGGGGTTTCGCTCTCTGGACGATCAAACTGAAATATTCTTTGAACGCAAAGCGGAAATGGGTCAGCGCCCTGTGGAGCGAGCTTCCGTGAGTGCTCCGCCTGGATATAGCGAACACCACACGGGCTATGCCATAGATATTGGGGATGGAACGCGCTCTGAAACTAATCTGGAGCTGACCTTTGAATCGACTCCAGCATTCCGTTGGCTCGAAGCCAACGCGGCCCGTTACAGTTTTGAGTTATCGTTTCCCCGCGATAACTCTCAGGGGGTTAGTTATGAACCCTGGCATTGGCGTTTTGTAGGCGATCGCAACAGCCTCGAAACCTTCTACAAAGCTCACCAAATTCGCCCATCTGCCCCTGCGCCCCAACCGTCGCCTGCCGCACCATGAATCAACTCTCCTTCAATCTGATTGCCATTGGGGTGTTTGTCGTGGTGATGACAAGCTTACTGGGGCCATTGATTCATCTGTCTCCCGTCGTTCCGGCAGTCACCGTTGCCGGCATCATGGGCCTGGCGGCCCTCGACACCCTGGGCTGGCAAAACCGGGGTAGCACCCTGCTATTGGACTGGATCGCCCAGTTTTCGGCAGAGCATCGCGATCGCATCCTCCACCACGAAGCTGGCCACCTGCTGGTCGCCCAAAAAGTGGGTATTCCCGTCACAGGCTATACCCTTACGGCCTGGGAAGCCTTCCGGTTAGGGCAACCAGGCAACGGCGGCGTCCAATTCGACACAACGGAACTGGATGCAGAACTGAACCAAGGCAAGCTTTCCAGCACCTTAATCGATCGCTACTGCATTGTTTGGATGGCGGGAATCGCCGCGGAAACTCTCACCTACGGCAGTGCTGAGGGAGGAGCAGGCGATCGCGAACAAATCCAACTTCTCTTCAATGTGTTGAAGCGGCCAGCCAGCGAAGCCACTCAGAAGGAGCGATGGGCCATCCTACAAGCCAAAACGCTCTTACAGGAGGCGCAGGATGTGTATGAACCCTTGGTGGAGGCGATGCGATCGCGCCAACCTGTGAGTATCTGTCAGCAATTGGTGAGCGAGAAGAATTAACCCGATAAAAGAAGAGGACGGTGTTTCCTACCGTCCTCTTCTTTTATGGAGTTTTGAATTGGAAGGCCGTTTTTTCGTGAGCAAAACTCGCAAAAAACGACTTTATAAAGCGGGCTCTAGATGAAAGAATCCAGATCCAGAGCTTTAGAACCACCCTTTTCTAATTGCTTCAGAACTTGACCCAGTTGATACCACACCAGCACACCAATAAATAGGGTCATGGGTACCGCCATCGCATAGGCAATCGTGCTATTAAAGCCAAAGATTTGCATTCCCGCTGACAGGAAAAAACAAATACCCCCGCAAATACCAAAAAACGGCGTGAACAGTTGTAGCCCCTGAAGGTTTGCCAGGGTACGGGTGGATCTGTTCTTCGACCAATCATGTACTGCTTGCTTCAGGGTTGCTTCAAACGCCACACCCGATGTTATGCCCGCAAACAACCCGGCTAGAAGGAGAAAGTAAGGAGGGGAATAGTAGTAATACACGGTGCTGCCTCAGTGGAATGGATGGGGTCACAGTTACAGATCTTCACCATTCTCTCCTGAGATGTACCACGGCGCTAGGCTTAGCAGAAATCCTGTGGGCACAAAGGCCCATAACCCACCTGGCTCATCGGTTGCAAGGCTGATGTTATAAAGCCCTCTATTTGGTGTACAAAACTTCTTTAACTGAGTTGTACGACAGCTTGATCCTCCATCAAGGTTTCCCCTGTGAACAAATCCTCGACCGTGAGGCGGAGAAAGCGATCGCCATCCACAACAAACTGTACTTTGATGCGATCGCTTCCCGGTTTACCCGGAGGGTTTAGTTGGGCAATGCTACGAGCTTCGGGGGTGTCGTTCAGGGGCTTGACGACAGGAGTGCCCCCATCAAGCGTGCGGGTGACCAGGCGATCGCCCTCAAAATACACCTCTGTCGCCGTCGCTTCACGTCCCAATTCCCCCAGCACTAACTCGATGCTGGGCTGGTTCTCTAGAGAAGCACCCAGATACAACTCCACAGGCTTTTCCATCGGGTAGGGTTGGCCTTCGTTGATGATGGGGTGCCAACTGTGGCGGTTGTTGCGACGATCCCAGTAGCGGATGCCGTAGCTGTGGTAGAGGAAATCTTTTACTTCCGCACCTTGATGCAGTTGGAGGGCACCCTGAGCGATCGCCTCAAAGGGCCGCTCTGCTCGAATTTTTTCAGTCGGAAAATGCTGCTTGATCCATTCCTGCACAGCAGGAATTTGGGATGTCCCACCAACCATCAGCACAGCATCAATGTCTTCCGGTTCAAGCCCTTGCTGTCGCCCCTGACGCAGCACATTTGCGAGCGTCGTGTCGAGTCGTTGGAAGAAGCCCCTTTCCTGGAGTAGGGTTTGGAAGCGATCGCGCCCCATCTGCAATTCGTACGTCTCCAGAGTCTCGTCATTGAAGTAAGCTTCTGTCGCCGCCGTCTGCTCTGAAAGCGCAATCTTCAATCGTTCTGCCAACCGCAAGGTCAATGGCGAGACAGGCACGCCCTGTTCCTTCGCAAAATAATCGAGCAGCCAGTTGTCGATGTCGGCTCCTCCCAAATTCTGCCCGGCTTTGCCCAATACTCGCGCGGTTTTCAGCTTCTGCCCCGACTCTTGCAGCGTCTTCTGGCCCCATTTCAACAAAAAACCCATCGGCTTCACCCCCGACGGGCTCTTCTCTAATTGCACAAGAGACAAATCCAGGGTGCCGCCACCAAAATCGACAACCAGCAATGTACTGCCTGCTTCCAGACCATAACCCAGTGCTGCGGCCGTAGGTTCGTCTAGCATGCGCACCTGCTCGACCTGGAGCGTTTCGCACACCTGAGCCAACCACAGGCGATAGGCCTCGAAGCTATCCACGGGCACAGTGATCACCAGAGAATCCAGTCCTTCCCGTTGTTGAATGTCGCGGATAATCCGTTCCAGAAACCACTGGCCTGCCAGCTCAAAGGTAACGGTACGCCCATCCAGCTCAGGCAGAAAACCGCGAATGTCGGTGCCAATGCCCCGCTTGAAGTTACGGAAAAAGCGGGGGTCGGTGCTGAGATCAAGGCCGCGATCGCGCACCTGTTGGCCTGCCAGCACTTGCACAGAAGCGGCATCTTCCACATAGAGCAGGCTCGGCACCAGGGGTGGATTCGCCGCTAATTTCAACGAGAGGTCATTAAGAGAAAGAGTTTCAGCGGTTTGAGTAGCAGCATTCCACCGACAGATGACGGTGTTGCTTGTGCCAAAATCGATCGCGTACATGAAGGCAACCCGACAGAGGACACCACAAAACGGTCAATCGCCAAAATCGAGAATTCTCGATTGCTGATTGTGAACCTAGATTCAGTAAAGCAGATGAGCGCAGCGTTTCACATCTGCCACTGCTCCTATAAGACTTAAGACTGAGACCTGCAGGTTGAGGCCTGAGATTGGGCGCACTACATGAGGTTGGTTGTTGTGAGCTGAGCACTGAACACTTTACTCACAACAACCAACCTCGCATTTAAAGCGCTGTGCGGGTTAACTCAGTACGGTGGCGTGGGGCACGAAGTGCTCCACACCACCGTTTCTGTACTTAACGCACTTGCACATTGCTATAAAGTACGACCTATGCGGCAAAAGAAATTTATGAGAATTTGTTGCAGTGTTTTTTAAGGAAGGTTTTGGGGATGTTTTATCATCTCCGAGAAAACATGGTTCTTTATCGAAAAGAGTTGGAGGAAACCGTGGAAATACGAGTTTAAATCTAATTCATTGCGATCGCCTACAAACCTTACCTAACAAAGCTTTCCAAGCATCTTCTTTTCATTCTTAAAATGGATTCAAAAGCAACATGCAACACATTGTTTCATACGGCTCATTTATGATGAAAACTAGCCCACTTGGGTGAGCCTGTAAGGTGATCGTTTTTGTCATAAAAGTAGGTACCATAGAAGTAAATCAAGAAGGAAATAGATTCTTCTCTCTGATCTAGAAAGCTCACAAAAACATCCAGCAAATGACGCTACAGAATCATTTTCAATATCTGGAATGGGCTTCTCTCCATCAGAGTTAGAAAGAATCTTAGGAGGTTTGAATATGAAAGGAAGACTCGTTGGGAAGGCAATCAATCAAGCATGGCATCGGTTCACTGAGACTCTCACACTCGACACCGAACCCCATGTTTGGAAAACCATAGATCATGGCCATTCGCGTTGGCACACCTATGACCCCAACACCGGAAGAAGCTCGGATTTTGCCTCTGAAGGTGAAGTGCGGGTTTGGTTAGAAGAACGCTATTACAGCCACTAATATGCTGACCACTGGCTCATACTCTGTAGCTATGAGCCAATCATGTGGATGCTAGTTAATGTCTGAAATTGTGATGAATAAGGATAGCAAGGGTGATAGTTATTCACCCTGACTAAACTTTCAAAACTGGCAAAAAAAGGGCAAACCTTCGGGTTTGTCCTTTTTTATATCTAACCCATTGGCATCGTGTGAAATGAGTAGAAACTGAATCATAACTCCCGACCCACATCATGCTATGGATCAATGAGTGCCTTATATAGGCCTAAATGCCAAATCTCCAACACTTGAAAAATTAAGCACAGCACAATGGGCCAATCTCTCATTCAGGTTGATGCATTTACGTTCTGGAGTTGACGAAGACCCCGTAACGGGCTCAGCTCACTGCACTCTGGCTCCTTTTTGGGGCGATCGCCTGCACAAAAATCACTTTTTGGCCTATCAAGCTTCTCCTCGGGGCGGCGAAATTCGGGTGACCTGGGAGGGCGATCGTGTTCTCTTGGCAGGGCAGGCGGTGACCGTCATGCGCGCTGAATTAGCCGTGTAAGAAGAATAGGACTTACGCATTCCTGTTGTGCGGTGTGCTTCGCACACCATACAACAGCCACACGTTGGAAGTCAGACTTTTGCCCCCCAGTAAGCGCGCCAACCGCCCCACTCGGTAATCTCAAGCTGGCCTTCACAGAGGTAAGGTTCCCCCAATACCCCCAGCACCTCCTGTCCATCTGACAGACGCACCCGGCCAATGCTAAGACCGGGGGGTTCTTGCTGCAAAATTTGCACCAGTCCAGCCGGGGGAACAGCCCACACCTCCAGGGCGATCGCAGCCCCTCCCTCAGAAACGCGAAGCATAGCGGGATGGCGATCGCCAATCGACCATAGCCGGTAGCAGGCATCGGTTGTTGCGTCCCGTAAAAAAGTTGCTCCTACCGCCAGCATATTCTTGTTGAGTTCTAACCCCCGCATCAACGTACCGTTGACCGCCAGTTCCAGGGTATCGGGTCGCATCTTCACGCCTCCAGACATAACGTTCATCTTCGCTATCGTCCCACCAAACCAAAGTCAGGCTTAATTTTAAGACTTAACGAAAACAGGACTTATGCAAGTCCGCTATCCGTAGTGCAGTTGTGTTGTGGGTGAGGTGCTTCGCACCCCACCCACAACACAACTGCGTAAGCCCTGGAAAAATAAGGTTGCTGGCGTCACGCAAATTTTGTAACGACCAATACTACTTGGAAACCCCCTGCTGAGTAGGTTAATCCCAAAGCTTCGAACGATGTCTCCCGTTTTCTATTCATTCTCTTTGCGGAGTCACCACCGTGAGTAGTCCCAGAATTTTGGGGTTATCCCATCGCTACGGAGGGCGATCAGCAGAATTTAAGCCGTGCTGAGAGGGGGGTGGCGCGCTCAACCTATCCTCTCAGCCTTCATGATTTGGTTTGAATTTTTGGTTTGGATTTTATTTATGCTGAATCGGCAAAATTGGCGACGGCCATTAGAGTCTATTGTTCTCTCTGGAGGGGCGATTCTGGTGGGTCTGCTCTTGTTTGGTGTGTTCTGTGCTTTGGTAGGGGCAAACCCGATCGCGGTGTTTGGATCTATCTGGAAAGCAGCCTTTGGGAAATGGAGCACCTTCCAAAACACCCTGATTCGAGCAGCTCCGCTGATGCTGTCGTCCCTGTGTACAGCGCTACCCGCTCGTCTGGGTTTAGTCATCATTGGCAACGAAGGAGCACTGGTGATGGGTGGCCTGGGTGCCATCTTTGCCGGGTTGTTTCTCTCCTATGGCAGTATCATTCCCAGCACCGAGCAGTTGGCAGCTCCCCTGGGGATTGCCCCCCTCTGGGTTCATATTGGCATGGCTCTGGCCGGGCTTCTCGTAGGTGGCATCTGGATCATGGTTGCGGGGGCTTTGCGTCACTACCGAGCGGTCAACGAAACCATCAGTAGTTTGCTGTTGAACTATATTGCGATCGCCCTCCTCAACCACTTAGTGGGCGATCCCATCAAGGATCCCAGCTCCCTCAACAAACCTTCCAGTTTCCCCCTTCCCGAAGTCAACATGTTAGGGAATATCCCCGACACGCGAGTTCACTGGGGCCTCGTGTATGGTTTGGTGGCCTGCGTCATCGCCTATATCCTGATTCAGCGCACCACCTTTGGCTTTGCCGCTCGGGTTGCCGGGGGAAACATTCGTGCGGCTCGCATTGCCGGGTTACCCGTCGGTAAGTTGACCCTAATGATCACCTTCCTGGCTGGTTCCTGTGCGGGCTTAGCTGGAATGGTGGAAGTAGCCGCAGTGCAGGGAGCGGCAAACGAATCTCTGAATGTTGGCTACGGCTACGGTGGTATTCTGGTCGCGTTTGCCGCTCGCCATAATCCTCTCGCCGCAATCTTCATTTCGTTACTGGTCGGCGGCATTCTCGCCAGCGGCGGCATCTTGCAGCGTGCGCACAACCTCCCCGATGCCACAGTCCTGATCTTTGAAGGTCTGGTCTTCCTTTGCGTGCTGTACAGCGACTCTCTCTACGGTCGATTTGGCATTTTCAAAGACAAGCCCGTTACGGTTGAGCCGCCCGCTCCCCCCAGCAGCCCAGGGCAGGAACCTGTGGTTGTGTCTTAACCCATTCCTGTTGTCGGTGCAAAGCACCGACAACAGGAATTTCTTGTGAACATTCTTAGCTCTGGAGTAACTATGACAGCCGAAGCAACCGAAGCCCTGGGTTGGTGGGGGGTTCCCCTGGCCATCATTGCGGGGACCATGCGGGGGGGTACCCCATTCTTGTTTGTCAGCCTGGGGGAATGCCTCACGGAGAAAAGCGGCAAGATCAACCTGGGGCTGGAAGGCACACTCTTAACAGGAGCAATGGCGGCCTACGGCGTTTCCTACCTTACGGGTTCCCCCTGGCTGGGTGTACTGGCGGCAGGGATTGCCGGCTGTTTCCTGGGCGCAATCCACGGATGGCTGTCTCAGCAACCTCGGGTGAATGATGTGGCCGTAGGCATTGCCATGATTATTGTCGGAAGCGGTATTGCCTTTTTCTTTGGAAAACCCTTTATTCAGCCTTCGGCTCCACAATTGCCCACGATTAATCTGGCTGCGGGAAGTGTGCCTCCTGCATTGGAAGCGGCCTTGCAGATCAGCCCACTGTTTTTGTTGGGGTTGGCGATCGCCCCCCTGATGCAGTGGTTCTTCCGCTCCACCCGCTGGGGTCTGTTTATCCGCGCGGTGGGCGACAGCCCCGAAGCAGCCCGTGCCATGGGCGTTTCCATCTTTAAGGTTCGTATGCTCAGCGTCGTCGCTGGCAGCTTCCTGGCTGGAATTGGTGGGGCGTCGCTTTCCCTCTATTACCCCGGTCTTTGGACGGAACGCATCTCTAGCGGTCAGGGTTTGATGGCAGTAGCCCTCGTCATCTTTGCTCGCTGGAACCCCATCGCCTGCCTCTGGGCATCGTTGCTCTTTGGTGGTGCGCAAGCCCTGGGACCAGCGCTGCAATCGGTCGGTATTCGTGAAGGGTATTACCTATTCAACGCCGCACCTTACATCTTGACGCTGGTGATCATGGTGTTTACCTGTTCACCGCAGCGATCGCTCATTGGGGCTCCCGGAGCCTTAGGCAAGGACAATTAGCCACTCTACCCCGATCTGCGGATTCTTCAGAAACTTGCAGATCTTCGCCTTCTCAGCAAAAAGTCATCCAGGAGCCAAACACTGTGGGCCGTTACGTCGAAGCCAACCCCTATCCCTATCCCTACAACGGCGATCTGCGTCCCGATAACACGGCGCTGATCATCATCGACATGCAAACCGACTTTTGTGGTGTTGGGGGTTATGTCGACACGATGGGCTATGACTTATCTCTTACCCGTGCCCCCATTGAGCCAATTAAGGCACTTTTAGCAGTGATGCGGAATTTGGGATACTTCATCATTCACACGCGGGAAGGGCATCGGCCTGATCTGGCGGATTTGCCGGAGAACAAGCGGTGGCGATCGCAACGCATCGGTGCAGGCATCGGCGATCCTGGCCCTTGCGGCAAGATTCTGGTACGCGGTGAACCCGGTTGGGAAATCATCCCCGATTTGGCTCCCCTTCCGGGCGAAGTGATCATCGACAAACCCGGCAAAGGCTCCTTCTACGCCACAGATTTAGACTTAATCCTTAAACGTCAAAGTATTCAAAACATCATCCTCACCGGCATCACCACCGATGTGTGCGTCCATACAACGATGCGCGATGCCAACGATCGCGGCTACGAATGCCTGATCCTCTCTGACTGCACCGGAGCCACTGACTACGGCAACCACGAAGCCGCTCTCAAAATGGTCACCATGCAAGGCGGCGTCTTCGGGGCTGTCTCTGACTCCCACGCCCTTATCACCGCCCTCAAAAGCTAACGCCTGGCTCACTCATCCACCCCCTCACCCATCCACGCTCTATGACACCCTCAACCCTGACCCAAAGCACCTCCACCCACGCGGTCCCACCCGATATTCAGGTGGTCAACATGAGCAAGCACTTTGGCCGTCTGATTGCCCTTGATCGAGTCTCCTTGCACTTGAAACCCGGCACATTCCACGCCCTTCTAGGGGAAAACGGAGCGGGAAAAAGCACGTTAGTCAAGTGCTTGATGGGATTCTATACCCCGACCTTTGGCGAAGTGCAGATTGACGGTACCGCGGTCCCCATTCACAGCCCCCGCGATGCTCACCACTATGGCATCGGGATGGTGTACCAGCACTTCACCTCCGTACCCGCCATGACAGTGGCGGAGAATTTAGTTCTGTCTCGCTTCGACAGCCCGTTTCTGGTGAACTGGAAAGCTGAAATGGTCGGCCTTCAGGCCTTTATGGAGTCCTCACCGTTTCGGATTCCGCTGGATGTGCCGATTGCCCAGTTAGCCGCCGGACAGAAGCAAAAGCTAGAAATTCTCAAACAGCTTTATCTCCAAAGCAAAGTTCTGATTCTGGATGAGCCGACCTCTGTATTGACGCCCGGGGAGGCCGACGAAATTCTGGGCCTGCTGCGAGAGCAAGTTACGGCCGGGAATTTGAGCGTCCTCATCATTTCCCACAAATTCCGCGAGGTCATGGCGTTTGCGGACGAAATTACGGTGCTACGGAAAGGCAAGTTTGCCGGTAGCGGCCGGGTGAAAGACCTGACCGTGGCCGATATGGCCGAAATGATGATGGGGGAGAAGAAAGACCCAACGCCCGTCAATAAAACCAATGGGGTGGAGCAGGTTCCTGTCCTAGAAGTCCATGACCTGCGAGCCAATAAAGACAATGGCATCGAAGCTGTAGCAGGCATCAACCTGGCCGTTCACTCTGGCGAAATTGTTGGGATTGCCGGGGTATCGGGTAATGGCCAGCGCGAACTGGTGGAAGTGCTGGCTGGTCAGCGGGAAGCCACCGCAGGCTACATCAAGGTGAACAGTGAGCCCTACAGTGCTACCCGTGCCGAAATGAAGAAGCACCGAGTGTTCGCCCTTCCAGAAGAGCCCCTGCGAAATGCTTGCGTTCCCCACATGAGCGTGGCTGAAAACATGGCCCTCCGGACCTTCGATCATCCGCCCCAATCCAGGAAAGGCTGGCTGATTTTGGGAGCCATTCGGGAGATGGCTGTGGGGCTAATTCAGCAGTTCTCGGTAAAAACTCCCTCGCCCGATACCCCGGTGGGTGACTTGTCAGGAGGAAATGTACAGCGGGCCGTTCTGGCACGGGAATTATCCGCCGATCACATCCGTCTGTTGATTGCTGCCAATCCCTGTTTTGGGCTTGATTTCAATGCGGTGGATTTCATTCACACTCAAATTCTCGAAGCCCGTAATCGGGGTGTAGCGGTGCTGCTGGTGAGCGAGGATTTAGACGAACTGCTGAAGTTGAGCGATCGCATCATCGTCATTAGCGGCGGTGAGTTCGTCTATGAGAGTGCGATCGCCGATGCCAGCTACACCGAAATCGGCCACAAAATGGCTGGGCACTAGTAGGCTGCGGCCTAAGTTCGCAACCTATGTTTTTGTGTAGGGTGCGAAGCACCCTACACAAAAACATAGGTGATGGATTTCCGCCTCAGCGTACTAGTTTATTTTTCGTGCACTCAACGCATAAGCAATAAACCGTTTAGTCAGCGAAAGCACGCATCCATGCCTATCCCCGACTCCGACAAGCTACTGATTTTTATGCTGGCCTCCCTCAGCCTGGCGGTATTACCTGGACCTGTGGTGATGTACATCATTGCCCGCAGTATCAGCCAGGGGAGGAGGGCTGGGGTAGTGTCAGCGATGGGAGCGGCAGTCGGAAGCCTAGCTCATGTTGCGGCAGCAGCCCTGGGAATATCCGCACTGATGGTTTCCTCAGCACTGGCGTTTCAGGCCGTGAAATACCTGGGGGCCATCTACCTGATTTATCTCGGCATTCGCAAGCTGTTAGATAAAACCTCCGATCATCAAGCCCTCACTCTCACCTCCGAATCCCTGCGACGAATCTTTCTGCAAGCCCTACTAGTCAATGTTTTTAATCCCAAATTAGCGCTGTTTTTCCTGGCATTTCTGCCGCAATTTGTAGAACTGGAGAAGGGTGGAGCGATCGCCCAGGTGCTCATCCTCGGTTGCATTTTTATCCTGATCGCTAGCATGAGCGACACCCTCTATGGCTTAGTTGCTGGCAGCATTGGCAGTTACCTTAAGGGCAACCAAAAGTTTTGGAGGTTGCAACGTTACTTTGCCGGGGGCACCTTCATCAGCCTGGGTTTGGTAACTGCTGGCATGGATGTGCATCCCGAGTAAGTTTGGGCCTTTGATTTTCGGTGCATGTCGTGCACAGAACGTTCAAGCCTTGTTATCTGAGCAAGCTTGCGTTGACGGTTGTGCGCTGCAAACGTGAAACATCAGCGCTCGTGATCCATCTTCCCTGGAGACTTCTGCCATGAATTACGTTGATGCCAAGCCCTATGCCTACCCCTTACCCGAAAACCTGAATCAATTGGCTCTGGTCATTATCGATATGCAGCGCGACTTTATGGAGCCCGGTGGCTTTGGCGATGCCCTGGGGAATGACGTGCTGCGGTTACAGGCGATCGTCCCCACCCTCAAAGATTTGCTAAGCACCTTTCGACAACTCCAGTTGCCCGTCGTGCATACTCTGGAATGCCATGCCCCTGACCTCTCCGACTGCCCGCCCTCCAAGCAGGAGCGGGGCAAAGGGAGCCTCAAAATTGGTGATGAAGGCCCGATGGGGCGGATCTTAGTGAAAGGGGAACCGGGAAATGGCATCATCCCCGAATTAGAGCCCATTGCAGGCGAAATCGTGATTTATAAGCCCGGTAAAGGAGCCTTCTACAACACACCGTTATCAGAGCTTTTGCAGGAAAAAGGCATTACCCATCTACTATTAACAGGTGTGACCACAGAGGTCTGTGTGCAGACCACTATGCGCGAAGCCAACGATCGCGGTTACGAATGCTTGATGGTAGAAGACTGCACCGAAAGCTACTTCCCCGAGTTCAAGCAAGCCACCCTGGAGATGGTTACGGCTCAGGGGGGTATTGTGGGATGGACAGCTCCAGCCGCAGCGATCAAAGCCGCGTTGGTTTAGAGCCCCTGGGCTGATGCTGAAATCCTGAATTGGGATTTTAATTTTGAGGTGTCGAGTATCCGGTACCTGAATCGGAATGTGAGGCTCCATGTTGAAATCCTGGATGGTGATTGGGGTAATCACCTTTGGGTTGGCGATCGCTCTCGGTAGCCTGGTTTCCCCAAGAGGCACCCAATGGTTTCGTCGCCTGCGTCGTCCCGACTGGCTCACCTTTGAATGGGCCATTCCTTTGATTTGGACGACGATCTTTACCTGCGGGGCCATTTCTGCCAGTCAGGTGTGGGACACAGAGCCTGGCTCCTCTCGCACTTGGGGCTTGATGGCACTGTATTTGGTTCTGGAACTCGTAACCCTGGCCTATACCCCTGTCATGCTCTGGTTACGGCGATTGCGTGTGGGGGTCTGGATTGGAGCTACAGGGTTTGTGGTGGCGATCGTCCTCACTCTCATCGTCCTTCCCATTGCCAGTTCTGCCGCCTATCTCCTCGTGCCCTACCTGCTCTGGAGCCCTATTGGCACCTACGTCACCTGGGACATGATGCGCCTCAATCCGGGTGATGGCTAACCCAAATTACAGGACGGCTGCCATCTGAAGGCAATTTGTTTTTTCAGAAGTCGCGCTCCGTACGGCTTCTAAACGCCCTGCTTCTGAGCGCGTAGTGCTATGGACCTAAAACAAGGTCTACTATGAAAATGCAGTACTTGAGATAGATGCGTCATGAATCGTCGAGAGTTTTTGGGTTGGATTGGTGTCGGAACCCTTGCTAGCTCGCTGCCTGTGGCGATCGTTGCCTGCACCCCTAGCGGAAAGTCTGACATCTCTGGCCCCCTGACCGTAGGAACCCTGGGAGATCTCGATCAAAAAGGTCAACTTGTCACAGGTGAAGGAGCGGGCAAAGTTTTAGTCATTCGTGACCCAGCCAAATCGGATCAGTTGCTAGCCGTCAACCCCATCTGTACTCACAAAGGCTGTGATGTTGAATGGAAAGCTGACCAAACCGCCTTTGTCTGCCCCTGCCACGGTGCAAAATTTGGTGCTGATGGAACCGTTCAGGCAGGCCCTGCACGAGAATCACTCCCAACCTTTACCGTCAAGGTTGATGGTAGCAACATTGTCGTAGAAGGCTAAGCACTCTGCATTCTGGAATTAAGAGGGTTAGAGCTGCCTCATCCCTCTTAAATTAGGCATTTGTATGGTGTGCAGAGCACACCATACAAATGCCTAAGTCCTGATAGCTATATGCGGTTTAATCTGAGCGTGGGTCAGGTGCATTTTTGAGTGCTGCGCAGCACTCAAAAATGCACCTGACCCAATTGAGGTTAGCTTGCTAAATTCTGATTAGGACTGAGCGTAAGCGACGGTGGAATCCGAATTTTGCTGTCAAAATAATCAGCAGAGTGAGTATTGGAGAAAGCACCATGCGAATGCTACACACCATGCTGCGGGTTGGCAATTTAGACGAATCCCTCAAGTTCTACTGCGATGTACTGGGCATGAAGCTGCTGCGGAAAAAGGATTACCCTGGTGGCGAATTTACCCTGGCGTTTGTGGGGTACGGTGACGAGTCCGACCATACTGTGCTGGAGCTGACCTACAACTGGGGCGTAGAAAAGTACGACCTGGGTAGTGGCTATGGTCATATTGCTTTGGGCGTAGACGATATTTATGGGGCCTGTGAGGCCATTCGGGCGCAGGGCGGCAAGGTCACCCGCGAGCCCGGTCCCATGAAGCATGGCACCACTGTCATTGCCTTTGTCGAAGATCCTGACGGCTACAAAGTGGAGTTAATTCAACTGGGAACCCAGGGTTCGGAGGCTACCAAAGAGGCCGCTGCCACAGTGTAGTGTTCGGTCGTACCAAAGTGTAGAAATCACCCGGCACTTTGGTACTTCTACAAACCATTCCTGGTAGATGGCACAGAAGACCTCAGCCGTTGGTTTTGGAGATTAATTGCCCCTACAAAAACCAGAGGGTTCAAATATCAACTTTTAAGACAACCGACAAAACTGGTATCAGGGGTAACCGATTCATCCCTGGCCTTTGCCCATAGTGATTACGTTAAGCCCCAGCTATCCGTAACCAGACTGTGCAGATTCAGGACTACGACCCCGGAGATTTCTACGACGAGCTGTTTCTCGGAGCCAGGAAGCCTCGCCCCGAGGCAGCGACCCTCTACGACAAACTGTGTGAGCTATCCGTCGAAGAATTATGCCAGCGACAGCAAATTGCGCAACAAGCACTGTTTAAGCTTGGCGCAACGTTCAACGTTTATAGCGACAATGAGGGCACTGAGCGAATTTTGCCCTTTGATATTATTCCCCGCATTGTCTCTGCTTCAGATTGGGCCTGGTTAGATCGGGGTTTAAAGCAGCGCATCCATGCTCTCAACCTGTTTCTGTCGGATATTTACGGTGAGCAGAAAATCATTAAAGATGGGGTGATTCCTGAGGATGTGATCACCTCCTCAAAGGGATTTCTGAAAGCCTGCATGGGGTTGCAGCCGCCCAAGGGGATTTGGTGCCATGTAACCGGGACGGATCTGGTGCGCGATCGCGACGGCCAATGGTACGTGCTGGAAGACAATCTCCGCTGTCCCTCCGGTATTTCCTACGTGTTAGAAAACCGCCGGGTCATGAAGACTACCTTTCCCATTGTCTTCAACCGGATGGCAATCCTACCCGTGGATGATTACCCCGGCCGGCTTCTAGATACACTTCTAAACCTGGCTCCCGAAGCGATTCCACGGCCCGTTGTGGCGGTCTTGACCCCCGGAATTTACAACTCGGCTTATTTTGAGCATTCCTTCTTAGCCCAACAAATGGGGGTTGAGCTGGTAGAAGGAAGTGATTTAGTCGTCTCTGATGGCTATCTCAACATGCGCACCACGAAAGGGCTTAAGCAGGTGGACGTGCTCTATCGCCGCATGGATGACGACTTTCTCGACCCGCTCGCCTTCCGCCCCGACTCTCTGCTTGGTATTCCTGGAATTATGGATGTTTACCGCAAGGGACGGGTTGCCCTGGCAAATGCACCGGGCACCGGAGTAGCGGATGACAAGGTGATTTACGCCTACGTGCCGCAGATGATTCGCTATTATCTGGGCGAGGATGCCATCATCCCCAATGTGCCGACTTACCTCTGCTGGCAACCCAAGGATCAGGGGCATGTGCTGGATAACCTGGATACATTGGTGGTCAAGGCCGCGAATGAGTCGGGCGGCTATGGGATGTTAATTGGCCCCCATGCCACCCCTGAGCAGCGTGAAGAGTTTGCCCAAAAGATTCAGGCTAATCCACGGAACTATATTGCACAGCCAACACTGACCTTGTCGCGAGTGCCCGCCTTAATGGGCGATCGCTTCGAAGGCTGCCACGTCGACCTGCGCCCCTATATCCTCTACGGCGAAGACATCTACATTAGCCCTGGGGGCTTCACCCGTGTTGCATTACGCAAGGGTTCCCTCGTGGTGAACTCTTCGCAAGGCGGTGGCGGAAAAGACACCTGGGTTCTGGCCGATCCCGTGACCTGAAACCTGTGCTGAACGGAATTGCTAACCCAAATTAATCGCCTTCAGGCATCCCCCAATTACTCTTCCCATTACCCATTTCCCTCTTTATGCTCAGCCGCGTTGCCGATTCCATCTACTGGCTCACCCGGTATGTCGAACGGGCCGAAAACATTGCCCGTTTTGTGGATGTGAACCTAAACCTGCTGCTAGATACACCCTTGGGGCTGGCTCAGCAATGGGAGCCGCTGATCTTCACCACTGGAGATCTCGATCTGTTTCGGGAACGCTACGGTGATACCACAGCCGAGAGTGTCATTCACTTTCTCACCTTCGACACCCAGTATCCCAACTCCATCATTTCCTGCCTGCGGGCTGCTCGGGAAAATGCTCGTACGGTGCGTGAAGCCATCTCCTCTGAGATGTGGGAACAGGTGAATGACTTTTACTTTATGGTGCAAGATGCCGCCAAGTCTCCCCTACGAGAGTTCTCCAGCTTCTTTGCAGAGGTAAAAATGGCGAGCCATTTGTTCGCAGGCATTATGGATGGCACCATGGCCCATAACGAAGGCTGGCAATTCGGGCAAATGGGACGAATGCTCGAGCGCGCTGACAAAACAGCTCGAATTTTAGATGTGAAATATTTCATCCTGCTCCCTTCGGTCAAGGATGTGGGTAGTTCTCTGGATGAACTTCAGTGGATTGCACTGCTGAAATCTACCTCTGGCTATGAGATGTATCGTAAGTGTCAGCAGCGCATTTCACCGGAAGGAATTGTCAGTTTTCTGGTTTTGGATCGTGAGTTTCCCCGCTCCATTCAGTTTTGCTTGCTCCATGCAGAGCGATCGCTCCACCGCATTACAGGCGGCACACCTGGCACCTGGCATAACTCCGCTGAGAGAGCTCTGGGCAAGCTGCGGTCGGAACTGGATTTCATCACCGTGGAAGAAATCATCAAGCAGGGCTTGCATGAATTTCTTGATCAGCTTGAAATTAGCCTTAATAACGTCGGCAATCAGGTCTACGACACCTTTATCGCTCTGCATCCTGCTTCATAGCGTGCGATCGTCGCCCCTACCGTAAGGCCAGAGTTGCACGATAGGGGCGCTGCTATCCGTCAGCCATATCTCCACCTACCTCCCCATGCCTTGTGCGCTATTTTGTTTCCCACACGACCCTCTATCAATACGATCGCCCGGTTAGCCTTTCACCCCACGTTATCCGCCTGCGCCCTCGAGCTGACCTGACCCAAACCCTGGTCAATTTCACCCTCGACATCTCTCCTGCTCCTATTCAGATCATCGAAAACGTTGATCTGGACGGCAACGATATTCTGATTGCCCACTTTGACTCCAATCCCTTAATGACCCTGCAAATTGCCACATCCTTTGAGATAGAGACCCATCGGAGTAACCCCTTCGCCTATCTGCTCGAACCCTGGGTCAATCGTTTGCCGTTGGATTACCCCACCACTCTACAGGCCCAACTTCACCCCTATCTCACATCCGCCGCCGCTAACTTCCCGGCTCTAGACCCAGTGGCTGTTGAGCTAGCAGGTACCATTTGGGAGAAAACAGACGGCAACCCAGTGATGTTCCTGTGGGAGCTGAACCAGCAGATTTTTAACACGTGCCAGCACATTGTGCGAGAACAGGGCGACCCCTTTCCACCTGGCCTGACCTGGAAAACAAAAACCGCTTCTTGTCGGGATATGACGGTGCTCTTCATCGAAGCGTGCCGAGCCATGGGTTTAGCAGCCCGCTTTGTCAGCGGCTACCATGAAGGCGATCCGGACTGGAAGCAGCGTCACCTCCACGCCTGGGCTGAGGTCTATCTGCCAGGGGCAGGATGGCGGGGATATGACCCAACTCAGGGGTTGGCCGTGGGCGATCGCCATATTGCCTTAGTCGCCGCGCCCAATTCCCGTACAACAGTCCCCATCTCCGGTAGCCTCAAAAGCGGTATTGGGGTCACTACCGAGATGCAATACGCCCTCACCATCAAAGCTTTGATGTAGAGCATTTGATTGTGATAATGCGGAGTACGCCCTCCTAAGTAACGGGGCGGTTATCCCTGCTGGTTCCTCCGTATTAGCTCCCAAGTGGCTATGGGGACAGGTGTTAGACTAATGGGGATTGTTTAACGATCGAGGTGGATGCGTTGAAGCTGGATTCACTGGCAGGGCGGCCTTGGCTTCCCGTCTGGTATCTAGAAATGAAATTGCAGCGCAGACGGCTCTCCGACCCTGCCCTCTCCTGGGCCGATCGGTGCGAAGGGCCCAGTCCAGGCTGATCGACCTGTAACCGAGGTTTGTGAAGGCTGCCGGTTCAGACAGTCATGCCGAGTCCCTTCTAGCGCAAACTGGGTCGATCGCAGATATAACTTGCACCACTCGATGGCAGTGTTGGAACGAGTTCCGAATTAAACGCAATAGGTGTGTTAATCCTGTCACGTGCAGGATTGGATTCAGAGATGGTTTGAAACGTTGATAGTTCGTGTGTTCCGCACGAAACGTGTTCCCGTTGCGAGACGTTTAATCTTCTCTAACCATGAGCTGTAACAGGATGCAGCCCAAATGCTGATGTTTTGAGGGCAAGCGCTCCCTGGCTCAGTGTTGAATAGCTAAATTTTCCTATGCCTCGGAGGCTCTGAGCCTATTGCTGGAGATCCACACTGCGATCGCATGGGAATTTTGTCATTTTTAGCCATTTCACAACAAAGGAATCCATCATGTCGAATCGTCTTAGCCGCAAAATTGCTCCTGCTCCAGTCTCTGCGAACGTAGGGGTTGTCGAGTTGATTGATCAGTATTTCACCGCCTATAACTCGGCGCGCCTG
Organism: Leptolyngbya sp. FACHB-8; assembly: GCF_014695575.1. GTDB lineage: Bacteria > Cyanobacteriota > Cyanobacteriia > Elainellales > Elainellaceae > Vacuolonema. The sequence goes on along the minus strand of NZ_JACJOO010000048.1, from coordinate 154,579 downwards.
CGGGAAATTTGCCATCTGCTCACCCGCGACGTGTTCCAAGAGGGCGTTACCGTTGGCCTCAGTCTCTCCGGTGCCTTGACCCCGGCTGGCTTTGGCGTGTCGGTGCTGGCTCCCTTAATGCGGAACGGCTTTATTGATTGGATCATCAGCACAGGGGCTAACCTTTACCACGATCTCCATTACGGCCTGGGTTTTGACCTCTACGCCAGCAATCCTTTTGTGGATGATGTCAAACTGCGTCAGGAAAACCGTATCCGGATTTATGACATCGTGTTTGGTTACGATGTGCTGTTGGAAACGGACGCTTTTATTCGTGAACTGCTACGCGCCGAGCCCTTCCAAAAGCGCATGGGTACGGCCGAATTTCACTACCTACTGGGTAAGTACATCAACGCTATCGAGAAGCAGTTGGGGGTCACACATTCGTGTTTGCTGTCTACAGCCTATGAGTGTGGCGTACCCATCTATACCTCCTCACCGGGAGACAGTTCTATCGGTATGAATGTGGCGGCCCTAGCTCTGGAAGGCTCCAAACTCGTACTGGATCCCTCGCTGGATGTGAATGAGACGGCGGCGATCGCCTACGGTGCCCGCAACACTGGCAACTCTGACCAGGAAGGCAAGAGTGCTGCCATCATTCTTGGCGGTGGTAGCCCGAAAAACTTCCTGCTACAAACTCAACCCCAAATCCACGAGGTACTGGGCTTAGAAGAACGGGGACACGACTTCTTTGTGCAAATTACTGATGCTCGTCCCGATACAGGCGGGCTGTCAGGAGCAACCCCCAGTGAAGCCGTAAGCTGGGGCAAAGTAGATCCCGATGAGTTACCCAACACCATCGTCTGCTATACCGACAGCACCATTGCCCTACCGTTGATTGGTGCTTACACCGTCAATCAGTGTGAGCCCCGCCCGTTAAAGCGTTTGTACGATCGCCGAGAAGAACTGCTGAATACCCTCCGTACAGACTATTTGGCGGCGCTGGAAAAAGGCGGCGAGCACAAGCCCCGCATCCAACCTGTCACGCCCGAGGGTCAGCCCACAATTGCGACTTACCCCTGTGGCACGCCGATTAAGCGTTAATTCCATACCAAAGTGCTTGGTAAGTTAGAAAGCCATCTTGCAACTTAGGCTTTCTACTAAGGAGATTTCTGAGAAACAATATCCCCATTATTTGAAAAAAAGGCGCGGCGAAGCCGCGCCTTTTTTTCAAATAATGGGGAAGTTCTTATCTGGAAATCTCCTAAGCTAACCTTAGTTCGGGTTAAGGGCTTTTTCGAGTGCCGCGCGTCGTGCGGCACTCGAAAAAGCTCATTGTTGCGTGCGCTTCGCGCACGCAACAATGAGCTTTTGGGCTTATCCCGAATTGAGGTTAGCTAATGGCCTGTCCAGATTTTGATAATGTCCCGACTGTTCCAGGTTTGAAACACAATCAGGTATCTAAGGAGCAGCTGTTTCTGCTTCTACTAGAATTCGCCAGGGAATGCTGGGATCAGTCGCGAGATACTCGGCCACGGCTCGTGCCCCATTTCGATTCAGGTGGCTGGGATCTTGGAAGTAGCGAGGTTGAGTATCCCACTGACGGCTCAAATCTCGATAGACAAAGCCGCCCTGAGTCGCCAACTGTTGCATGTGCTGACGAAATTGTTGCTCGCGCGTCAGGCGAAAGTTGTCAAAATGATCTCGGTGGAGGGGCAGGCTGACAAAGACCAGAGGGATCCGCTGACGGCTGAGATAGCGAGCGAGTGCCAGAGTTGCGTCTGTTTGTACCCCTGCCAATTGGAAGGGTGAATAGTTGTTGTCGTACTGTCCTGCCACCCGAGGGAAGCGCTGAAAATAAGTAGCCGGATTATACTCATCTGGGACAGCGTTAAAACCTTTGTCCGTTAACTCCAGAACAGTCGGTTGAGACAGAGTGGCAGTGAGCGTTCGGGTGACCGGAAAATCCTTCCCTTGAAGCAAGCCGGGTAATACGCAGGGCAAAGGCAAAGCAGCTTCACTGGTCATCGCCATGGGAGCCGTCTCAACACAGCGATTATCCTGATTCTCATGAACTGCCACGGGGGGTAGCACGGGGATAGGGCGATCGCCTGCCATCACCTGTCGGTAACCAGGAGACGTTGCAATCCCGTTAAAGGTTAGATCTTCTCGGGCACTGTTAAAGGCGCGGGAGCCGTCGGCCCAAATTATCAGGCGGGGTAACTGCTCAGGGGCCAGCAACTGGCGCACCATAAAATCGACAGCCTGAGCCGTGGCACCATTGATGCTGAAATTGTACACATCAACGTGCGTGAGCCCCTGTGCCACCAGCGCTTGTTGTAAAACAGCTGGATCTACACCCTGCAATGCCCGTGAACTGCCAACAACCAGCACATCTGGCGGCCCATTGGAGAGCACATAATTGCCATAGAGATAAAGCTGCTGGTCTAACAACTCACTATTAAATGTAGGAAAGTCGGGCAAAAAAACACCGGGGCCAGCGGGCAGAATTTGAGTTTCAGCCGTGGCTACCTGGCCGTAATGTCCAGCGCTCAAGTTCATCAGCATGTTGGGCAGTAGGGCAATGGCGATCGCCCCCGGCAAGAGCGACCCCAAATACCAGGGATTGAGATGAGCCGCCTGTTTTGCCTGTTTGTGGGGGGCTGACTTGCTGCGCTTCTTTCTTGTCCAACCCTGCATCATCTGTCAACGTCCATTTAGCTGGCTGTACCGTTAATAGGATATAGCAAGGGTCTGAGATCAAATCCGCCATGTTTTGAGACCAATTAGAACTTCCAGAGGCCCACCATATTTAGAGCATCTATTACTGCGTAGTGCGCTTTGCACACCACGCCATAATAAATGCGTCAGTCTGAACGAATATTGAATACCAGCAGTTCTCATTATGACCTTCAAAGCCAAGATTGCGCGCCCGTCGGGCGCGCAATCTTGGCTTTGAAGGCCGAACGCTTGCCTTCGGCAAGCGGTTTTCGGGCCTAATTCCATACTGAGAATTGCTGATTGAATACATGTGGCATTAGCATAAAGGCCCCGCATCCGTAAAACGAAGCAGAGCCTATAAACAGCCCTTTACTGTTAAAACAAAATGGCAGGTCAGCCCCAAGGCGTCAGGCTAAACGATACCCGGCTCGTCATCCTTAGGCCCAACGGCCATTTGAACAACAAAGGTTGTGGTATCGCCGCCTGTCTGATGGTAGCGATCGGCCCATTGCCGCAGCACCTCATCCAGTTCTTCTAAGGCCTGATCGACCCGCTCTGGTGGAATGTCTAACGTTTCTAACATTCGTACCACTTGAGGTTGGCGATCAGCCCAGTCCTTCATCAAGCGGAAGTAGCGGGCTGTATCTTCCACCATGATGTAGGTGCGTTCTTCATCATCCTGGGGAGAATAAGACGCACGGGTGAGCGCATAGAACGGCATTCCCCATGGCGAATCGATTCGCATGATGGTGCCGGAGTAAAGCAAGCGCCGCTTAATGTGTTCCGCCAGCGCCTCACTCATGGGCAAACGCCGCTCCTCAGGCAGGTCCTCCTGAGAACGTGCATGCAGAAACTCAATAATGTCCATTAACTGGAAGGACGTGATGAGCTGCGCATCGGGAATAATTGGCGGCAACTTCGATTCCAGTTGACGTTTTTCATCCGAGGTCAGACTCGTCCCTGCAATCCGCGATCGCCCCGGTTGCCAGGGATATTGCTGTGTCCAAATATAAGGCAACTGAATGAGATAACCCGGTTCTTGAGAACCCAGCATCTTCAGCAGTTTGCCCTCGGTCAGTGCCTGCCGCACCTCTTCTACAATAACCTTCACCCGCTTTGGCTCAATATGATGCAGGTGGCCTGTCATTCGCAGGTTTTGCTCCTGCTCCAGATAGGTCATGTAGATGGCGCACTTGGCAGCAGTCGCAGCAGCATCTAGAAAAGCTCCATGGCGATGGCCGCTGGTTCGCATCGCGCTAAACGCCAGATAGAGCATGATCTGATCCATTGCACTGGGACCAAGCCGCTTGATCAGATCCAAATCTCTGGTCATTTCAACAAACTCAATCTACGTCGAAGTGTGCAAAACCGTCAGAACTCTGCCATTAGCACCCAAATAGGCAGGTAGCATGAAAATAATGCTAGTTTAGACTATTTTGGAAGCTTCACAACCATTTCTCAGGTATCAGCTCAAGTCTCTGGGTTTGATAGAAGCGGCTGAGGGCTAGATTGACGAATTGTTCTTAGAATGCCCTCTTTACTTGGAAAAACATCGAGCCAGGGGAAAAACCTGTGCATCTAAAGGGGTTGGAAACTGCGCTGCTTCCTCTCCATCAGGCTTCAAACGAAACGCATCCGATATCCGTCAAGTTCGCAATTTACTTAAGCGCTGCAGTTGGGCAGTTCACACCGTCCGCTGCCCCGATGGAAGAATTGCACATGCAACGGGATGGTTGTGGAATGCTGCTTTTCATAGGTCGGATAGGATGGTACACTTGCGCTGGGGCTAGTCATAGCAGGAGCAATCTGGCCAGTAAAAGGCAGCAGAGAAGCTGTCGCAAGCGTAAGAATTGAGATAAGCATGGAAGGGAATCCGTGTTGGGTTTTCTATTCCCTGTTACATGCGTTATGAAATCGAATCAGGACGTTACGTTTAATTTATTGAGATATTCCACTCGAATCCAATTACCATAGAGGTTTGCTTTTCCGTAGACGGTGATGAGCTGCTCGTCTTGTAGCTGACGCAGTTGTTGCTCAACGTCAGGAAACAGAGTCACCAAAGCTGGAGGCTCCGTATTTTTGCCGAGAAGATTGCCTCGTAAACGGTAGCTTTCCTCTGAATGACGCGAAAAATGACCTGTCATTTTCCATGCTTCTGGTGGAGCGGTAGCAGATTCTATTGAGCAGGCTGCGATTCCATTCGTTGGGTATTTTTCTGGATAGTTGAGAAAAAGTTCTTGCTGCGATCGCCACTCCTCATGCCCCAATGTGGGATGCAGGAGGGGAATCACTGCCGCCGGAGCGGTGGGCTCTGCCAGGAGAGCCCGCTGCAACAAAGATACAGGGAGATCGCGGGGCTGGCACTGTTGCTCAATACAAAGAGCGGCTGCCATACCAGCTGCCTGACCAATCCCTAACACTAGCGGTTGTAAACGGGTTGCCCCATTCGCCATGTGGGAAACCGAAATGTTTTTATCGCAGACTAATAACCCATTAAGTGTCAGCGGAACCAGGCTGCGGTAGGGAATGGCAAAGGGTGTCCCCGTCCAGCGACCACCCCAGCGCATTGATTTGGGGTGGAAGGGAATAGCATGGTTCGGGTAGTGGTGGTCATTGGGGTAGTTACCGACGGCGATCGCCTCAACGATTCCCTCAGGAGTCAGCGGCAGCGGGGCAACATTTCCTCCAGAAATCGGCAGAATATCTTGCTCCCGTACCGTCGTTAGCCCAACCAGTCGTCGGCTTTCCCGGAAGTAGGGATGGAGAGCAAAGGCACCACCGCCAGGAGTTCCAGGGATTTGTGGAAATGTATCGGATGCCAGGCCATAGCGATCGCCCAAATTTTGCTGAATGAAGCGAGCAAATTGCTGGCTGTACTGCTGAGCATCCTGAAAAAATTCTTGCCGAGCAGAGGCAGAGGTGACGAGACGATCGCAACCCTCGCCGTAGTCATTGCCTTTCTGGGGCCAGTTGATCATGAAGCGATCGCCTGGCAAACGGCCATAATTCAAAAATGTCTCAGCCCCATATCCATCCCAGGCTCCCTGAAAATCATCCATGACGTCTCCCGGTAAACCAGGGAGAATGTCAGGAGCTCCATGGGAGCCAAAATCCCGTAAAACCACAACCCATGTAGGAGCTTGCACCGGATAGCGAACCATCCAATCTTCTAGCACTGGAGGAGCACTGGGCTCACCCAACTCTGACTGCAACTCCCAGCCCCAGCGGTAAGGTATCTCTGCCAGGGCAAGCAGATCCCCTAACTCGGTGCCATCCAAAATGATGTCGGCTTCAATGAAGTAGTCTTCAAAACGAACAGCGGAAAGGCGATCGCCCGTCCGCTGTACGTCAAGAGGCACCTGCCCCTGAATCCAATGTAAGTTGGGCAGTGCTACTACCCAATTGGCAAAGATTGCGGCTCCAAGACGCGGCTCATAGGTAAAGAAGCTAACCCAGCCATTGTCTAAACCACCTGGCTGTCGCCGTTCTAATTCCTGGACAAAGGTTCCCCAAATGCCGGTCTGCAAAGCTTGTAGCTCATTGCCATCCGGAGCACTCACCCCTGCTGATGTCAGCATCCCCCCTAGCCAGGAAAACTCACTGACTAGAATTGTTTGTGCGCCTCGGCGGGCGGCTTGGAGAGCAGCTGCTGTACCCCCCGTGCCGCCGCCGACAACCAGTACCTCTGTCTTGAGCCGTTCCATGGAAAGACGTTATTCTTCGTCTTCCAGCATATCCTCGTCGTCGCCATCATCAGCGCTTGCCCCGACTGACATGGCCGAAACGACCGCGCCCATCGCCAGCTTCTCACGCACCTTGTTGGCAACTTCTTCTGCCACTTCAGGTTTCTCTTTCATGTACTTGATGGCGTTATCACGACCCTGGCTGATGTTTTCGCCGTTATAGCTATACCAGGCACCTTTACGCACCAGTACGCCCGTCTCTTCAGCCAGGTCTACGATACAACCGAGGGTGGAAATACCTTCCCCAAAGATCACATCAAACTCGGCAATCCGGAAGGGAGGAGCCACTTTGTTCTTGGCAACTTTGACCTTTGCCCGAATTCCGAACTCTTCGTTGCCCTTTTTGAGGGTTTGAATCCGGCGGATATCCAGACGAACGGAGGCGTAGAACTTGAGGGCATTACCACCCGTTGTGGTTTCAGGGTTACCGTAGGTCACCCCAATTTTTAGACGGAGCTGGTTCAGGAAGATAACGCTACAGCCAGTCTTACCGATGTTGCCGGTAATTTTCCGAAGGGCCTGGCTCATCAGACGGGCCTGCAGACCCACGTGAGAGTCGCCCATTTCCCCTTCGATTTCAGCGCGGGGAACCAGTGCAGCGACGGAGTCTACAACCACAATGTCTACTGCGGTCGATCGCACCAGTTGATCCACAATCTCCAGCGCGGCTTCCCCTGTATCAGGTTGGGAAACGAGAAGATTGGCGATATCAACTCCCAGAGCTGCAGCGTAGGCGGGGTCGAGGGCATGCTCTGCGTCTACGAAAGCAGCAATACCACCAGTCTTTTGGACTTCGGCGATCGCATGCAATGCCAGGGTTGTCTTACCCGAACTCTCTGGGCCATAAATCTCAATTACTCGCCCCTTCGGCAACCCACCGCCCAGGGCAAGATCTAACGTAAGAGCACCCGTAGGCACAGTTTCCACCTTCATTCGGGTGGCATCGCCCAGGCGCATGATAGTGCCTTTGCCAAAATTACGCTCAATCTGGTTCATGACCATATTGAGCGCCTTTTCCTTTTCCGAAGTTGCGTCAGTCGCTTTTGCCATGGGTGCCTCAAAACAGGACTAGTGCGGTGAGATGCGGACAGGGTGCAGCCAAAATTAAGGGAAGTCTGGAGGGCAATCAGGCAAGCCTGCTGCTGTGTTTTATCACTCTATAGAAATCCCACCAGAATACAAGGTAACTTTTTCGGACGTTGCTGGCTCTCTCTGAAGATATTGGCGGTTGCCCAACTGTTTGACTAGCTTACAGAACTCCATTATAAAATACAACTGTACTATTCGACCAACTTCAGATCATTCTTCTTGAGTTCTCGCAGAATTTTAGATTTTACGCCCGGTTTCTGGCCTTGAAGATGAAGTAGATTTGGTATCTCGGAAGATGGGGAAGCCAGCAATACTAAAATTCTGATTGGTACATCTTTAGGTTTTATTCACACTCCTCCCTTTAATGTTTCAGGATTCTTCTGATCTGCTCACCGTGGATTCTGTGCTGTCGGTCGCTGGGCTGACGGCCTATCTGCAAATGCTTCTAGAAGAAGATCCGCACTTGCAGCAGGTGTGGGTTACGGGTGAGGTGTCGAGCACGAATGCTCATCGGAGCGGACTTTTCTTTACCCTGCAAGATCCGGACAGCGGCGCATCTATCAATTGTGTCGTTTGGAAAAGTGGGCTCGATCGCCTGGTTTGCCGACCTGAGCCAGGAACCAGCCTGGTTGTGTTAGGACGAATTGCCCTTTATCCTCAGCGGGGCTCGTATCAACTCACCGTATGGCAGGCACTCCCAGCTGGGGAGGGGTTGCGAGCACTGCGCTATCGGCAATTGCGCAGTCGGCTGGAGGCAGAAGGATTATTTGATGTGGAGCGGAAGCGATCGCTTCCCCCACACCCCCATACGTTAGCTGTTGTCACGTCGCCTCAGGCGGCTGCCTGGGGTGATATTCAACGTACACTAAACCATCGTTATCCCGGTTTGACCGTACTGCTGTCTCCTGCCATTGTGCAGGGAGAGCAAGCTCCAGCGTCGATTGTGCGAGCCATTCAGCGAGTCGAGCAGGACGGGCGAGCCCAGGTGCTTATCTTGTCGCGCGGCGGGGGTGCCGTTGAGGATCTGGCCTGCTTTAATGACGAGCGAGTGGTACGTGCGGTGGCAGAATGTTCTATTCCAGTCGTGGCAGGAATTGGGCACCAGCGGGATGAATCGCTGGCCGATCTGGCAGCTGACGTGTGCGCCCATACTCCTACAGCCGCCGCAGAGTTGACCGTTCCCCGTTGGATTGATGTGTATGAAGCCCATCAGGAAAGAATTGTGGCGCTGCAACAAGCGACAGAGCAATATTTTGACTATCAGGCTGACCGGTTGGATGGGTTGCGCGATCGCCTGGAACGGCTACGTCTGGATCATCGGCTGCATCAGCAACAACAGACGCTAGCGTGGTTACGCCAGCGTCTGCTCCATAGCACTCGCCATCTGTTGCATCAGGAAGTACAACGTTGTCAGCTGTTGCGGCAAACTTTGCAAACCCTTGATCCTGCAGCCGTTTTGCAGCGCGGGTATGCGGTGGTGCGCCAGGAGAATAGAGCGATCGTGCGATCGGTTCAAGATGTGGCAGTGGATGAAGTTTTGGAGATTCAACTGGGGGATGGTACGGTTCGGGTTCAGGCGATCGAAAAGTTGCCAGGCTCTGTTTGATGGGGATGAAAGCTTGAATGTGATGATGGTTTGCGGATAGGTTTTGCCGGAAGAGTTTAGTATCGGGGGATGGGATTAGACGGGGCTGGAGGAGCGCTCGGCTCAGTGTTGAACCCCAAGAGGTCTGTGGTTTTGCGCTCAATTGCAATGTTGATTCGGATGGAAAGAACTTATGGCAAGGCGTTCTAAATCTTCAGAAACAGCAACCGATCTGAATTGGCGATATGAGGCATCTATCAGTGAGGTAGAGCGAATTATTCAGGCGATCGAAGGTGGCGATCTGGATTTGGCCGAGGTGTTTGAGCAATTTGCCACAGCAGTCCAGCACTTGAACCAATGCGAAACCTTTTTGGGCCAACAGCAGCAGCAAATGGCGGTACTGATTGAGACGTTGCAGGACGGAGCGGAGGATTTCTGAGGTGATTCACACCTAAATCCAAAGTTCGTCGCCGCTTCTGAGTGACAAACTTTGAGTTCGGGTGGGATGGACATTTCCCCAGGTCTGGCGTCAGAATAAGGGCTGCCCTTCGCAGCACAACGGGAGTTCTACTGTGCCCTCCGAAGTTGTTGAAATCCTCTCGGCTGATGAAGTTCGCCGTACTGTGACCCGATTGGCGTCGCAAATTATTGAACGGGCTGGGGATAACCTATCCCAGGTCACTTTGATGGGGATTTTTACCCGGGGCGTTCCCCTGGCAGAAGTGCTGGCGCGACAGATTGAAGCGTTGGAAGGGGTGAGCCTTCCCGTAGGGCATCTGGATATTACCTTTTACCGGGATGACCTGGATCAGATTGATGTACGAACGCCAGAGAAGACGGAGATTTTATTCGATTTGTCTGGCAAAACTGTCGTGCTGGTCGACGATGTGATCTACAAAGGGCGTACCATTCGGGCTGCGCTGAATGCTGTGAATGACTACGGGCGACCCGCAACCATCTGGCTGGCAGTGTTGGTGGATCGAGGGCATCGGGAAGTGCCCATTCACCCAGATTTTGTCGGCAAGAAGCTGCCGACGGCCCGGGACGAAATCGTCAAAGTGTTTTTGCAAGAGACTGATGGGCGGGACGGGGTTGAATTGCTAACGCGCTCCTGATTTGCTCGCCTTCGATTAATCATTCGTTGTTGAGGAAGGGTTATAGAGCGCTTCCTCTAAATTAATGGAGACTGTCATGAATCCTTCGGACGCGGATGTTCCGCTACCTCAAGCGATCGCCCAATCGTCTGCTGTCGATACTCTCCTCAATGCATTCACGCATTTTGGCGTGGAATTAGGCCTGGAGCGGATTGAACGCTTACTGACCGCCCTTGGAAATCCTCAACGTCGGGTTCCAGTGATCCATGTAGCGGGAAGCAATGGAAAAGGCTCCGTATGCGCATATCTATCAGCTGTGTTGACCCATGCAGGCTATCGGGTAGGCCGTTATACGTCACCGCATCTGGTGGATTGGACAGAGCGCATTTGCTTAAACGAGCGGGCGATCGCTCCCGAAACCCTGACCACTCTTTTAGAACAGGTGATCGCGGCAATTGATCCAGCCCATTCTTCCCCAACCCAATTCGAGATCATTACGGCTGCGGCCTGGCTCTACTTCGCCCAAGAGCAGGTGGATGTAGCGGTGATGGAAGTGGGCCTGGGAGGGCGTCTGGATGCAACTAACGTGTGCGATCGCCCCCTGGTCAGCGTTATCACCTCCCTCAGCCGAGAACACTGGCAACGCCTGGGGCCAACCCTGGCAGATATTACCCGTGAAAAGGCCGGCATCCTGAAGGCAGGCTGCCCGGCAGTTATTGCCCCTCAACCCGAGGAGGCGATGGCGGTGTTAAGGTCGCGCTCAGCAGAGTTGGCCTGTTCAGTCACGTGGGTGGAGCCTTCTATCGCGATCGGTGAAGGATGGGCACTTTGGAACGGTGCCGGGGATGCTAGCCCGGAGGGATTACCAGGGTTAAAGTATCAAGTGCCGCTGGGAGGTGGGCACCAATTGATCAATTCGGCGGTGGCGATCGCCGCTCTCCGGCTCCTACAGAAACAGGGCTGGGCATTGGATGACCTGCACATTTTAGAAGGGCTGGCGAAAACTCGCTGGCCCGGACGGATGCAGTGGATACAGTGGAGCGCTGATGGTTCCTTGAAGAATCAGCGTCCGTTGCTCATAGATGGTGCGCATAATCCGGCAGGAGCCGAGATGTTGCGGCGGTATGTGGATGGAGCGGCCCTTTCGCGCCCCCTATCCTGGGTCATGGGGATGATTGCCAACAAGGATCATGGGGATGTGTTTCGGGCATTGTTGCGGGAAAACGATTCTTGTTCTGAAACGATGGGCGATCGCCTACATCTTGTTCCCGTTCCCGATCACATTACGGCTGATGTTGGGGAACTGACGGCGCTGGCTAAACAAATTTGCCCAGACGTAGACTGCACCGCCCATCCGGATGTATTTTCGGGTCTGGAAGCTGCCTATGCTAACAACCCAGATGGGACGGTTATCTTGTGTGGCTCGTTGTACTTGATTGGGGATTTTTTCAAGCGCGCAGGTATTCATTAGACGTCCTACGTAAACCGTTGCGTGGCGAAGCCACGCAACGGTTTACGCCCTGAAAAATCGATTCATGCCGGAAGCCTTGTCAAAACAGGCCCTAGGGAGGCGGTGCCCATTGCCCCTGGTTGACTAACCGCACATCGGTGCCCGTCAGGTTGGTATGGAATGTCCAGAGAGGCTCCCCCCAATCCGTACTATTCGTCTGGGGTCCTAAAAACTGCACCGCCCAGCCGGGGCGAATATCTGTGCCACAACTAATGGCATCCTCTGCCGTATTCAAGCAGCGGTCGAATAACCGTGCATCAACCCAATGCAAGTGAAGGGAGGAAGCAGACACCCCAGTTTGCTGAGCAGCCGCAGCGAGAATGCGTTGTTGCACCGCTTCCGGAATGCTTTGCTGCCCATCGGGTTGCACTGCCCAGCTTTGCGGGTCGGTTCCCTGAAGGATGTAGTAAACCAGGCGAAATGGATTTTGCGCTGTACCCCCTGCCACTACCATGCGCCAACCTGAACGGGTTATGTTTGGGCAAATCCCTCGAAACGGCCGGGTTGGACCAGAACCTCCCTGGCATTCATTCCAGGTGACAGGTTCAATAGAGTCAACCCCAAAGTCTAATTCTCCAGTAGTTTCGGAATTAGAGTCAGAGACAAGTTCTGTTGTCGTCAGCCGTTCCCAGGCATCTCGCACAACTGCATTGGCAAGGGGAACGGGCAAAGTACCCAGGGCGGCGCGATCGCCCTCACCAAAATAGGCAAACGCATCCTCAACATCAATCGGTTGGCCCAGGGTGGAAATGGGAATAATCCGTTCGCCCCTATTTCCAGCTACCAACACCCGCCAGGCCAAAGCTAGAGGCGGAGAGGGACAAAATCCTTCATCAGGGCATGCGGTAGCAGGGAGTAAGGAGACTTCCTGCACAGCGGAGACTTGCACTTGGGACAGTGGAATTTGGAGCGCTGTAGCGAGTTGCGATCGCTCCGAATCCGTCAAACTAGCCGCCGCATTCATCACTGCCCACCGTTGCCGATCGGCGTAGTAAACCCGTGTGATGCGTTGTTGAATACTGGGAAATTCTCCACTGACCTCAACCCGCCATCCCTCATGCGACTGCGGTTCACAGGGGCCATAGGAGAAGCGCCCCTGGGGTAAGTCGGGCAGGCAATCCTTCCAGGCCACGCGTGCAGAACGGACGATGCGAATATTGGCGAGACGGTTCTGATAATCACGCTGAAAGCTCCGTCGAACCGAGTTCGCAACAGGGCGGGGAAGCGATCGTCGTCGGGGGCGTGTCGTTGTAGTCCCCTCTACCTCCTGAGGCGGCTCCACCGGTTGTTGCGCTTGAGTAGAAATGTTTTCATAGAGCTGTTCTAGCTGCTGCACGAGAGGATTAGAAACATCAATTTGCGTGTTACAACCCCGCAATTCCTCAACAAGCCCATGGACATGTAGAGTATAAATGGCCTCTCGTCCATCCACAGCCACCTGGCAAAGCGGATAAACAGCCCCATTTACGGGTGTTCCGGCGTTGCGAATCGCCCTTATATCGGACTGAGCTATGCGTTCCCGCAGAGATTCTAGTTCGGCTTCGGTCAGATGGCCCGTCACGGGAGTCGTCTGGTGGGTGGTGTAGCGGTAGGTGCCATCCACAAAAATTACGACCTCTGAGAAGCAGCCCGGTTGGATGCATCGCCCCCCTTCCCGACGAATAGAGACCAGCGTTGCGGGAGCATCGCTGCTGGCCAAGGCAGGAGAGGGCGTAATCGACAGACCCAGGAAAGACTCGATCAGGTGGGCACTCTTAGTAGAGGCGATCGGCTGTACCGTTCCAATGGAAATTGCCACCCATATCCCTAATACTCCATAAATCAGTCGTCGAAGCCGCATGGCCGTGCATCCTTCTAGAAAATAGCGAACCTACTGCTAAGGTACTCACTGACGATAGATCAGCGATAGGAGTTTCATTTTTTGCAACCCCTTTAACCCCCTTAGTTCTATGCAATTGAAAAGTAGATTTTTCATGCTTGAACAGCATGAAAAATCTACTTTTTCTACCCCTTATCAAATAGCTTCCAATATGGATTATGAGAGACATTTGCATCTGCCATAATCCCCACAAGCTACCTGATACTATCAGGACATTATTGAATTTAGTTCAAGGGCCCATGTCAGCAGCAATTATCATTATGAGCTTCAAATCAAACAGGACTTACGCAAGCCCGCTATCTGTAGTGCATTTGTGTTGTGAGTGGGGTGCTTCGCACCCCACTCACAACACAAATGCGTAAGTCCTATCAAAATGAGAAGCTAATCAAGATAGTTAATGTAAAAGAGGGTTTGAAATGTTTATTATGGTCTTTCAAGAGATAAGTATTTCAAACACCTCTTTAAGTTGTTTGGGCTTTTTTGCGAACTTTTGAGGCCGTTGATTGTGACGACTGAATTGGCTGTTGAATAGGCAGGGAAACGACAAATCGAGTTCCTTCCCCAATAACAGAATGGCACTCAATCCTACCGTGGTGTTTGGTCTCGATGATGTCTTTGGTAATCGAAAGCCCTAATCCGGTGCCGACCCCTACAGGCTTAGATGTATAGAAGGCATCAAAGATCCGAGATAGCCGCTCAGTGGGTATACCACAGCCATTGTCAGATATCGTTACCTGTATCTCCTCCAGGCTGGAACGGGTTAAATGAATACGAACCGTTGGTGCCCAGGCAGACAGCGCGGTGCCTCCTCTTTCCGTCTCAACGGGCTGTTTTTCCTCCAGAGCATCTAGAGCGTTCACCATGAGGTTCATAAAGACCTGGTACAGGAGCCCGCTATAACCCTGCACCAGAGGCACCTCGTCATATTGGCGCTCAATTGTAATTCCCCGCTTGATACGATTGTTCAGGATTAGCAGTGTACTATCCAGACACTCGGGCAAATTTACTGGATGGGTTCCTTCCTCATCCATCCGGGAAAAGTTTTTGAGGCTCAAGACGATCTGTCGAGTGCGATCGGCCCCAATTTGCATGGAAGTGAGGAGTTTGGGTAAATCCTGAGACAAGAATTCCAAATCAATAGCCTCGGCCAATTCCACCACCTTAGGATCCGGATTAGGAACTGTAGCTTCATAGGTCTTCACCAGCTTCATCAAATCGTTGATGTACTCACTGGCATGAATCAAATTCCCATACATAAAATTGACCGGGTTGTTAATTTCATGGGCAACCCCGGCCAGCATACGGCCCAAACTGGACATCTTCTCGGCTTGCAACAACTGCTCCTGCTGAAGACGTCGCTGCTCTTCGGCAGCAGCCTTTTGATCTTTCAGTAAGTCTTTGACCCGCTGAATTAATTTATTCAGAGAATGCGCTAAAACACCCACTTCGTCCGTAGCGGTAACGGGTGCTCGCAAATCAAAGTCAGCGTCTTCAGTAACCCGACGGGCCACGTTAGTTACGGCACGGAGAGGACTGGCGATCGCCCGGCTCGTATAGGTGGCAAAAAAGATTGCCAGTAACCCCGACAATGCCATGCTGACAAACAAAATTTGCTGCCGCAGTTGCTCAGCCCGTAATACATCCTCCTCAGCCTGTTGTTCCAGACGCTGGGTAATCGTGACCAACTCATTCAATTGAGACGAGAACTCATCTAAACGTTGCGCCGATGAGCTTTGGGTGAAAGCGTCTAGTTCTGCCTCAATCGTTGCCGACGTGGCCTCGGAGGAGGGAGAGAACCGTTGGTTCATCAACTCATTGAGGTGATTCAGGTAGTCAGATGCGATGGGAAGCTTTGTAATCAAATACTCAGCGACTTCCGCTCCCCGCCCCCAAAACTCTGGATTTTTTTGGATATCCTCCATGGTTTTGCGAAAATCTGCCAGAAGAATTTCGGCCCGATCCAGCCGCATATTCGCCATGGAATATTGAAAGGGGAGTTCTTGAGGATCCTGCACCAATCGCATGAGCCGCTGCTCATTGGTACGAACCTCTAGCAAAGCAATTTGGAGATCGTCGATGAGTTTTTCTGCTTGATGAAAGGTCTCTCGGTGTTCAGTGGCTCGATGCTGAATTTGATTTCCGACAATAGAACCAAGGACGGTTCCTAACGTAGCAATGCCCAGGGCGATCGCATAGCCAATCCCAATTTTGGTTCCGATATTGAGGCGACTAATGAGGGGACGAGATTGGGCGATCGCTGTTTTGAGAGAGCTAATACTGGTTGCAGGCTCTCCAGCCTTTGGAGTCGATGGGTTAGACATAATCGCAGGACGTCAGGAAGAAAGTGTGGATAAACCCAACAACAACCCAGAATTTAGTGAGGTTATAGCTTTATAAATTGCTACAACCCATAACATACCCAGGCAACAACCGAAAGTATCGATAACTCTTTACACCCCAATCACTTCATTTTCAGCGATCTTTCACGTTCTTGCCGTAGGAGTAGGCGCCCAAGTGCTCTGTCACTTCTTGAAGGATAAGCAGCCCACGACTTCACGCACAAAAACACTTAGTTTTGTCGGGCCCTGTGGCAAAGTCATGTAGCACGACGAGATGGCTCAGACTCCGTGTATTGAACAACCTGTACTTCTTTTTGTGAGAGTGATAGCTTAGCCGCCACTCTCACAAAAAGAAGTACAGGTTAGTTTATGGATGCCCTTTCAAACTCCAGCGATCGCAGCAGCTCAGATCTGATGTGACTGTTGATCCCCTCAGTCTGGTAAACTTTTAGACTGAACCGATGTCTGTGGAATGACGCAAAATCAGCCGTTTTGGGAGGGTATCTCAGGTGGAAGCAACACTGGGTTTAGAAATCATTGAAGTCGTTGAGCAGGCTGCGATTGCCTCAGCCCGTTGGATGGGTAAGGGCGACAAAAACACCGCAGACCAGGTCGCCGTGGAAGCCATGCGGAAGCGCATGAACCAGATTCACATGCGGGGTCGCATCGTAATCGGGGAAGGGGAGCGCGATGAAGCCCCCATGCTCTACATCGGTGAAGAAGTGGGTATTTGCACCCGCGAAGATGCTAAAGATTACTGCAACCCCGATGAGTTACTGGAAATCGACATCGCCGTAGACCCTTGCGAAGGCACCAACCTTTGCGCTTACGGTCAACCCGGTTCGATGGCCGTACTGGCAATTTCTGAGAAGGGTGGTTTGTTCAACGCTCCCGACTTTTACATGAACAAGCTGGCAGCTCCCCCTGCCGCTAAGGGTAAAGTCGACATTCGCAAGAGCGCCACTGAAAACCTGAAGATTTTGTCCGAGTGCCTAGACCGCTCCATTGATGAGCTAGTTGTAGTGGTAATGAAGCGCGATCGCCATGACGAGCTGATCAAAGAAATTCGGGAAGCGGGTGCTCGTGTTCGTCTGATCACCGACGGTGACGTATCTGCGGCCATCTCCTGCGGCTTCGCTGGTACCAACATCCATGCTCTGATGGGTATCGGTGCGGCTCCCGAGGGCGTCATTTCTGCAGCAGCTATGCGCTGTCTCGGTGGCCACTTCCAGGGTCAATTGGTGAGCGACCCAGCTGTTGTGAAAACTAAGGAATGGGCGAACAAAACCAAAGAAGAAAACGTCGCCCGTCTGAAGGAAATGAACATCACCGATCCTGACAAGGTTTACGAGTGCGAAGAACTCGCCTCCGGCCAAACGGTGCTGTTTGCGGCTTGCGGTATCACCTCTGGCACCCTGATGGAAGGAGTTCGCTTCTTCCACGGTGGCTCTCGGACCCAGAGCCTGGTTATTTCCAGCCAGTCTAAGACCGCTCGGTTCGTTGACACCATTCACCTGAATGAAGCTCCCAAGTACATTCAGCTGAAGTAAACGTTCCTGAGATGTGTGCGGCACTTTTCGCCGCGCATCCTTCAAAGAGGGAGTGGGGCCTATGCATCCCACTCCCTCTTTCTATAGCAATGTGCAAGTGCGTTAAGTGCAGAAACGGTGGTGTAGGGCACTTCGTGCCCTACACCACCGTACTTAATCAACGTGCACAGCGCTATATAGCTGAGCGTATGATTCATACAGCAATCGCTTGCCCTTGCTTTAAAGCATCAGCCCGATGCTTTAATAGTGTGGTCTTCGGCAGTGGCCCACGCAGATGATCCCAGGGGAGAACTTGATCAAGTACCCAGGACTCGTGGACATAGTACTCAAGGGGCGGTAATTGCCCTCGCATTTCCTTGAACGCTCGGCGATAACTGCCCAGGGTATCCCCGTAGTGGCGCACCTTCTCCAGAAGAGGTGCTAGACGGCGATCGCCCCGCGAAATCAAAGCCTGGATCACGGACCAGTTGTAACTCTCCGGTCGAAAATCAACTCCGATGGGGCGCAGATGCTTTTGCAGATACTTCAGCCGTTTCTCGGCCTCTGGATTCACCCCAAACCATTGAAATGGAGTGTGGGCTTTGGGCACGAAAGTACTACATCCCAATGAGAGACGTAGACCTGGTGCCGCTTTTTTGAGATCCTGCATCATCTGCACAGTAGCCTCCATGTCCTCTGGCGTTTCATCGGGAATTCCAGCCATACCATAGAGCTTCATAGCACTTAGCCCGCCAGCCTTTGCCTGTACCGCTGCCTCAATGACCTCCGCTGTGGTGAGCTTTTTATTGATCACTCGACGGAGGCGATCGCTCCCACTCTCGACAGCGATCGTGATGGAACGGGTATCATGCTTCACCAGAGTACGAGCCAGCTTTTCCGTCACCGTGTTGGTTCGCACAGAGGCAATGCTAAGGCGAACATCGTCATATTTCGGTTGATCTAAATAATTCAACAGGGTTTCAAATTCAGGGTGTTGCGTCACCGAAGCCCCAAGCAATCCTAAGCGACGAGTCACCGTCAAACCTTTTTCAATCGCTGGAATGAGAGATTGCTCAAGACTGGCTGTGCGAAAAGGAAGGGTCAGGTAACTGGCTAAACAAAAGCGGCACATCTCTGGGCAACTGCGCACCACTTCCACCATGAAAATGTTTTCCCAGGCCGCATGTTCTGTCACCACGGTAGAAGCCGACAGCACATTCCCCCGATAGGTTTGCTTCTCGACTTGAGTGGGGATGCTGGCATCAATAGGCTCGATGATGGCGATCGCCCCGTCCGGCACATCGTAGCTCACGTGATACAAGCTCGGTACATAAATTCCAGGCACTTGAGCCAGATGCCGCAGTTTTTCTATCCGGGATGCCCCCCGAACCGCCTGGTAGGCCGTTATCAATTCTGGCAGCAGTAACTCGCCATCTCCCAGCAACACAATGTCAAAGAAATCAGCGAAGGGCTCGGGGTTGGCCGTTAGTACGGGTCCACCGCCGAAAATAAGGGGATGAGAATCCTGGCGATCGCTCGCACGTAATGGAATTTCAAAGCGCTCCAGCAGGCCCAGAATATTGACATAGTCAAGCTCCCACGACACTGAAAAACCAAAAAGCTCAGGATGAGCCGGTAATGGCTCTGATTGGTCAGTGAACAATCGGCTAACATTCAGAGCCGGATGGCTGGCCAGAGTTGCCCAAACCACCTGATATCCCAGGCTAGTGATGCCGACACTGTACTCATTTGGGAACGCAAAAATAACCGGAATTGCGTTCGCAGCCGGGATGACAGGTTGAAATAACAATCGTTCAGCAGAAAACACAGAACTCACAAAAGTACCAGCAGGGGATGGAGATTCTTCTTCAGGCTACCACTGCGACTTGATTGTTGGGTTCTGCCCCTCTTGTGCACGAAGGGAGTGTACGTATAATTGCGGGAGAAAACTGGGCTATCTACAGCTCTTCTTCTCAAGATTGGAAACTTGATTTTTGAGCAGCATTCTTCCGTACATTTTCCCTCAATTATCCCTATTAAATTAAGAGATTCCGTGAAATTCGGTAGGCATCCAAAACTGCTATGGGTTAGACCCCTCATTATTTTATCCGCATAAGGAGTATTGTAGAGATAGGTTGCTACTTCACCTAGATCGGGATTAAAGAGGACAGGTTAACAGGTATATGCCTTGCTGTATAGAGGTTTGAGACCGAGAAAGGGTGAACAATATTAGCCCTAAATTACCGTGGATGCGATGAGCTCCTCAGTGGGTTACCAGCAACCGGGTAATGGCTACATCAGCACAAACGAAAGCAATTCAAGGTATGGCCTGAAGACATTACGAGATTTCTCGGATGATCTTCTCTGTACTTTATGAATTTACAAAAGACGATTTCAGAACATATACCGTATGAATTCACTGAATCTTTATGTAAACCTAAAGGAGTTAAAAAAGCTCGTTACCGTTATTCCATACTTCATCCCTTGGGTTTGACCTGAATCACCATTCTCTGAACTATTGGAAGGGAGGGTAGTCCAACAAAGGTGGATCACAAATTATTTCTAAGAAAATACTTTCAAAGTTTGGTACTGATTGTCCCTAGTTTCCCCGCTCAAAGCAGCGTTGGTTCATTTATCCTCTACTGATGTGAAATTTTAGAGTTCGTAGTAAATACTATCGGACAGCTATTACTAAACAGCTCATTTGAAGTAGGTACGATGCTGGGTGGTCGAAGCCAGCCCAGACGGAAAGGTTCCATCCATATCTCAGAAACCGCACAACCGTTATTCAACTCTTCATCTCAGCTATGGGGAGTGAGGTGAATCAATGAAAGAAGCCCACGAACTAAACCACGGAACCTTTGTTCCTGCACTCGAGCGGATGCGGGAGCCCTACGTGGAAACGCAGCAGCAAACCTCCACCGTTGCAGAGCCAGCCCTGGATGAGTTGCTCGAAAAGGCAATTGAGCAATACCAAATTCGTGATCTGGAGTCCTCTCTCTATAACTTTCAGCAGGTGCTGAGAGGATATCGGCAGCACCACGACCTGCAAGGGGAAGGCATGGCGTTAAGCGGTATGGGGCTGACGTTCTATGCCATGGGTCAGTATGCCGAAGCGATCGCCCACTCCTATCAAGCTTTAGCGATCGCCCGCCAGGTGATGGATCGGCGCACGGAGCGCCAAGCACTGGGCAACCTGGGCAATGCTTATCGCCACCTGAACGACTATCCCAAAGCCATTGAATATAAAGTTCAGAGCCTCAACGTCGCACGCGAAATTTGTGACCTGCGGGGTGAAATGGCCGCTTTGAATAACCTGGGTATGGCTTACAAGGCCATGGGAGACCATGCGGCTGCCATTCAATATTACGAGCAGAGTTTGCGGTTAGCTCAGGGATTAAAAGACGTCCAGGTTGAAAGCCAGATTTGGCGTAACCTGGGCAATGCCTACCACTCGCAAGCTAACTACAACAAAACCATTGAGTGCTATGAAGAATTGATGAAGCTAGCCCAGAGCATTAGCGATCGCCAGATGGAGGGCCAGGTACTCAAGAATCTGGCCAGCGCATGCTATAGCCTGGGCAACTACGAAAAAGCGGTGACCTACCACCGCAAGCGCATGGAAATTGCCCGCGCTCTCAATGACTATCGCAACGAAGAACAAGCCCTGGAAAGCCTGGGGGTGATTTACGATTCGATGGGTAACTATACCCTGGCGCTGGAATGCTACGAACAACGCCTGGCTGTAGCCCGCTTGATGGATGATGACCGATTGGAGGAGCAGGCGATCGCCAGCCTCAAATCACTTTGCTATCTCATCGGCGACTACGCCCGTGCCAGCCGTTATTAAATGCAAGCCCACCACAAATGCGTACAGTGCTTTTCAAGCGCTTAAAATTTGGTTGTTTTTGTGAGAGCCGCGCGGAGTGCGGCTCTCACAAAAACAACCGTGGTTGATTCAAGCACAAAGCGCTGTAAGTCCTGTAGCTTGGATGCCGTATTGGGCGTCGTGTGCCTCGCCTGCACCCAATACCCAAGCATCAGAGTCAGAGATCGTAGGTTTGCATCAGTGTTTGGTACACAAGCCTAAGCAACAAGGGCTTCTGGCTCTAACCAGCGACTTAAAAAGCCGTCTAACCATCGCTCTACCTCAGCACCGTAAAGGGTATGGGCTTGGAATTGAGCATCCCGAGACTGGGCTTCAGGACGCTGTAAATGGTCAGGTGGAGCCGCTGTTGTCCAACGATCGATCAGAGTTTGGGTGATTTCTGGGTGAAATTGAAGCCCAACGGCCATATCACCATAGCGAAATGCCTGGTTGGGGAAATCCTGATTACCCAGAGCCAGTAGGGTAGCCCCTCGGGGCAAATCAAACCCTTCGCGATGCCATTGAAAGACATGGCGTAGATTACCCAAATCACTCTGGCCTGCTGGGGTTGGAGCGATCGTGTTGTAACCGATTTCCATACGCCCTTCTGGGTGGGGTGCCACTTCAGCCCCCAACACTCGAGCAAGCAGTTGAGCACCCAGGCATATTCCTAAATAGGGTTTGCCTGCTTCAAGTAGGGTGGCGATCCAATCTAATTCTGTGCGAATGAAGGGTAGAGCCGTGTCATCGTTGGCACTCATGGGGCCACCAAACACGATCGCCGCGTCATAAGGATCAAAAGACGTAGGTAAATCATGGCCAATTGCCGGGCATCGCACGTCCAGATGGTACCCAGCCCGGTGGAGCAACTCGCCGACCAGGCCAGGACTGGAGGTTTCTTGATGTACCACCACTAAAACGCACCGAGCACAAGAGGAGTTTTGAGGGATTCCACCTAGCTTTGGGGAGGGAATATAGGGACTAGCCATCAGCAATTTATCGGAGGAGATCAGACAGGCCTGTGAACTATTTTAGGGTTACCGAGTACAGGCAAGTTGTACCGTTCGTGACGGTTAGTCTAGCGTATGAACGGGCCTGCCGCAGATATCACTCACAATCAGGGTTCTACGCAATGACGACGATGTCAGAACAGTTGACTTACACGTTGGTACAAAATTGCCTTAAGGAAGCAGTCTACGCAAGCCTGCGACGAGATCAGCAGCAACGCAGCCAGTATTTAAGCCTGGTAGCGGCTCGTCTACGGGAATTGCGCCAGGAGCATCGGATGGTCTTCCTGGGAAATCAGAGCAATGATCAGCGATCGCGCTATTTTGCCACTCGCGGACTCGCCCCCCTCTTTCAAAGCATCTCCCAGTACGCTCGCATCTCGCACCAGGTTCACTAATATCTGAGCCGGAGCGTAGAGAAGTGTCGCTACAATTCACGCTCCAAAAAATCGATTCATACAGGAAGTCTACTGATTCCTAAAGAGGGGTGGGAGCTGTATACCTACCCATCTCTCCAGGGAAACAGAAAACCTTTAATTTGTTTTTCAGAAGACACCAATCTCAAGATAGTCGCGGCAACCTGATTATTTAAGGATAATAGCCTCACCCTAGGTTAGCAGGCTGTTTCATCCCTCTTTAAAGTTCCTCATAATAGGTTGCTTTTGACTATGGAGTATACCTTTGACTTTGTGGGAATTACCCCAGTCCTCTCCTTTTTTAACCATCAACTCAATACCAGTACCCCTAAGAAGCGGCAAGGTGCAGCTTATTTAGCAAGCGATCGCTGTACCCTGGATGCCTTTCTAGAATCCATCGAAACCGTTCCACAAGAGCGGGGATGGAATTTGGATCGCGTGGTAGATAGCGTTATTGCTTTCTGGCTCCGCAATGGTGAGCAAGTACAACACTGGAAACGTCGCTTAGAAGATGCAGGTTCCGAAAACCTTCTGGTAGCAAGAGTTGCTGACTTCAGTGCCCTTAAAGCCGAGTTTGAGTCTCTGCTGG
This sequence comes from Leptolyngbya sp. FACHB-8, assembly GCF_014695575.1. Lineage (GTDB taxonomy): Bacteria > Cyanobacteriota > Cyanobacteriia > Elainellales > Elainellaceae > Vacuolonema. The sequence goes on along the minus strand of NZ_JACJOO010000048.1, from coordinate 131,231 downwards.
GCGAAAGTTGAAGCCCGGTAGGCAACAGGCAGAATTCTCCTAGCTGCTCCTTCTGCATCATGTCTAGCTTTTGCCACCCTGTATACAGTGGCAAAAGCGGGTTGCGGACTCTTACCAGCCCTCAGTGTTAAAAATCAACCTATGTTTAGAGGTGAGGATGCCAAGCACTCGCATCTCTAAACGTAGGCCGACTATCTAGTAAGCTGCGGCCTAAGTTCGCGACCTATGTTTTTGTGTGGGGTGCTTCGCACCTCACACAAAAACATAAGTGATGGATTTCCGCCTCAGCGTACTAGTGGGCCATTTGGCATGAACCTTACTATTGGCGAGCATTGTCCGCAACGCGTATAGGGTGAGCATTGTGCCCGCTCAGTTTCCCGGTAGGCAAGATGCGCACCCCATACGACTCAACCAAATTTGGTATTAGAGCACTTTTGCCACTGTCCCAGCGATTGCTTCCGTGAAGAGATGCCGAAGTGTACAATCAGGCTTTATTTGTAGGGATGTGGCCTGTGAAAGCGCTGCATCCGATTTCTTTTGGGGAGTGGGTTCAATGGGTACGAGCATAGTTACGGGGGCCGCTGGTTTCATTGGATCGCATCTGGTCGAAGCCCTGTTGGAGCAAGGGGAGCGAGTGATCGGGATTGACCATTTCAACGATTACTACGACCCTGCTCTGAAGCGAAAAAATATTATGGCAGCGGAAGCCCATCCTGACTTTCAACTCATCGAAGCCAGCATGGAACTCCTGAATTGGTCTGTTTTGCTGGAGGACGTTGATGTTGTCTACCACCAGGCCGCTCAAGCGGGAGTACGAGCCAGTTGGGGCGAAGGCTTCCGACTTTACACCGAGCGCAATGTGAATGCGACTCAAATTCTCCTGGAAGCAGCAAAAGAGGCTCCAAACCTGAAGCGCATTGTGTTTGCATCGTCGTCCTCTGTATACGGTGATGCTGAAACCCTTCCCACTCGTGAAGATCTGTGCCCTCGCCCGGTTTCTCCCTACGGCATTACGAAACTAGCCGCCGAGCATCTCTGCCGTCTATATGCCCATAACTTTGGGGTACCGGTGGTGTCCCTCCGCTACTTCACGGTCTATGGCCCTCGCCAACGCTCCGACATGGCTTTTCATCTGTTTATGAAAGCCATTCTCGAAAACCGTCCTATTCGGATTTATGGCGATGGTCAGCAAACACGGGACTATACCTTTGTCAAAGATGCGATCGCCGCTAATCTAGCCGCAGCCAGTTCTCCTGATGTTGCAGGAGAAGTTTTCAACATTGGGGGTGGCAGCCGAGTTGCTTTGATGGATGTCATTGACACCCTGGAGCAAATTACCGGTATTCCAATTCAGCGGGAGCATATTGAGCAGGCTCGGGGGGACGCGCGCCACACCGCCGCCGATACGTCAAAAGCAGCCCGCATGTTAGAATACAAGCCCCAAGTAACACTGGCAGAAGGGCTGGCCCAGGAATGGCAATGGATTCAAGCGTTGTATCGGTAAAGCTCACGTTGTAGTGAAGTAACGCTATCAATCCAAAGGCACCCCTTTATAGCGCTTTGCGCGTTACTTCAGTACGGTGGTGTAGGTCGCTAAGCGACCTACACCACCGTACTGAAGTAACGCAGTTGCACACTGCTCTATACAAGTCTGGTTCAAGAAGTATCCTATGCAGTAGTGCGCTGCACTACTGCATAGGATACTTCTTGAACCAGAGATCGTATTTGTCAGGCAAAGCCGAGAGTATTGAGCTTGGTTCGATGCTCTCGGTTGGTTAGGTGGGCGAACAATAAAGTTGGGATTGTGCCTCACCAAGCTATCGGTTTGATACCCAGTTTGTCGCAGGGTGAACATTCCATATAATCCTTTCCAACCGAGTGAGGTACGAGAGATGGATGTAGAACTTCGCCCACATCCATCTCTCGTACCTCACTCGGTCGGGAAATACTATAGATGTTCTTATAGGAACTAATTAGCTGTCAGATTTCTATCTTCAAATGCTGATATAGAAAAGTGTCTTAGAGGTGGTTTAGTTCTTAACTGGTTGTTAACCCCAGTTTTTAGAGACGCTACTGTTAGAGCTTTGCACCTAAATTTTTTGTTAAAAACGCTATATGGCTCATGCCTATATTGAACCCCTATAGAAATTGATAAATAACCTGAATTATTTTTAGGTAAATTGGCGCGATGTTTATTAACAGAATACTGCCATTTTTTAATGGATCAGCTATGATGTCAGCGAATGAAAAGTTCGGTTTGCGTTAAAGCAGTATAACCATATACATTTCTGCCAGTTCATTCCGAGCTGTTTCTTGTATCGAGGTTTGGAGAGCGCCGTGACTATTTACGTTGGAAACCTGTCTTTTCAGGCAACTGAGGAGGACCTGCGCGAAGTTTTCTCTGAATATGGAGAAGTCGTTCGAGTCAGCCTTCCGACCGATCGCGAGACGGGAAAAAAGCGTGGCTTTGCCTTCGTTGAAATGAAGGAAGATGCTAACGAAGATCAAGCGATCGAAGAATTAGATGGTGCTCAGTGGCTAGGGCGTGAAATTAAGGTCAATAAGGCTAAGCCACGTGAATTGAACAATCGTCCTGTGCGAAAGGTTGAAAACCTCTCGTAGAATTTAGGGCGATCGCCAACCTCCCATAAATGCCATCGTCAAAATCGACGATGGTCGCTGTACAGCGCCATTGTCCTCCGGCGGAGCGTTGTGCAAAGGGTAGGCTGCGCGATAATCTGAGCAGGTCCTGGTGTGGATAGCTGATTTCCGCATCCCATCCAGTTATTGGACTGGAACGGGATCTTAAGTGGCTCCAGGTTACCTGTTCGTGTTTATTCCATGCCATGTCGCGTTCACGGCTGCTGCAAATTATTGTAGGTTTACTCGTCATGCTGGGGCTTCTGCTCTGGCTGATTAGTACTCTGGCAAGCCTTCATGCGGGTCTGGCAGGGCTTTCACCTGTCCTGGCGGATCTGGCACTATGGGTTATTCTGGGCCTGATTGCCATTTTGCTGGCAGCTCTCGGCTATTATGCGTACCTGTTTTTTCGGCCCCAACGCCCTCGGGAACGGCCTCAAGTGCCTGAGGTAAAAGCCGAGGCAGCGGCAGAAAACCTGCGGGCTGTGCGGCAGCAAGTCGATCAAATTCAAGACGAAGTAGCCCGTCAGGCTTTTGAGGAGCGCAGTCGCGAAATTGAAGCCTACTTGGCTCGTGGGGAAATTCGGGTCGTGGTATTTGGCACGGGTTCCGCAGGTAAAACCTCCCTGGTCAATGCCATTTTGGGGCAGATGGTCGGGCAGGTCGGTGCGGCCATGGGAACAACTACTCAACCCCAAACCTACAAATTTCGCTTGCCTCACGTGGAACGCGAAATTTGGCTGACCGATACACCTGGCATCCTGGAAGCAGGAGTGGCAGGTACCGGGCGAGAGGTACAGGCTCGGGAGATGGCTTCCAACGCAGATCTGCTGTTGTTTGTGATCGATAACGACCTGCGGAAGTCGGAGTACGATCCCCTACGATCGCTCGCCGTTATGGGAAAACGCTCCATCCTGGTATTTAACAAAACAGACCTGTTTACGACCGAGGAACTGGAGGCCATTCGGCTGCACTTGCAACAACGGGTGCAGGGATTCATTGCTCCGGTGGACGTCATTGCTGTGGCTGCCAACCCGCCAGAGGTGCGGTTGGAGAGCGGCGATCGCTTCCAATCCGCTCCCGAAATTCTCCCCCTCTTGCGCCGCATGGCCGCCATCCTGCGGGACGAAGGGGAAGATTTGATTGCCGACAACATCTTGCTACAGTCACAGCGGCTAGGTGAAGAGGCGCGACAAATTTTGGACGCCCAGCGGCGGCGACAGGCTGAAGCCATTGTCGATCGCTACCAATGGATTGGAGCTGGGGTAGTTTCGGTGATGCCCCTGCCCATGGTGGATTTACTCGCCGCCGCCGCAGTCAATGCCCAGATGGTCGTGGAAATTGGCGAGGTGTACGGCTGCCAGATGAATTTGGAGCGCGGCAAAGAACTGGCCGTCTCACTGGCTCGCACGCTGGTAAGCCTGGGAGTTGTTCGAGGGGCGATGGAATTGCTATCCCTTGCCCTTCAGACAAATGTAGCGACATTCCTCGTAGGCCGTGCCATTCAAGGGGCCACGGCCGCCTACTTGATTCGCATTGCAGGCAAGAGCTTTATTGAATATTTCCGGCGGGATCAGGACTGGGGCGATGGCGGGATGAGCGAGGTGGTCGAACAGCAGTTTCAGCTAAACCGCCGAGATGAGTTTATTAAACTGTTTGTTCAGGAAGCGATCGCTCACGTCGTTACTCCCATTCGCGATCGTCTGGACAATAAGCAATAGGGGCAAAGCATAAATCTTACCCGTATCAAAACTCCTCACACCTATTTCACCTGAGCCGGGTTCAGTTTTTTGGAGGGGCGCAAAGCACGCCCCTCCAAAAAATTGAATGAGGTTATTGCTGTTAGGACTTACGCCAGTCCATATTTAACGCATTCTTGTTATGTGTGGTGTGCAAAGCACACCACACATAACAAGAATGCGTCAGCCCTGTCTGCAATAAGTCCTCTAACGCAGCAACTCTCGGCTTTAAAGCCCGAAAACCGCTCGCGTTAGGCGAGCGGTTTTCGGGCCGGATTCCAAAATGAGAGTTACTAGCTCTAACGCAGACTGGTGGAAGAACCGGAAGAACTACGGCTCAAGACAAAGTCCTCCTCTAGCCGCAAATCCAGGTCCGTGTCGGGTTCGATGACGTAAACATCGACCTCTTCGTTACGCCGAATCAGAACTTCTCCTAAGACCCCAACACCAGCTCCTGCCAGCACCTCTAAAAAATCGATGCTGCCAAAAATTTCGGACAATACAGCCGCAGCCGCAGCCCCAATAGCGGCACCGCGCAAAATATCGGGGTTGGTGCGACGGTCAATAGTTTGAGTTTCGGTAATGGCATCGGAGTACGCGACCAGGGGAATGGCGCGATCGGTGCCATCAGGCACCACCTCTGAGGCCACAAAGTATGTGCCTTCGTCCTCGTTGTCCTCATCCACTGGGCGCAATTCCCCACGGATAATACTGCCTTCGCGCAGTACGACAGTCCCCCGAGAAGAGCGCAGATCCTCTGCCAGCGTTAGCTCTAACTCTACCGTTTCTCCAGGCGCCACAATGACACGCTCAGCAGCATCATAGCGAACCGGGATCTCAGTCCCCGCAGGCAATCCAACCTGGCGACTGGGATTTTGAAATAGCTGAGCAACTTGATACGATTCGCGGGCCGCAGCGGGTAGACTGGCCACCAGGGGCAGTGAAGCGGAAGCGGAAACCCCAAGGGCCATAAACAGAGCAGCGGTCGGCTGCCAGATGCGTGTCGTCTGCATAATCCTGCTCTCAATGCATAGATCAGGAGACGTGGGGCGATCGCATAGGTTCCCCGGCGATCGCCCCTTTGGCTCTGAGAGCAGTTAGTTACAGCCCAGGTGCGGGTTGGGTAGTGTCAGAAGATGCCGTCCGAGACTGGAGTTCTTCGACCAGCCCTTGAGGAATCAGCACTCGGTTGATTGCGTGGATCACTCCATTGCTAGCGGGAACATCCGCCGTTACGACGCTGGCATCATTCACAATCACCTGATTGGGTTCAACCCGAACCGCCAGGCCACCATTCAACGTTTCAACCCCACCGGTTGTCAGCTCATCCGAGGTGACTGCCCCGGGCACAACGTGATAGGACAGAACTTGCGTGAGCAAATCCTGGTTTTCGGGTAACAACAATGCATTCAGAATATTGGGAGGCAATGCAGCAAAGGCTTCATCGGTAGGAGCAAACACAGTAAAAGGCCCGCTGCCTTCTAACGACTCTGCTAAACCTGCGGCTTGAATCGCAGAAACCAGGGTTTTAAACGAACCATTGGTACCTGCAACCTCGATCAGGTTACCCGGCTCCTGCGACACAGGGGGAGTTTGGGCTCCGGGGGTTTGCTCAGATGCAGGCTGTTGAACAGTGCCGGGTTGAACCCCACTTGGAGTTTGGCCACTACTGGGCTGCTGAACAGTACCCGGCTGTTGAACGGTACCCGGCTGCTGAACAGTACCCGGCTGAATCACACTCGGAGTTTGGCCAGTACTGGGTTGCTGAATGGCACCCGGTTGTTGAACAGTGCCAAGTTGATCAACACTTGGCTGCTGGACAGTATTGGGCTGATCAACGGTACCCCGTTGCTGAACGGTGCTGGGTTGATCAACGCTTGGCTGCTGAATTACATCAGGCTGCTGTACAGTACCCGGTTGGGTTGTAGTGGGTTGCTGTATAGTACCCGGCTGCTCGATTGCACTTGGTTGTTCGACAGTACCAGGTGCTTGAATGGGCATGGAATCCTGAGTAATGGGAGTAGATTCCGTAGATTGGGCAGACGAGGGAGCGGGAGTTGCAACGGCCGAGACTGTTGCCAGACCGAAACCACATAAACCCGCTAGAGCAAGCTGTTTGAGGGTTAAACGTTGGTGGGCCATAGTACCTCCGTAATTCTGTAAAGGTTCGTAATGCACCTGTAAAGGTTCGTGAAGTACATCACGCCCTTATGGTAAGCAGAATTACTTTTTTGTGAAGAGGATAAACCTGAATATCCCCTTAGCGGAGGAGTTTCGCCTCTGCCTCTGGAGCGAAAAAATTCTCGGCCTTGAGAATTTGGGCCAGGCAAATGTCTGTTTCTAGAAGACAAGCATGACCGCTGTGAGGTAGGACAACTTTGTGGGCATTCGGCAGGCGATCGATCAGACGATTCGCTTCATCAACAGAGGGGAGGAGGCGATCGCGAGCCGCTGCAATAACCAGGGTCCGTTGCCGTAATCGGTGCAGAGGCAACGCATCCAAATCAAAATCGGTCACGAGCGAGAGCCGCCAGGCAGCACTGGCTTGAGTGACCGAGTGCATAGCATCATAAAGTGCCTGACGATTTTCTGGAGATACCCGGTCAATGGAAATTAACCAGGGCACCAAACCATAACCTGACAGGTTAAACAAGGGGGGCGGAATTAAGCGAGCCAGATCCGAGCCATAACGCATCCAAAACTGGCGGCTAAAGGATGATGCTGGATTGACCAAAATCAAATAGTCAAAACTATCCGGCACATAGCGCGCCAATTTGAGAGCCAGACACCCGCCAAAAGACTCACCACACAGGTAAACCGGACGGCCAGGATTGGCTTCCTTCTCCTGCTTGATAAGTCGGGCCGTTTGCAGGGCCAGCCCTTCCCAACTCGACACATCATCGGGCGGAATGGATAGACACCGAACATCAAAATCTGCTTGTAGTCCCAACTGGTTCCGGTAGAGCTTCCCAGTCCCATCCATCCCAGGTAAAAAAACAAACAGTGGGACGTCCGAACGAGGAGGTGTCAGTTGCAGAAATCGAGAGGAAGTCAGCGCAGTCATTCAGGATACGGAGAAATGGGTTAGCGGAAGTAACGGCTCTTGCGTAATAGGTCGGCTATTTCATCGTTACATGCCCGGGTCAGTTCTTTAGCAAGACGCCCAGCCTGTTTACCGTTGTATTGCTGATGTTGTTCTTCAGAAATCCAAATGGGATTGCCAATGAAAACCTGTACTTTTTGGTACAGCACGAGGGGATGCCAACCTGGCTGCTGAAACATCGGTTCCGATGGGTCAAACCATTGGAAGAGTTGCAATGGGGCCATCGGATTCTGGCTTTCCTGGGAGGGGGAGATCGCAATGGGTAGCACCGCCAGATCCGACACTTCAGCCCGCAGGGCCAGGTGGGCAAACCCCCGATGAAATTCGTTGAAGGAATCTCGCGGAGGAACCTGAATCATGGGTTTAGCTCCTTCAGGAAAGATACCCACGGCTTGTTGCGATCGCAACAGATCCTCGGCTCGTTGAAAGAAACTTTTCTGCTGCCCGGGCTCATCCAGGGGTACGCAGCCCAGCGCCGTTACAATCTCGCGCAAACCGGGTACCTGGCTCATGTAGTGATGACAGGCAAATCGCACAGGCCGCCCCAGTGCTTTCATAAGCAAAGGCGCATCCATAATGCTGCGATGATTGCTGACCACTAACACGCGCTTGGTGCGGGGCAACCGTTCCCGGTGATACACCGATACCTCAACGCCCGAGGCAGAGAGAATCCAGTTTGAACAGGAAAGCGGATCAATGGGAATGGATAGCAGGGGAGACAGCAACATAGAGGAATGACCACCAGTCATAACACGTCCAGAGCACCCCAAGAGGGATCGTTTTGATCAAACCACATTCAACCAGGGGTTATGGTGCATCCAAAGTATAAAAGGCTCCAAATAGCAAGGAAGATTTACAGAGCGTTAAATGTCCTACCTGGCATTAGTTTTAGGACTGACGCATTTTTATAGTGGGCGAAGCTCACCATAAAAATACGCCAGTCCTAACTTTGTTAGATGCCTGCACACCTAACATCAATGCTCTACACTTGCTCCGTTGCGGCAGCAATTTGGGCGACCTCGTCGGAAGATAGAGACCACCCTAGAGCCCCTGCATTCTGCTCAGCCTGGGCGATCGTTTTAGCTCCCGGAATGGGAATCACATTCCCTTGAGCAATGAGCCAGTTCAGAGAGACTTGGGCAGGGGTTTTGCCACGCTGATCAGCAATTTGCTTCAGGGTATCGATGAGCGGAGCCAACTTACGTAAACCATCCGGACTAAAGCGAGGATCAAGACGACGGGCACCCATCGGTGGAGTGTAGGTTTCGGCTGTGTATTTGCCGGTGAGCAAACCCTGGGCCAGGGGGCTGTAAGCCAGAATGGTGATTTGGCGATCGCGCGCCGCCTGCATCACCCCATTGCGCTCAATCTGCCGCGCCAGCAGCGAGTATTGCATCTGATTGACGGCCAAAGGCACTCCTCGTTTCGCAAGCGCGTCATGCGCCCGTTGCATTTGTTCCGATGAATAATTGCTCACCCCGATGGATTGGATGCGCCCTTGCTTAACCTCATCCGCCAGAGCATCCATCAAGGTCTGTTGCCCCATAAAAAAGTCAAAGGGCCAGTGGACCTGATACAACGCCACGCTCGCCACCTGTAACCGCTTCAAACTAGCGGTCAGGGCGTCCGCCACAGCACCTCCCACAAACCGCCAAGGCAGCGGGAAATACTTGGTCGCAATTTGTACAGGTTGATCCGTTTCCTGCATGAATTGCCCCAGTAACCGCTCTGATTCACCCAGACCATAAATTTCGGCGGTATCGAAAAAAGTTACTCCAGCGGCGATCGCTCCCCGAAAAGCCTGCCTCAGGCTCTCGGTGTCGTAATCCTTGCCGTAACTCCAGAAAAACTTGTCACCCCAGGCCCAGGTTCCAATTCCCAGAGCCGGAACGGTGGGGCCACCCGTTAGCGTGATAGTCTGCACAGAGCTTCGTAATATTGCTTTACGTTTTTCAGTGTAGCGGGAAGAGCCGAGATAGGTATCTATCCATTTGTTCAGTCCGGATGGAGTGTGCAGGACAGACGCGATACGAACGAACTAAGCCTATGAAACTCATCAATAAATGAAGAGCCTTCGAGCAGCACGCGTAACGGCAACATAGAGTAACTGATTGCGCTCGCGGATATTCTGGTTGATCAATGCGTTGGGCACATCGACAAAGACATTTTGAAACGTAGAGCCCTGAGATTTGTGGATGGTCAGGCAGTAGGCATAATTTAAGTCCGCAAAAAGGCCTTTCAGGTCCCAAAATTCGCCCCAACGTTTTTCCTGAGCATAGAGGCCGAGAAGCCGCTGAAACTCGCCCAGGCTACTTTCATGGAGGGTATTGACGGTGCGGCGTTTACCTTCATCTGTCAGCACCTGGAGCACCCAGACCTGCCAGGGGCCATGCTGGGCAGTGGTGACCTCCAGCACTTCACATTCGCTAGAAGTTTGCAGAATGACGCTCTCACCCCACAAATAGGGGGTGTTGGCAACCAGACGTTCGCCCTCTACAAAGCGAGGGGTTCCTGCACCGTAGATCGCACGCCGAATTTGCTGATTGAGGTAATCAACGCGGCGGTTGGTGTAAGCCAGAGCACGAACATGATCCGGATCGGCTTTGCACGCATCGCTTTGAAAAGCACGGATCATCAACTTTTCCCAGGCGTAGCGTTGGCAAACGATGACACCCTCGGTGCGATCGCCATTCACATCCGTCTCAAACTGGGGCAAATCCCGTTGCAGCAGGTTATTACGGATAGATTCAGCCAGCAGGGCGATCGCACCTCCATACCGCACGACCTCCGTTAGATCAACCCGCTCATGAATCTCATTGAAGACCGGAGATTCGGGCTCCCCAATAGGAGGCAACTGGGCGATATCTCCGACAAAGAGTAATTGAGTTTTACTGAGAAGATCCATCACGGCCAGGTTTAGCAGTTGCCACAGTTCGGCGTTGATCATCGAGGCTTCGTCCACTACCACCAGTTGGTAGGACTCGATCAGGTTCTCGCTGTCTCGATCTGGCTGAAAGACCTGCTTGCCGGTAGTTTGGTCAATGTCAGGCCGCAAACCCAACAACTTGCAACAGGTCATGCAGTCGATGCTGAGTTCCCAAGACTCGGCCATGTTCTGCAACACTTTGGTCGCTTTGTTACTGAAGGCCGTGAAAACAATGCGGCGGCGATCGCCCTGCTTCCGCATCTTTTTGATGAGGGCTTGCAGCAGCGTAGTTTTGCCCGTCCCTGCATAACCCGTCAGCAAAAACAGCTTTTCTCGGCTCTGAACGAACCCCTCCATTGCCTTCAACGCCTTTTTCTGCTGCCGATTCAAGCGAATACCGGGCAGCACATCAGCCGTGGAACGAGTTGCAGAAACCTGGGTCTTAGAATCCACGGGATAGATCGAAGGGGTGAAAGAACGAGCCAATAGATCAGCACGAAAGCACTTAGAACATTTGTCCTACTTCGGCAGGGTACGTGTCAACTGGTCGGCTTCAATTTTTGGCCAGAGAACAGGCAAACTATGACGGCGATAGTGGCGGAGAATGCGGAATCCAGCGACACCTCCATCTGTGAGGAAAAAAGCGATCGCCGGAGCCACCACGGGAACCCAGCCACCATGGGTAAACAGCACAAACCCACCGCCAACAATCACCAGGAGCCAGAGGCCTGTATTACCCGCTAACAGCAAGGGGTTGCGAACAAACCAACCCAGCACGCCACCGACCACGGCCCAACCCACGATCCAGAGCCCCTCTGCCCAGTCCGGGAAATACCAGAATAGAGGCTGCTCCCCCAAAGCCGCACTGAGCAATTGGCTCGTCATCTGAGCGTGGACAACCACCCCGGCCATCTGGTGTTCTTCCTGCTCCCCCGCGCTGTAGGGCGTGTAGAACAAATCTTTAGCACTAGGGGCGGTAGTACCGATGAGTACAATCTTGCCCTGTACCCAATCGGGTTGAACTTTGCCATCCAAGACATCCGTCAGCCTCACCATACGAGCCGGGCTGCCAGCCTGACGATAGCGCAGCAAAATTTGATAACCGCGATCGTCTAAATTCTGATAACCCCCGGAGGTGGAGTTCAAGGGCGTTAACTGAGCTTGCCCCAGTTTAATTTGATAAGGATCTTCTGAGCTAAGCGGCTGTGGCTCAATGCCTTGGGCCGCTAGGTATTTCAGAGCCAATCGGGTAGCAAACGAAAAATAGTTTTGATCAGCCGTTGAGGCAAAAAGTAGGTTACGTCGAATGACCTTGTCAGCATCGATGGGAAAGTCGTTGAACCCGACCTGCTCAGGTGGAGTTTGAGGGGGCGGTGGAATTTGATCCGCTTCGGTATCGCCCAGTTTGGTAATAGCAATGACGTTATTCGCCTTCAGCTGTTTTAATAGCTCAGCCTGACCCGGTTCTTGAGGGAGATCCCGCAACAAATCTAACCCGATGACTTGGGGCTTTGAAGCCTGGAGCGTCTTAATGGTATTGGCTAGAGTCTGATCAGATGGCGTTGCCCGTTTCAGGGCCCGTAGATCTTCCTCGGTAATTTCGACAACCAATAGGCGTGGATCAGGCTCGGGCGTGGGTTGGAACCGGGTCATTTGATCAAATACGCCGACTTCTAACGGCTCCATCCAACCCAGTTGGCGCATACCCAGTAGCAGACCACTGACCGAAACGGCCGCGATCGCGATCGCCTTAGCCCCGGCCACAACCATCTGCCGCCAACTTTCAGGCGGCAATGGCATGGTGTAGTCGCGACCCCGCAAAGACTCTGGCAGCAGCAGATCTCGGGGCACTTCCGTCAGATTCGTAGGCAATTCAGCCAGTTTATCCAGCGCATTCAGAACATCATCCACATTGGGATAACGCTGGGTGTGGTCATAGCGCACCATGCGATCGAGGACAAACTCGAAACTAGGGCTGATGAGGGCCTTATCTTTCCATTGAATTTCTAATGTATCGGGGTCATCAGGCAGTTGGGATGGGGAAAGCCCAGTCACGGCCTGTACCGCTGTCATGCCCAGGGCGTAAATATCACTGGAGAACCGGGGCCGCCCCATCAACTGTTCGCTGGGAGTATAGCCCTGGGTACCAATACCCACGGTAAAGCTGGTCATCCCGCCCATACTGGTAGACAGTTGCGTGCCGATTTCCTTAACAGCACCAAAATCAATGAGGACAATTTTGCCGTCATGCTCCCGCCGAATCAGGTTGCCCGGTTTGATATCTCGGTGGATGACCTGGTGCTGATGGACGAATTGCAGAACCTCTAGCACGTCACGGAGGAGAGCGATCGCCCCATTTTCTGGCAGCCGGTGCTGTCGCGACAGCTCACTCGCTAGAGAGTGCCCTGCAATATATTCCTGCACCAGGTAAAACTCTTCATTCTCTTCGAAGAAATCATAGAGTTCGGGAATCTGATCATGTTTGCCCAGGCGCTTGAGGGTCTGAGCCTCTGTATGGAACAGCCGCCGGGCTACGTCCAGAAATTGATTATCGTGAAGGGCAGGTTGAAATTGTTTGACAACACAACGTCGGGATTCCTGAGTGTCTTCGGCCAAATAGGTCTGCCCGAAGCCTCCGGCCCCCAGAATAGTAATAATTTTGTAGCGCCCGGCCAGCAGAGTTCCCAGCATGGCTACTCAATCGTGCGTGCTGTAATGATTCTGACACACAACTTTAGACAGAGCTTTAGTTGTTTATAGAAGAAAATTTTCATGAAAGAAAACAGGTAGACGTACGGCTTCTTGTATCGATTCCCCGATGGTTTGTGTCGTCGTCTGCACCCTTGTTGCTGAAAGCAATGACGCTTTCATCCGAAGCGCCAACTACCATCCTAATTTTCAGCTATATAAACTTAAATTAAGGACGGAGGCTCCTTGGAGGAGTCTACCCGCTTTCGCATCAATTCTGCCTTCTTTTTGAGGGATTGGAAAAAGTCGCTTTCTGTAATTTCGGCCACCTGGCGATCGCGCTTGGCCTGGTCAATCTCAATGCGCAATTCCTGAAGCTTCTCCTGCAGCTCAGCCTCCCGCTTGCGAGCCGCTTCCATTTCTTGCTGGAGAAAAAGAGCACTTTCCAGTGCAGGAGCAGCTTGAAGGGCGATCGCCGTCAACAGTTTTAGCTCCTCTGCTCGATAGTTACCCAGCTCATCATTGTAAATACTGATCAGGCCAATCACTTTTTCTTGAGCCTGCATGGGCGCACAGAGCAGGGCACGGATACCCGTCTCTTTTGCCTCAAAGCGGGGATCAGCCAGTACATCATTCACAATTTCAGGCTTTTTAGAAGCAGCAACGTAACCCGTAATTCCTTGACCGGGTTTTAGCACAGGCTCCACAACGTCTGATTGACCCGAAACGGAGATCAGCTTCAGGGTCTGGGTTTTGGCATCTAGTAGGAACAGGGCTGCACTGCTACCCCGGATCAGACGATGCGCTTCTGCCAGAGCCAGCTTCACCACTTCGTCTACTTCACGGCAACTGGTGAGTTTCTCAGCAATGCTATAGAGCAGGTTGATTTCTCGGTACTTCTCCAGGGCTTCAGTGGCAAGCGATCGCCGCTCCACGGCTTGGATCGCCAAGGCCGTCAGCAGTTGAGCCACCTGCTTCGCAGCAGGAGACCCGCTGACCCACCCCAACACCTCATCCTGCACCTCAACGGGAAACCGCTCCCCCTCGGACTCTCGAGCTCCACTCAGCCAGTTACCCTCCTGGTCATAAATCCCGATCGGTGCATCAGCTAATTGCAATACCGGATTTAACAGAGCCGAGAGGTCCCTTTGAATCAGTCGCTTGAGCGTAATTTTTGCCATAGTGCTCAATTCTTATCAGGTGAGACCCAGTACGGCCTGAGACTTCTCCAAAATTTCATCAGGGTCAAAGGGCTTGGTCATATAGACATTGGCTCCTACGACATCACCTTTCTGACGGTCAATTTCCTGCCCTTTCGCCGTCAGCATGACAATGTAAATATTTTGAAGCTCTGCATCATTTTTGACAGCTTTGCACACATCGTATCCATTCATTTTGGGCATCATCACATCTAAAAAGACCAGTTCGGGCCGTTCTTCTTGAATAATGGCCAGAGCTTCTTCTCCATTGGATGCCGTTAATAATTCGATACCTTCATCTTCCAATTCCTCTAGAGTTTGCTCCAGGAGAAGGCGAATATGAGGTTCGTCATCAACAATCAAAATCTTTTGAGCCATAGAAATCCTTTACTCAGTAGCAGAAATCGAAACGGATGCGTCCTGTTGATCGGCCAGGAGAAAAAAGCAAACATCCTCCAAGCCTTCCTCAAAACGCAGGGTCTTAAATACCTCCTGGCGGTTGGCATAGCTGGCATTAGCTAACACCATGTCAGGTTTCATCGCCCGAGCTCGTTCTGTAAATTCGGGCAGACTGTAAGTTTCAGTGACATCGAAGCTGCGCGTTCGCATCAGGTCAGCTAGCCGCTTTACCGTTGCCGCATCGTCATCGATGATCAGTACCGTTTTGCGAGTTGCGGCCCGGGTTATTAACTGACCGACTGCATCTAGCACCGCTTCACTGTCGATTGGCTTGGTGAAGTAGCGATCCACCCCAATTCGAAAACCCTGTTCCTGGTCCTCCGCAATAGACACAATGATGATGGGGATATCCATCGTTTTGGTATCCCTCTTAATCAGGCTAGCCATGTCCAAGCCGTTCAGTTCCGGCATGAGTACATCTGTGATGATCAGATCAGGAGAGACTTGCTTGATCTGGGCGATCGCCTCCACTCCATTCGTAGCCTCCGTCACCAGATAGCCCTGGGCCTCCAACTCCTGCCGCAGCAGCCTACGGATATTGGCGTCATCATCCACCACCAGAACATGCTTCTGGTCTGGGGAAATGGGAGCAGGGGTCACGATACCAACGTGTTGGGTCACCCGCTTTAGCAAGGCATCCATATCCATCGGATGGGATGGCTCCTCGACGGAAACCGAAATCGGCAAGGTAAAGGAGAAGGTGCTACCGTGGCCCAATTCGCTTTCTACCCAGATGGTGCCCCCGTGGTGTTCCACAATTTGTTTACAAATGGGTAGCCCCAACCCGGTGCCCTTTGGCTTATCCGTCAGGGTATCGCCCACCTGCTTGAACTTCTCGAAGACCTTGGGGTGGTCATCCTCCGCAATGCCGATGCCGTTATCGACAATGCTGACGGTCACGAACTGCTGATCAGCACGGGTTCGGCAGATAACGGAACCCTCATCCGTAAACTTGACGGCGTTGGAGAGCAAGTTGATCACGACCTGGAGGAGGCGATCGCGATCGCCCTCCACCACTGGCAAATCAGGCTCCAGATCCTGCTCCAGGGTCAATTGCTTCTGCTCAAACAAAGAGGATGTCGCAGTCACGGCCCGAGCAATCAGCTCATTCACCTGCATCGGCTGCATGTTCCAATCCACCCGGCCCGCTTCCATTTTGGCGATATCAAGCAGGTCGTTAATTAGGTTGGTGAGCCGTTCCCCTTCGGACACGATGATGTCGATATTTTCGTTAACCTGGCGTACTGTGCGTTGCACCTTTTTATCATCAGTTTGCACCAGGGGTAAGACACTCTCCTGAAGCTTTTTCTTGATAACTTTGGCAAAGCCGAGTACCGAGGTCAACGGTGTACGCAACTCGTGGGACACCGTGGAAATAAAGTCGGTCTTCATCTGATCGACTTCTTTTTCCTTTGTAATGTCCTGCAGCAGAATCACGGTGCCAATATAGTCTGCCCCAGCCTCATCGGTTGAAGGATCGCCATCGTCGGCTGCATCCTTCAAAATCGCCGTTGCAGATGCTTTCGCAACTCGCCCGTCTGCAAGAGGCACTTCCACCGTTAAAACATGATTGTGTTGACTATGAGATTTGGCAATGAGCTGAGTTAACGCTGGGCTCAAAACCTTCTCTGGGTTCTGAATTTGCATATCAGCCGCTTTCAAATCAAACATTTTGAGCAGGGCTGAGTTGTACTCGGTAATCTTCCCGTCTACGTCGGTTACTAACAAGCCATCGGCCATGTTGTTAATGACCGAGGCTAAATAAGCCAACGTGTCTTGCAGATCAGCCGTAGCAGCCGTGACGCGGGCTTCCAAGTTGCGATTGGCATCAGACAATTGCTCGTTGGAGTGCTTCAGGTATTCCGTCATCTTGTTGAACGCCTGAGACAGAATCCCAATTTCATCCCCTGTCAACACGGGAACACGAATATCCAGGTTACCATCGGCAATTTTGATGGCAGAATCGGCGATCGCCAACACCGGCTGCGTAATCCGCCGGGAGAGCAAGTAAACCCCGACCAGCAGCAAACCTGACAAGCTCAGCCCAATTTGTAGAATTTCACGAGCCAATCGACGGGCCGGGAGGAAGGCTTCCTGCTGCTCAATCTCAACGACGATCGCCAGATTCGCCTTTGCTAACCAGCGATAGACCCCCAACACTGGGGTGTTTTCATAGTTTTGCGTAATCCCGGCTAAGCCCTGAGCATTTTTGGTGTCAACAATGGTCTTCACCCCGGGGCTGTCAACGGTTTCGTTATCCTGGGCTGAAGCATTGGGAGACGGTGTCTGACTCGCATCTGTCTGCTCGTTCTGATCAACCTGTTTCTCACTGCGTGAAATAAAGACGTTATTGGTTCCTGACTTGCCCACTAGATAGGTTTCTGCCGTTCGCCCTAACCCGGTATTTTCCCGAATTAGCGTGTCAATAGCATCCAGATCCAAATCAATGGTGATGGCCCCCATAGGAACATTGTTCAAATCCCGCAGGTTTGTCCCAAAGGTAATGGCCGATTCTCCAGACTTCAAATAGAAGTTCGGAACCGTCAGAGCAGCACTTTCCCGAGTGAAATATGTAGTGGGTTCGCCCAGGGGCCGATAGCGCCCCACAATGGATTGATCCTGGGATGTCGTAAAAATTACGAAGCCACCGTTGGAGGTGATCACCACATTCCGCAGGCTAGGTTTAATGCTTCTCAGGTTTTTGAAATAGTCGTCCAGCTGTTGGTAGGCTTGCTTGTATCGCGGATCTGTCGGGGGCGTTGTCAACAGAACAGCAACGCGAGAACGTACCTCCGGAAGCTGGCTGATCAGCAGAGTATCTTTGCGCTGACTATCGATCCATTCGTTGAGCTGGAGTTCTTTCAGCGAAGCGGCCACCAACAAGCGATCGACAACGGTCTGTTGCAGAGAGTCGCGGGCACGGATATAGGTAGCGATCGCCACGACACTCATGGTGGCAATCGACAGCAACGAGAAGTACCCCACCAACTGAACCAGTAGACTCGCTTTCCAAAATTTCATCGGAACTCCGCAAAAATCTGTTTAGCTTGTTCAATCACATCGTCGATGGCTTGCTCGGCTGACATCCCGTTAATCACCTTCAAAACCGCGCTCGCAAGAACCTTTTGACTGAGCATCTGACTAAATGCTGGGGTGTAGACCTGGTACCCTGGTTCCACACCTTGCTTCAACAGTGCCAGCCCGGCCGCCAAGTGCGGGTCATTTTGTGCCCAGAACGGATCTTGCAGAAGTTGGGGCATCACCGGAAAGAAACGCCCCTTCTGATTGCTGAGCCAGGAATTCACCACTTCAGGGCGAGTCAGATACTCTAGAAACTTTGCAGCCGCTTCAGGATGGGCTGCTTCCTTGAAGGCAACGACTTGTTTAATCCCCACGGTGGAACGATGGGGGCTACCATCCGGATTGCGGGGCCATTTTGCCAGGGTGCGAACCTCGTTGAGATAGCGATCGTTCGATACCTTGTTGTACTGGTTCACACTTTGCTTCTGCGTCAGGGGTACCGACAGTGTCCCGTTGGCTGTCAAAACCGATCGCCCCTCCAAAAAATTGATGTTATTACCGGCATCTGTCCAGGTATTCGCATCAGAAGGCACATATTTGTCGCGGTATAAATCAACAAACTGTGTAAGAGCCTGCACAGCCCTACCCCTCTGCTCAGGTTCACCCAGGCGAAGCTTTCCAGTTTTGTCTACCATCTCAACCCCGTAGGCGTTGAGAAATTCAAGAAAGATTTGGTTCGTATCTTGCCCTTTATCAGACATGCATAGGGCCAGGGCAAAAATGTCCTGTTTGCCCTGCTTGCGCATCCGATCCTGCGCTTCCTTCCAGAAGTTCCAGAAGCCGTTCCAATCTGAGGGAATGTTCTCCTCTCGCAGGTTCACCGACTCAAGGAGGCTCTTCCAATAGTGGATATTGGTTGCTTGCTGAGCCAGGGGAATGGCGTAATAGTGGGGCTCGTTTGTAACGTGGTTGGGATAAAAACTCGCCTCCAGGGCGGCCTCTGTGTAGTTGGCTTTGATGGGTTCAATAATTTTCGAGACATCTGCCAGTTGATCTTCCCAAGCTTGCAGAGGAATCAGATCGGTGTCCCCTGCCACGATAAAGAGGACATCAGGCGGGTTCCCTGCATCGACTGCTTTGTTCGTTTCTTGAATAATGTCCCGCTGGGAAAAGAGAGTGAGATCGGCTTTCAGCCCCGACTCCTTTTCCCAATCGGCCACCAGGGAAACAACAGCCGCATTCTCTTCGGGTAAGAAGCCCTGCGTCCAAACGATACGGATGTCAGTAGCCGTGTCTTCGACAGCAGCCTTATCCGCATTGACGGAATAGGCGATCGGTTCCAGGGAGGTCGAAGCCGAGCAGGTCACCAGCCCCAGCGAAAGGCATAGTAATGCGAGAAACCTGACATGCTGCCGTTTAACCCACTTCAACCATTGCATAACGAGTACCTGCACAAAAATGAGAAGCGATTTCAGAGCCTACGCCGCCGTGTCTGGTAGAGCGCTGCCCAAGGGCTCTGGCTAGCGCAGAGATATCTCCTAGGTCACCGAGCCGAATAGCCATATCCACAGGGGTAGAAGCAGCAGTAAAACAAAAAAGCCGCACACGACATTCGTCACAGCCAGTTCTCGATCGAGGCCGTAGTTTTCTGCAAAGACAACAGTTGCGAACGCAGGGGGCATTCCCATTTGAAGCACCAGGGCCAGCCGCTGGTCAAAGTTGATACCAAAAAACATCAGTCCAGTACCGACAACCAGCGGAATGAGGATCATCTTAATTCCTAAACAGGGAACCGCCTGTTTAATCTTGTTGAGAGATTTAAGCTGGCTGATTTGCATGCCAATCAGCACGAGAGCCAGGTTCACCGAGGTCCAGGCCATGCCTCGAAGCCCATCCTGAACCATGTGAGGCAATATCAGCAGCTTCCATTCCGCCAGCAACCGTAAAAGTAAGCCGGCTCCCATCCCCCACAAAGCCGGATTCTTCAAAACTTTTTGTAACAGTTCTACTTTTTTCAATCGATGAGCCGTTCCATATTTGGCCGCGATCGCCACTCCCAACACGTACGTCCCAAAAAATGAGCCCAACAGGTCATAGAACAGTGCCCAGGCAAAATACTTTTCGCCCACTAGATTTAGCACCACCGGGAAGCCCATATAGCCCGTGTTGCCAATCATCATGGCCAGGAAAAAACTCCCCTGAACGGGAGAGGACCATTGGCTAACCAAAGGCTGATCAGTCGTCTGCTCGCCCCCCAAACCTATCGCCAGGGATTTCAATCGCTCGTCCCCCAGCCCCAGTTCAATCCAGAGCCAGGCGAACATTGCCCCCGAGAGCATGGCAACCCATGCCGTTGCAGGCCCTACCAGGATCAAACCGCTCAAATCTGTGCGGTACAAGAATGAAATCACACTGATGGGAATCCCCACCCGCAGTAGGAGCTGCCCCAACCGTACCGGCACCCGCTTTGGCAAAAGTCGACCCAAAACCCAGCCCACCAGAATCCAGCCAATCAGAGGGGCATAAAGTTTACTCAGGGTCTGAACAAGGTCTGGCATAGACGGGGTTACAGGGCGAGGTTACGAATGGTTGAACTGGAGGTCGGATCTTGAAGGAGCGACTTCAGAGGTTGCATACAGCAAGCGACTGTTGGAACCGAGCAGTGAAGTGAAGACCTATGAGTTGAGGAGAATTACAGGACTAGCGGTTCTAACTCCTGAAGACTCTGAACACAGGCATCAGGGGTGGCGATCGCAGCGTGCACTGCGGCTCGGCTAAGATCAGAAATCCAAACACTGGCAACCCGGGCACGATTGGCCATCAAAACATCAGAGCTAAGACTATCGCCCACCACCAAACAGTCCTCAGGCTTGACCTGTAACCGCTGGGCGATCAGCTCAAACATGATGGTGTTAGGCTTGCCGACCTCAAAATCTGCCGTTCGCTCAGAGCTAGCCTCGATCGCCCCAACCATGGCTCCGCACCCTGGCATTGGCACTCCATTACGCCCTGGATAAGACGCATCTCGATTGCAAATGATGAAGGGAATGGAGCGCTTGAGAGCAATGAGTGCTTGGGCGATAACCGAGTAGTGAAAGTTGGGATCCAGTCCTACTAATAGTGCCCCGCAGGTATCTGGTTGAGAACAAGCCAAACCTTGATTGAGCAGTTCTTGCCGTAGAGCATCCGTCCCCACAACAAACACCCCTTTACCCGAATCAAGATGGTGTTCTCGGATAAAAATTGCAGCCGCCTGACCTGCGGTAATTAAATCACTTTCGTGACAGGAAACTCCCAATCTACATAATTTTTCGACAACCTTTGAGGCCGCAGAAGCCGAATTATTTGTTAAGAAAGCTATCTTTTTACCAGCCCTTCGAAAGTGGGCGATCGCTTCAGGAGCTCCGGCGATCACATCCTCGCCCCTATACACCACCCCATCCAAATCTAAAACCAGGCAGGGTAAAGAACGAAAATCCATAAGACAGACAATATGTAGACAGTTGTTCGACTCGAAGAACAGGAGCTAATCATTAGCGGGTATTACATCAAACGCTTTTCTAGCATTTGAATTCTAAATAAATCTTCCTGAGCCATGATGTTGTAGTAATTTGCTTTATTTTTAAGCCAGAGCAACTCAAACGCTACAGCTTTCTGAATGGCTACTTCAGCATTCTCGATAGCTTCAGGTTTAAAAACGACTTTTCGGGTTTCAAATTTGTCAATTAAATTTTCCTGGTGCAAAGCTTTAATAAAAGAACGGCTTTGAGTCGATATTGCACCACCTAAAGCTGTTTTCAATCCTTGCTTCTTAATTGCCCGGAATGTTTTCTGGCAAACTTCTAAAATTTCATCCCCATCGGCATAGGCACGGGAATAGCCCATAGAACCCGTGAAATCAACCCGTCCAAAAGTCACTCCAGAAAGCAGGTGAAGATTAGGCAAACTTAGAAATTCATCAAGATTTTGGTAGGCTGTAATCGTTTCCAGATTGAACGCGAACTCCATATCCTCCAACACATCAGGAGGAACAAAACTCTCAATGACTCCAAGGAATTTAGAAAGGGCATAGCTACTCTCAACCATGGGTGCCACAATGCCTTTCACCCCAACAGTCAGCCCATGATGAATATCGGTAATAGCCTCCACTCCACCAATTTTAAGGATAATGGGCAAACCTGCTGTAGCAGTTACATCCCGAAGGCGTAGCAATTCCTCTAATCGAGTTCCTTCTGCTTCAAATTCAGCTTTGATTTCGAAAACCCCAAAGTACTCTTTTAATTCTTGCAAACTACTAACAATTTGCCTTTCTAACTTATTCATAAATTGAACTTTGCCCTCTAAGGGCAGTTACGACAATTTTCAGAAGAAGTAACCACGCCATCATGGAATACCAAACCCCAAGGAAACTCCAAACTCAAATATTCATTCTTGAAGGTATCTTTGAAGGTTTGATGAAAATGAAATGTCTTGAGTTATAAAGGAACGAATTATCTGAATAAAATCTCTTGTGTGTTTGTCACGTTTAATACACTCTCAAAGAGATTACTATTTACTCAAATTTAATTACGAACTCTGGCTATCTGTCAAACCCTTGAATGAGTTATAGGTCTTTAAGAAATTGTTGGAAAAGTTGACTTTTTAAAAGTAAGACTCATCAAAAATCAATTTTTCAAACACTTCATAGCCATTTTTCCAGAAAATTCTTTACAGGGACGTTAGGTAAATCAATAAAGTGATCGTTTAGGGTGTTTTTTTGAGAAAATGCTGGCACAGGGTTTCAAATAAACTCACAAGTTCCGAGCATTTTTGAGGACGTTTTAGTCAAACTTAATGGCAGCTTAAAGCTTTTATGATCGACGGTAAAACTGGTCTTTTAGGTGTTATTGGCTATCCGGTCAAACACTCCTTGTCACCTACGATGCACAATGCGGCGATCGCTCACTTAAATGTCAACTACGTCTACCTCCCCCTGCCTGTGCATCCTGATGCGCTGGAGGCAGCGATCGCCGGTTTTAAGGCAATCGGGCTTGAGGGCTTTAACGTTACCATTCCCCACAAGCAGGCGATTCTCCCATACCTGATGGATGTCTCTGACCTGGCGCGGGCCGTCGGTGCCGTCAACACGGTCTATCGCACCGACCAGGGATGGATGGGAACCAACACCGATGTAGAAGGATTTTTAGCGCCTTTGCGATCGCAAGCATCAACCCTGGCTGGGAGCACAGCGCTGGTACTGGGAAATGGGGGTGCAGCGCGGGCTGTCGTCGCCGGATGCACTCAATTGGGTGTGGGAACCATCCAGGTGGTAGGACGCGATCCTCAGAAACTCGAACAGTTTCAGGCAAGTTGGGCTGACTCGCCCCTGGCTAAGGGTCTGGAGGTTCACCCCTGGGAGGATATGTCAAAACTGCTACCTCAAGCGCGGTTGATCGTGAATACCACTCCCATTGGCATGCACACCGATGCAACAGCATCCCCCCTGTCTTTGCAAGACTGGGAGCTGATGCCAGGGGGGGCGATCGCCTATGACCTAATTTATATTCCCCGCCCCACTCGCTTCTTGCAGGATGCTGCTGCCCATGGGCTAACCACCATTGATGGGACTGAAATGCTGGTTAATCAGGGAGCCGCCGCCCTCGAACTGTGGCTTGGGCAAGCTGCCCCTGTGGATGTCATGCGGCATGCTTTGTTGAGTGCCCTGGCATAGCATTAATTCTTGAAGTGGGCAGGTTAGCCTGTCCACTTCAAGAGTGTTTAGCTTCACATTTCGTTGGCTGCTCGTCAGCACATCTCTAATTTGCATTGGTAGAATGCGATCAGCTGTTTTCGAGGGTAGCAGGTCAACCGAGTTTGACAATCGAAACGATTCACGGCAATCCCCAAGGGCTCAAGCCCAGCCAAATCAAGCAAATTCAGAAGCTTTACCATCAGCGCTTACCGGGCGATCGCTTCACAACGGCAGAGTTTGCCCAACGGATAGCGGCCATCAGTAGCGACATTGAGCAACCCCTCTGCGTCTACATCAATCGACGTGGGCAGGTAATTCGGGTGGGAGTTGGAACCTTACGCCAAACTCAGATTCCCCCTCTAGAATTGCCACGCTACGGGGCCGAGCGACTTTCTGGCATTCGCTGTATTGCCACCCAGATGGATACAGAGGCTCCCAGCAGTGGAACTCTGACCGCCATGGCCCTACAACGGCTGGATGCCTTAGTCTCTCTCGTCGTTTCAAAGGAAGGTTTTGAGCGACGGGGGGGCGGTGCGACGGGGTACGTACAATCGGTTTATCTGGCTCACCTGGTGCCGCACCCTGAGGCCACCTGGACGGTGCTCCCTCCGTTCAACTTGGAGGATCTGGCCCAGGAAGATTTTCTCGACCTGGTGGAAGGGTTAGAGGAGGAATTTCGGCGGCAGTATGTAGCCCGCCAAATTCATCCCAGCCAGGATCGCGTGGTGCTGGTGGGGTTGATCGGCGATCGCCAATCCTCTACTGAATTTCACAACACATTAATGGAACTGGGTCGACTGGTGGAAACCGCCGGGGGCGAGGTGTTACAAACCTTGCACCAGAAGCGATCGCACCCCCACCCCCAAACTGTCGTCGGTGAAGGAAAGGTCGAAGAAATCGCTCTGACAGCCCAAACCCTGGGGGCAACTCTGGTTGTCTTTGATCGAGACCTCTCCCCAGCTCAGGTGCGCAACCTGGAGTCCCGGATTGGTGTGCGTGTAGTCGATCGCACCGAGGTCATTTTAGATATTTTTGCTCAGCGGGCCCAGACGGGAGCCGGGAAGCTTCAGGTGGAGCTGGCCCAGCTGGAATATATGATGCCACGTTTGACAGGACGAGGACGGGCCATGTCTCGACTGGGGGGCGGTATTGGTACCCGAGGCCCAGGAGAAACAAAACTGGAAACCGAACGGCGAGCCATCCAAAAGCGGATTGCCCGGTTGCAGCAGGAAGTCAATCACCTGCAAGCCCACCGCTCGCGGTTGCGGCAACGCCGACAACATCGAGAAGTACCCTCCGTGGCTCTCGTGGGGTATACCAACGCAGGGAAATCCACGCTTCTGAATGCCCTCACCAATGCTGAGGTTTACACGGCTGACCAGCTCTTTGCCACCCTGGATCCAACCAGCCGTCGATTGGTCATCACCGAAGCAGACACCCATGAGTCGATGGCGATCGTCGTCACTGACACGGTAGGGTTCATTCACGAACTCCCTGCGTCGTTGATGGATGCTTTCCGCGCCACCCTGGAAGAGGTAACCGAGGCAGATGGCCTGCTGCATGTGGTGGATCTGTCGCATCCAGCCTGGCAGAGCCAAATTCGCTCTGTCATGCAGATTCTCTCGGAGATGCCCATCACGCCGGGGCCTGCTCTACTGGCCTTTAATAAGATCGATCAGGTGGATAGTGAGACGTTGGCGATCGCCCAGGAGGAGTTCCCCCATGCGGTGTTTATCTCAGCGGGCGATCGCCTGGGACTGGAGACTCTGCGCCAACGGCTGGCCCAGTTAATCCATTACGTCCAGGTGTAACGGCTGATTTGGGGCTTTAGATAACCCTAAAACCACCTCTCGAATAAACTTCTGGCGTGAATTGTTGCGCGGCTTCGCCACGCAACAATTCACGCCCTTAAAAACCGATCCATGCAGGAGATTCAATGACGTGCTGTTTCCAGAACAGGGGTGGGAATTCTAGTACCTAGCCCCCTCACTTCTATCGCACAGATCGTGGATCGCGAAATCGAAACTTTACAAACCCGAAGATTTCAGCAAAATCTATCCCGTGTTGATGGATCTGAAGCGGCTAACCGCTAAACATAGGGATGAGGGAAAAATTGCTTCTTGAATAAAAATTCAAAGTGATGCCTTCAAACTTCCCCAGCTTAATCATCGAGGATTTTTTCCATGGCACAAAGCAAACCGACCATTCTCGTTACCGGGGGCGCAGGCTATATCGGCTCCCATGCCGTATTGGCCTTGCAGGAAGCAGGTTACGAGGTCGTGGTGCTCGATAACCTGGTGTACGGCCATCGGGAGTTGGTAGAGGACGTTTTGAAGGTGGAACTGGTTGTGGGGGACACAAGCGATCGCGCCCTCCTGGAGCAACTCTTTGCCAGCCGTGACATTGCCGCTGTGATGCACTTCGCAGCCTATGCCTATGTGGGCGAATCGGTTACCGACCCAGCCAAGTACTACCGCAACAACGTTGTAGGTACCCTGGTGCTGCTGGAGGCGATGGAAGCAGCAGGCATTCAAAACTTTGTCTTCTCGTCTACCTGTGCCAGCTATGGGATACCGACCGCCGTACCGATTCCCGAAGATCACCCTCAGGCCCCCATCAACCCTTACGGCATGAGCAAGCTGATGGTTGAGAAAATTTTGGCAGACTTTGGAGTGGCGTATGGCATGAAGTCTGTCATCTTCCGCTACTTCAATGCAGCGGGAGCTGACCCCAACGGTCGCTTGGGTGAGGACCACAACCCTGAGACTCACCTGATTCCGCTCGTTCTACAAACGGCCTTGGGAACGCGTGATTCTATCAAGGTATTTGGTTCCGATTACGCCACCCCCGATGGCACCTGTATTCGCGATTACATTCATGTCTCAGATTTGGCGGATGCCCATGTACTGGGGCTGAATTATTTGCTTAATGGAGGGGACAGTACAGTGTTTAATCTGGGTAATGGCAATGGATTCTCGGTACTGGAAGTGATTGACGCGGCCAAGCAGATTAGCGGTCGAGAGATTGCGGTCGAGATGTGCGATCGCCGCCCTGGAGATCCCCCGGCCCTCGTAGGTAGCAGTGAGAAAGCACGCTCGGTGCTGGGCTGGCAACCTCGTTACGCCGATCTTCCCTCTATCCTGACTCATGCCTGGAACTGGCACCAGAAGCGACACGGAGACGCATGAAGTATTTTTTTCTGTCTGATGGTTGGACAATAGGCCGTGTGTGGGAGTTTGGGGGCCTCTGGAATGAGGTGGCCTGGCGACGTAAGCCAGACATTACCCGACTTGCCATTGCCATGGAGGAAAAGGGCGAGAAGCTCTGGTTATACCGGGTGGAGGAGGCCGTCATCATGGTCGAAGTGAAACCTCAGCCCAACACCGTTGAGGCTCCAGCCGCCATTGGACAGGTAGTACTGAAGCGTTTGATCACAGCAGACCAGGCCATTGACCTGCTATGCAGCTCCGGTGGAATTGCCGAGTCACTACTCTCAGCGTCCACAGCCCTTTAATATCCAATCCCATGAAGAAGTAGCGCGGCGCGCTACTTCTTCATGAAGCTTTTACTGCCCGGAAGGGTTATTTTGCATGTGTAAAACACACCAAAAATAACTTCTAAAGCAGGCTCTAGCCTTGAGTCCAGACCCGAACTGTATTGTCAGAGCCACCACTTACCAGAACTTTACCGTCATTGCTGAGGGCGATCGCATTCACACTATCTGTGTGTCCCATGAGGGTGTCGATTACCTTGCCGGTATTCACATCCCAAATCTTGATAGTGCTGTCACTACTGCCACTGTAGAGCGTCTTACCATCAGGGGCAAACGCAAGCGCATTCACATCGCGGGTGTGGTCTGCAAAATTTTGTACCAGACTCCCGGTGCTGAGATTCCACAGTTTCACCGTCTTATCGCGGCTAGCACTGGCCAGAAACTGAGCATCAGGGCTATAGGCCAAGGCATTAATCGCCTGAATATGACCCGACAGCAATCGCTGCTGCTCAACGGTTTGCAAACTCCAGAGCCGGACTTTGTTGTCTAACCCTCCGCTGGCAAACGAGCGACCGTCAGGGCTGGTGGCAATAGTCTTGATCATGCTTAACACCCCCGGCAGAATCCGCAGGGGTGCTCCATTGGCCAACTGCCAGAGCCGAATCGTGCGATCCTCACCGCCACTAATCAGCAGCTTGCCATCCGGGCTAATGGCGACAGCATTGACATCACGGGCATGACCGGTGCAGGTGCGTTGTAACGCCCCCGTCGGCAAATACCACACTTTAACGGTGCAATCATCACTGCCACTCACCAGAGTTTTACCGTCGGGGCTGATCGCAACCGTATTCACATCTCGGGTATGCCCCGTCAGATTAAAAATTAGCTCCCCTTTCAGGGGGTTCCAGACCTTTACACTATCATCCAGGCTACTGGAGGCTACCAGCGACGCTGAGCCTGCCATGGCTACACTGGTCACCCAGGAGGAGTGATCGACCAGGGTATGCAGGCAGCGCCATCCAGACGCCTGTACCACCGTAGCCCACATATTTGGAGGCCGGGAGGTCGGCGGTGCTGACGCGGGGGAGCGGGAGGGACGAGCGGCCGGAGGTGCCGAGGGCGATCGCATCGCGGGAGGTGGGGGTGCCATCCGAGGAGCGGGACGCTGCGTTTGCTGGGTACGAGTCCGAGACAAATCGGGTGGTCGAAATTTGGGAATGCCGGATGGAGCTCCGGGAGCGGAGGGAATGAAATAATCGGCGTTCAGGTCCCGCATTACTTCATCGGATGACTGGTAACGTTCGCTGACCAGATCTTTCAGCATCGAATCCATAATGTGGGCAAACTGGTCACTGACCGTCGTGCCCCGATCCATCAAATACTCGCGCCAGATCCAGCGACCCTCCAAGGGGTCGTACAGATTGTCTGGACGGTTTTCAGTCATCAAATGCAGGCAGGTCGCCCCCAGGCTGTAAAGGTCGCTAGCAGGATATGCCCGCCCACCGCGAAACTGCTCAATGGGAGCATAACCTTCCGTCCCAATCCGAGTGCCCGTCTCTGCCGGAGAACTTTCGCCAATCTGCTTAGCAACACCAAAGTCAATCAATACCAGACGGTCATCTGACTTACGTCGAAGGATGTTGGAAGGGGTAATGTCTCGGTGGATCACCTGGTGCCCGTGAATAAACCGTAGCACGGGTAGCAAATCGGCCAGAACATCGCGGATTTGGCGCTCGTTGAAAGCACCATTCTGGCGCATCTCCTGAAGCAGGCTCTGCCCTTCAATAAACTGCTGCACCAGGTAGAGGTAGTTGTCCTGCTCGAAATAGGCCAACAACCGGGGAATCTGAGGATGCTCCCCCAGTTCATCCAGACGAACCGCTTCCTGGTTGAACAAGCGAACGGCCT
The DNA here is from genome assembly GCF_014695575.1 of Leptolyngbya sp. FACHB-8. Lineage (GTDB taxonomy): Bacteria > Cyanobacteriota > Cyanobacteriia > Elainellales > Elainellaceae > Vacuolonema. The sequence goes on along the minus strand of NZ_JACJOO010000048.1, from coordinate 102,324 downwards.
TTTCTAAAGATTTGGTGCCCTGCACCTGAGGCGAAAACTGCTTAACCACGCACTGAGTTCCCAGGCGGTCTTCATCGAGCGCCAGGTAAGTACGGCCAAAGCCCCCCTGTCCGATCGGCTGTACAGGACGGTACCGCCCCCGCAGCAATGGTGTCAGAGGTGAGGCACAGTTCTCACAGACCGTCGCTCCGTCAGGGTTCTGTGGCTTCTTACACTTTGGGTTAAGACAACAGATCATGGTGGTAGCGCACTCGGGCTGTTTTTCCTATTTTCCCCTTTGAGTGGGCGATCGCAACGCCCGGATCGGTGATCCGACAAAAATGGAGTGGCGCGGGGAAGATGCAGCCTCCAGTGCCGACATTACACAAATTGGCAAAATCCCGTTTGGGCGTGTTGAGTAAGCCGTTTTAAGGTTGACGCAACCTGTCAATAAATAGGACACCAAACAGGGGTTAGACCACTCATGTTACCTTAGGTTCCCGCTGTAGTGTTAGCAATCCGACGGTTTTCCTGAAGGCAGGAAAGTGGGGGTGACAGGGGAGGCTAGAAGGTACATTTGGGTGCATCCCAGTTTTGTTAATGTGGCGAGCGAGGCCTGCCACATTAACAAAACTGGGTTTTCAATCTGCAAAAGTGGGATGTACCCGTACATTTTTTAGCTTAGGCCTGAGTTCTAAGCAGTACCCTCCGGCCTCTACCGTTGCTCCGACTCTTGCGCGAACGGCCCCGGTGCCGTGTCCATCGCCAGGAGAGCTGAGCCAAACGCCGCTTCTCGCTGAGTTGAGGCGAGGACGGGAACGCCGAGTTGGCGCGATCGCATCTTGACCCACACAGCATTCTGGGCACCACCCCCAGCGGTGTAAACGCGGCGGGTGGGGGTTGCACCGAGAGCCGCCAAGCGCTCATAGCCCAAAGCTTCGATACGACTGATTCCAGCCAGTAGGCCGTGTAGAAATTGCACGGGATCGGTGGGACGGGGTTCTAGCTGAGGTGGTAGGTCAGGATCGTTGATCGGGAAGCGCTCTCCAGCTTTGAGGAGGGGATAGTAGGTGAGTGAAGTTGGAACATCCAAATTGATGTGCTGGCTGTAGGTTTGTAGTTCAACATCGCTAAAAAATTGTCTCAGCACTGCGCCTCCCGTGTTGGAGGCACCGCCTACTAGCCATAGATCTCCCAAACGATGGCTATAAATGCCTGAGGCTGACTCATCAATGCGGGTGGTGCTGAGCAGTTTTAACACGAGCGTAGAGCCCAGAGAGGTTACAGCATCACCCGGGATATGAGCTCCGCTCGCAAGAAACGCAGCAATGCTGTCTGTTGTACCCGCGCATACCTGACAGGTTGAGGGGATACCAAGACGGGCCGCAACGGCAGGAGTTATAGGGGCGATCGCCGTCCCCGGTGCAACAACTTCCGGCACCTGGAACGGAAGCGGAAGCGCTGTGAACCAGTCTGGGTAACACAACTCACCCACGTCGTAACCCAGCTTGAGGGCGTTGTGATAGTCGCTAATTCCCAAAGTGCCGTGCAGGAGAAAGGCTAGCCAGTCGGCCTGATGGAGAAAGTAAAGGGGATGCGTAGGGGTAGCTTGGGGGAGCCAGTGCTGCTCCCACCAAAATAGTTTGGCAAGGCTGGAGGTAGCACTGAGAACGGTATGTTCAGGTGGCGCGATCGCCCGTAATCGCGCCACCTGATCGCGACCGCGATCGTCGTTATAAAGCAATGGCTCGGTCAGGGGAGCGCCCTCAGAGTCACACAACAGGACAGTGCTGGAGGTGCCGTTAAGGGCGATCGCCTGTAATCCCTGCCGGATGTCAGAAGGCAGGGCCAGAATCAGGCCATCCAAAGCGGATTGCCAAATTGCTGGCTGTTGCACCGTAAAGGATTGCTGGTGCTGGGCAACAATGTGCTGTTGCGCGTTGATGGCGACAGCCCGTGCTCCAGACGTTCCAAAGTCGATTCCCAACCAGTAGGGTTCTGGCATTGGCCTTGAGATAATTACAAAAATTACTTAACCAGAACTTACGCAAGTCCTTTTAAATACACTATTTCCCAATTGGGTGAGGTACGAGAAATGAATGTGGAACTTCTTCCATTTCTCGTACCTCATCCGATTGGCTAGAGTTAAGAATCGCCACAGAACCTCTCTGAGAGTGGACAAACCGTTCTGCCAAAAGGCGAATACCTCTGCATGATGTAATCCTTAAAATTTATTTTTGGTGGGCTATAGAACTCTCCATTGCAGCTAAATCTGTTTAAGATTGCGGATGGATTATTGGTTTTTAGGCACGATGCCGCTGTAAGGACAGCCAGCGCTACAAGGAGGACACCAACATGACCGACCAGAACCGGAGTTTAACAAAAGGAAGCAACGCTAATAGTCTAGTTTCCGTTTGGATTGCAGGTGCATTGATTTTAGGTTCGATCGCCGGGTTGATTTTTTGGGCTTTGCAAGCCGCTTATACCTTCGGCTAATCAACCCGTCGGATCGAACGATTCAAAACAGGTTTGGCCTTCCCCATTGGAGTAACGCGATCGCGTTACTCTTTTTTTGCCGTTGTTGTACCCCTGAGTAACCTCAGTTCAGGTTAAATATAAACCCCAAGTGCTGTGCCGCCCGCTTGACGGGCGATACAGCATTTGGAGAAAGCAAACTTACAAGTCTCACACTACATTTGCACTACATCGCGTATGTTGTAGCGGCCTTGGAGTGGGCAGCCTGTGCACATCCCAGGCTTAAGCATTCATTAATATTTCTGCAACTACCCCTTGTGGAGGGAATAATTATGACATCATTCCAAAACATCGTTGGGTATCTCAGGCGCTACCGCACGGCTGCTTTTTCAGCATTGCTTGTAGTAGAACCCTTGAACTGCTCGATCGGGTGACTCCTTAAGGAGATTTCCACATAAGAACTTCCCCATTATTTGGAGAAAAGGCGCGGCTTCGCCGCGCCTTTTCTCCAAATAATGGGGAAATTGTTTCTCAGAAATCTCCTAACCTGGGTTAGCCATGATGATGACAATCAAACAATGGATGAGGAAGCACTGTTTTTTTCTTGCCCTGTTAGTATCTACGTTTCTTGTTCTAATCGCTTGTCTACCTCAGGAGCCAGCAACACAACCGCCTGAGCTCAGGAGCGATCGCCCCCGCGTTCTCATCACCACCGACATCAACATTGGGCAGGGAGATCCCGACGATCGCCAATCCATGGCTCACCTACTGATGTATGCCGATGAGGTGAACATTCGAGGCATTATTCCCCATCGCTTTTTGGCGGGGGGTGTGAAGGCAACGATGCTAGCGATCGACGCCTACGAGCAGGATTACAACGACACCAACACCCGGTACAAGTCCCTGGGCTATCCTGCACCCGATGCTCTGCGTGCAACCGTCGCCCGTCACCCACGTGCCGCCCGTCGTCTGCTGATTCGAGAAGCGCAACAGGCTACAGCAGACGATCCGCTGTATGTCCTGGTTTGGGGCAATATGCGAACGCTGCGAGATGCATTATTGAAAAAGCCAGCGATCGCCGACCGCCTGCGGGTACTTTCCATCGGCACCCATCTCAGGAGCCCCTGGGATAATGCCTGCCATGAGCAAAACTGGAATGGCTCCGGCCGGGAGGAAATTTACAGCGACCCGCGATTCAATCACCTGTGGTGGATCGAGAACGATTGGACGTTTGAGGGTATGTTTCAGGGCGATGCCCCCCAGGAGTTATTGGAGCAGCTGAAGGGCTACGGAGCATTAGGCCGCAACATCTGGGACGTCGTGCAGCCATTTGAATGGGCTCGTTATTTTCGGGCTGGAGATACCCCCTCCCTGCTCTATGTTCTCGACCCCAACCATTCTCGGGATAAGCCAACACAAGGGAGTTGGGCTGGCCAGTTCTACCAACCCTTCCCAGAAACGCGCCCCAACTACTACACCGACATACATGGTGGGAACGCGTGGGATTACCAGGACCCCTGTCGAACCTGGACTCTTGCTCAGACCGTTTACAAGGCTCGCGTTCAGACCCTGCTGGATCGCCGTCCCATGATGTATGAGGCGTTGATCACAAAACTCAATCGTTTATACAACCAGACGTCTGCGGATGAAAGGTTTTCACCTGGAGCGGAAGCCTTTCATCCGTAGCTCTAGGCTTGCTGGCGGAGCACAGCAAGAATGGTGTCAATGAGCTGGTTGGGCATGATAGGTTTTGCCACGTGAACTTGGAACCCAGCTTCCTGAGTTTGTTGACGATCTTGCTCACCCGCAAAGGCCGTGAGGGCGATCGCAGGAATTTTCCCTCCCGTTTCGGGCGATCGCGACCGGATCTGGCGAATCAACATGTAGCCGTCCATGTCAGGCATGCCGATATCACTGATGAGCAAATCAAAGGATTGCTGATCGAGCAAGGCGAGTCCTTCTTGGGCGGACGGGGCAGCCGTTGCTACGGCTCCACTCTGCTCCAGCAAGAATGCCAGAAAATCGCGAGTGTCGTTGTTGTCTTCGACCACCAAAATCCGCAGCCCCTGTAAACCTGTGGAAGCGCTCAGCGGTTGAGGAGGCTCATCTGGCTCTGCCTCGGTCTGCTGCAACCGAGGCAGTAGCACCGTGAAGGTTGCCCCCTGTTCTTCTCCAGGGCTATCCGCGGTTACGCTACCCCCATGCATTTCGGTAATGTAGCGAACGATCGCCAGACCCAGACCCAACCCTCCAAATTGACGGGTCGTGGTGCTGTCTTGCTGCCGGAAATGCTCAAAAATGTGAGGCAGAAAGTCTGGACTGATGCCTTTGCCCGTATCGTGAATTTGCACCTGCACCTGTGTGTCGGTTTGGGCCAGTTGGATGGTGACATGGCCCCCGTTCGGGCTGAACTTGATGGCATTAGAGAGCAGGTTCCAAATGACCTGCTGAAGACGGCTGGCATCCCCCAATACCATCATCTTGGTATCAATGGGTTTCATTTCAATGGAAATGGATTTGGCATTCGCAGCCAACTGCACCGTTTCAATGGCCGCGTTAACAATGCTGACCATATCGATGGGAATCTCAGTCAACGCCAATTTGCCCCGCAAAATGCGCGACACATCTAGCAAATCATCCACCAACTGCACTTGCAGCCGCACGTTTCGCTCGATCGCCTGCAAAGCTTGGCTCAGCGTTTCCTCACTCACCTTCCGGGTTTGCAACAAGCTTGCCCAGCCCAAGATCGGATTAAGGGGCGATCGCAATTCATGGGAGAGGATCGCCAAAAACTCATCTTTAATTCGGTTAGCCCGCTCGGCCTCGGCACGGGCTAACCTTTCCCGTTCTAAAATTTGCTCCCGCTCGCGCTCAGCCTGCTTGCGAGCTGTCACGTCCGTAATCATCGCCAGCGCCCCAATAAACTCTCTTCTATCGTTCATCAGAAGGTTGGTTGAAATCATCGTCCAGATGTAAGAGCCGCCCTTACACCGAAAGCGGAAGTCTTGCTGCTCCTTAATTCCCTGCTCCTGTTCCTGAAAGTTTGCGGTGGCGATCGCGATCGCCTCATCGTCCATAAACTCGTACATCTTGCGGCCCAGCATCTCGTTTGGGGTGTATCCCAAAAGATGAGCCATCTTTTGATTCACAAATGTCGTACGAGCATTAGCATCGACCATCCAGATGCCTTCATCGGCTGTTTCGACAATTTGGCGATAACGTTCTTCACTCGCCCGTAAGGCCTGTTCAGCCTGCCGCCGCTCAGTGATGTCACGACAAATAGACTGCACTGTCAACTGCCCATCCAGCGTGAAAACAGTCGCACTGACCTCGCAAGGAATCATGTGACCATCCCGATGGCGGTGCACAGACTCGAACATCATTCGCCTATTTTCCAGCAGGGTTTTCAGACTGTAAGCCAAATCGACAAAAGCAGAAACGATAATGTCGCTCACAGCCATAGAGAGTAGTTCTTCGCGGCTGTACCCCAATTTCTTACAGGCTTGATCGTTCACCTCAATGAGCCGACCCGGACGGCCATCGGGTGACAGATGGTACACCAGGCCCCAGTCTTCCATACCATTGAATAGCGTACTGAACCGCTGTTCTCGCTCCCGCAGAATACGCTCGGTACGCTTGTGCTCACTCATGTCAGTGAAGGTGCCAATTACGCCTCGCACCTGCCCCTGCTCATTCCACAAAGGCACCGATCGCCCCCACAGCGTGCGTACACGGCCATCAGCAAACACTACATCAAACTCGTCCTGAGTCTCCTCTCCCAAACGGCCGGCCCGCTGCATCGGCAGATCGGTGAGGGCCAGGGGTTGGCCGTCCTTTTCAAAGTGAAAGGGGAATGGGTAGATACCATTCGCTGGGGTGGCGGTAACCGTGCTACCCGGAGGACAATCTAGAAGTTGATGCGCCGCAGGGTTGGCCGTGACGTGGTGACACTCAGGGTCGTGAGCAATCCATACCCCTGCCGGGACGGCTTCCATAAAGGCTTCGAGTTCCTGGGCGCGGGCACGGGCGATCGCCTCACTCTCGCGCAGAGCCGCCTGGGTTTCCTTCAGGGTATGAATATCTGTAGCAGTTCCCAACCATTGCACCGTCTGTCCTTGCTCATTCTTAACCGGCACAATCCGGGCCAGATGCCAGCGATAAGTTCCATCAAACCGTTTGAGCCGACATTCCACTTCATAGGCTCGACCCGCTTGAATCGCTTGAGAACGAATCTGATAGATTGACTCAAAATCGTCGGGGTGAATCACTGAACGCCACAAACCTTCCCCCAACTGTAGTGCTTGCCCGGTGTACTCCAACCATTGCTGGTTGTAAAACACGATGTTACCTACGGCATCGTTCACCCATAGCAGTTGAGGAACAACGTTGGCCAGCATGCGGTAGCGGCTTTCACTCCGGCGCAAAGCTTCTTCCACCCATTGCTGGTCGCTCTCACTGCAAGAAGGGCGATCGCCCTTCCCAGGACTCGCTGGCCATTCACCTGTTTGTAGCTGGGGCCCCCGTTGCAGATGAAGGTGAAGCCGCGTCAGCAATTCCTGCTGGGAGCAGGGCACGGTTAAATAATCATCGGCCTCTGGCAGAGGTGTATCGCTCCAATCCGAGTGGTGGGATTGTGATAACAACAGGATGAGCGGTATCGATTTGAGTTGAGGAGTTTCCCGAAGAAGCAGCTGTATTTTGATGTCACGGTCAGCCAGGATAATGCGGGGAGGATAGGTTTGGGCGATCGCCACAGCCCTTGCCTCATCATCAGCAATGACTACGTCAAAATAAGGCTCTAATCGTTGCTGTAGAGCCCGTCGCTGCCCTTCATCCTGATTGATGAGCAATATTCGAGAGGGAGGTGACATTGAACTGTCTAGATCGCCAAAATCTTCTACACTGGCCATGCTGTATTGTTTGAATGCGGGCCCAGTCCCAATCTAAGCCTCTCGTCAAATTCTGTTTTCCCTCAGCTTCGGAAAAGCCAACCGCTTAGCAACGATGGTCGTAAATCCCATTGTCTTGAGGACACTATCAAATAGCTTCTATCCTAGGGCGCAATTCTCTACCCTTAGACGTATAGCAAAGTGCTACTTCTTGAAGGGTATCTTTAGTGTAAACATTTACATACTGCTTGTATAAATCTGTATGTTCCAGGTAGATGGTCTTACGTTTAGTTAGTATCTGTTTTAGAGATTATTTTTCGTGCGCGAAACACACGAAAAATAATCTCTAAAACAGATACTGGATCGAGCTACTTACACTTTGGGCTGCGTGTTTGGGTTAGCAGTTGTCAGCACAATAATGTTCTCTGGCTCAACGGTTTGGAGAGATGGATTGGAATTAGGAGCCTTCCAGTTGTTCAGAATATCGTGAATAACGACTTCCTTAATCCATACTTGAGCAACCACAACAATCGGCAGAGCTAGAAATAATCCTAAGAACCCAAAGAAACTTGCAAAGATTAGCTGGGATACCAGAGTCACCGCAGGTAATAGAGACACCTGTTTTTCCATTACCAGAGGTGTCAGGATGTTGGTTTCAACTTGCTGAATCACAATATAGAGAACAATCACCGCCCCAACTTTCCAGGGAGCATCCAGCAAGCCCAAAATAGCAGGTGGAACGACACTTAAAGTTGGTCCTAAATTGGGAATAAAGGTCAACAAGCCGGCCAGAATTGCATTACCAAACACGAGGGGGATATTCAGGATCCATAATCCAATACCACTCATGATAGTAATCACTGTCATATTGAATAAAATGCCTGTTACCCATCCCCCCAAAGCCTTTTCACATTGCTGTAGAATCTCACCTACTCGCCGCCGATAGAAAGATGGAAACAGTAATGTGAAACCTTCACGATAGGGCCGTGGCTGGGCTAAAAGCATAATAATTAAAACCAGCACCAGCAGGGTCCGCAACAAAATACCCAGGGAGTTTGAAAACAGGCTCAAGAAATTATTAAAAACCCGTGGAGTATAAGCTTGTAGCTGTCGTACCAAACCATCTAAACTTCCGAAATCTTCGGTTAACCCTAGAGGAATCCAACGCTGCACTACCTCTGCCCACTGCTCCAAACGTTCTAAACCTGGGGGAATTAGATCTGCTAATTGCTCAAGCTGGTTAATAAAGGGCGGTAAAACGAGGGCAAATAAACCAATCACCAGCGCCAGTAGACCAACAATTGAAAGGGCGATCGCTGGCCCCCGTTTTACATTGAACCGTTGTAGAAGTCGTACCAACCGATTAATGGCCGTGGCAAAGACAACTGCCGCAAAAACCAGAAGCAAAATCTCCCGAATCTTCCAAAGAACGATTAAGGAAGCAACAATAACAACTAAGCCAATTCCACTACCTAAACGCAAGGTAAGACTCCCCTCTTCAAGCGGAATGAATGCCAGATGGTTTTCTATAAAGCAATTCGTCCACTATGGAAAAGGAAGAAAGGAGTTCAATCTTGTAGAAAGGACGGACTCTCAAGCTCCTTTTTCATAGGGTGCGGACGATCGCTTAAAAGCTATGTTTTTGATTCAGAAATCTTGCATGTAGCCTAAAGGCCACACACGTTTTCTCTGTTGTTAGTAATAACTGAACATTGCGAGATACTGTTATTAGCGTAGAAAGAAAGCCTGCACTTCCCATCCACCCTACGCCTTAAATTGCAGAACAACTTGGACGAATTAGTATCCGCTTCTACAGCGACAGAATTAAGACCTTCGGCTATAGGAAAATAGCAGACATCGAGTTTTAATTTCTAATGTTGAGCATGCTTAGCGTGCTCAACATTAGAAATTGAAGTTGCTTTTGCAAGGCTCCTAACTTGATTTACGCCGTTTCGAAGCGCGTGTTGTTGACTTAGCCGCCGTAACCGCTTCTGGCACTTCCCCTCGGGTTTGAGCCGCCTGCGTCAGGAGAGATTCTGCAAAGGCGATCGCCTCCTGATCTGTTCCTCCCACAAGGGCTGCAATCTCCTGTTTACGCTCCGCAGAATCCAATGGAGTGACCCGGACAACGGTACGAACCTCCTCGGTTTTACCATTGTGACCATTGCCATTGCTATCGCCCTTTTTGGCCGTCTTGCTGCCGTTCTGTTGCACGGTACCTGTGGGCAGATCAATGACATGTTTACCAACCCGGAAATGGGCGGTTGCCATCGCTGCAATGAGCGGTTGGTGAGTTACACAGAGCACCTGATGACGTTGGCCGAGCTGATGTAGCTTTTCAGCAATCGCCTGGGCCACCCGTCCCGATACCCCTGTGTCGATTTCATCGAACACCATCGTACCGATAGGGTCTACCTGGGAGAAGCAAGCCTTAAGGGCCAGCAGAAAACGGCTCATTTCCCCACCCGAAGCGATTTCTGAGAGAGGTTGCAGGGGCTCACCAGGGTTGGGGCTAAACAGGAAGGTGATGCGATCGGCACCGCTGGCACTGGGTGTCATGGGAGCCACATTGACCTGGAACTGGACTTTGTCCATCGCCAGGGGTTTGAGCTCCTCCACCAGTTGCGCTTGTAGTTTGTGGGCAGCAGCCTTACGCAAGTCCGTCAGGGCAGCGCAAAGACTGACGAGGGTTGCGAGGCGCTCTTCCACCTGTTTTTCCAGGGTTTCTAGAGATTGTCCACCATCGGTCAGGCTTTCCAGGTCTGCCTGAAGCTGGTTGTGGAGTGCGATCGCATCCGCCAGCGTCGGACCATACTTCTTACAAATCTGTCGCAGTTGCAGGATTCGCTGCTCCACCTCCTCCAGCCGTTCAGGGTCTGTTTCCAGATCCTCACCGTAGGAGTTGATCTGCCGTCCAGCCTCTTCCACCTGAGCCATCGCCTCAATCACCATATCCAGAATGGGCTGGATCTGGGAATCGTAGCGCAGCATGTCTGTCAGGGTATTCTCAGCCCGCCCCAGTAAGTCAGCACAGGCTTCGCCACCGCTATCGTTCTGATAGAGCGCCTGGTAAACCTCATAGCTCTGCTGCTTCAAATCGACGGCATGGGCCAATCGTTGCCGTTCTTGCTCCAGGTCAGTCAGCTCGTCGGGGTCACCCAAGTTAGCCGCGGCCAAATCCCGCGCTTGATATTCAAATAAATCGAGTTGCTGGAGGCGCTGCTGTTCTATTTGGCGGCGCTTTTCTAGCGCTGTGGCCGCTTGCTGATAAGCAGCGTGGGCAGCAGCAACCTTCTCGCGCTGTTCCACCAGAGCAGGCCCACCAAAGCCATCCAACCAGGCTCGTTGCAGACCGGGTTGACCTAGCTGCACTGTTTGACCCTGAGCCGTGATTTCTACCAGGCGATCGCGCAACTCTTCCAACTGCTGCTTATTGACGACCACCCCATTGACTCGAGAGCGGCTCCGCTGGCCGCCTTTCCCTGCTGTCATTTCACGGCTACAGATCAGGTGCCCCTCCGAGGAAGGTTCAATTGCTTGTGCTTTTAGCCAATTTTTCAGCGTCTCATCCAACCGGAAGGTCGCCTCAATGGACGCTCGTTCTGCCCCCGAACGAATTGCTCGGCTCCCGACTTTGCCGCCCAAGACCGCATCCAGGGCATCCAAAATAATCGATTTTCCCGCCCCGGTCTCTCCCGTCAGCACATTCAAGCCGTCGCCAAAACTCAGCGACAGCCGATCAATCAGTGCAAAATCTTCAATTTGAAGCGAAATTAGCATAAATGAAAGATTGACCTACGAAAGCGCTCACAGCCATTCGTTAACACCATCCTTTATCAGTCTAAGTCCTCCTTCGTAGAGGGTGTTTGTCTTGTCGGATTTTTAACCCTCGACCTGCGAAGACCAGACAATAGCCCCACCTTCGGACGGCAAGTGCATAAATGCAAGGCATTTCACATCCCTGACCTATGCTTGATCCTGAATACATCCCTACATCACACGATTTTCTAGGTTAACCACAGGAGGAACTGGACTAATACAATGGATATTTTTCGAACGAATAGAGAGTTTGCCTTAGTATGATAGAACAAGTGTATTAAATTTGGATGCATGCGATCGCATATTAAAGACGATATTCTCTTTGTGCATCACGAAGACCTTCCTGAGTACAAGAAACAGGGATCGGTGGTGCGAAATACTTACTTCTGGGCACTCAAGGCGATCGCCGCTCACGCCCCCTATGAACGGGACTGGGAATTTGACCCTGAGGTCTGGGTTGCCCTTCAGCGAATGTTACTTTCCTTTGCAGAATCCGGCTACCTGGGGCTGCGGGAAACCCTATTGGAATTCCCAGTCGATTCTGAAATTCCTGAACCCTTAAGAATTGTCGCCACCTGGGAATGAATTTGTCGAGCTACCGCCGATTGTAGGGACGTAATATGTTGCATCCCTACAATCGGCGGTAGACGTAGCACAGCTTAGGAGGTTTCTGCATAAGAATTTACCCAGAATGTTGGTGCTTTGCCCGCGAAGCGGGCAAAGCACCAACATTCTGGGGGTAATTTCATTACTGGAAATCTCCTTACTCCTGCGCGAGGACGACCCAGGGAGACAGGATGGGATCTGACTCGTAGGTGCGAATTTGGCCGATACCGAGGAGGCGATCGCCCTCACCATACACTCGAAATGCCTGCTCACCGGGAGCCTCTGTACCTTCCCAAAGCAGTCGTTGACCCATGCACCAACGACGGGCCTCTGGATCAGCCAGTTGAATCACCGGCAGATATTGCAGGGCAACCTCAGGTGAAATGGGTTGAAAGGCATTCTGCTGCAGTTGTTCTTCTAAATCCGTTAGAGACAAGCTGCTGTCGAGGTCAAACCCACTGCTACTGGTACGGATGAGTTTTGCGAGGGTCGCTCCAGTGTGAACGGCCTGACCGAGGTCACGGGCGATCGCGCGGATGTAGGTGCCGGGACCGCAGGCGATCGCCACCTCTAATTCCGGAAACTCCCCTGAATGCCAGGCCAGCACCTCAATGGAGTGCACCTCAACCGTGCGCACGGGAACTTCTACCACTTCTCCCTTACGAGCTTTGTCATAGAGGCGCTGCCCCCCCACTTGAATCGCACTGTATTGTGGCGGTATCTGTTGAATAGAACCCAGAAATTGGTGCAGCTTTCCCTGAATCGCTTCGAGGGTTAAATCGGGGCAGGGATTCGATTGGAGCACCTCACCATCCAGGTCATCGGTAGCCGTTTGAACACCAAAACGAATCACGGCCCGATAGGCTTTATCGGAGGGCAAAAACTGCAATAGCCGGGTTGCCCGTCCCATCGCAATAGGCAGAACCCCCGTAGCTGCCGGGTCAAGAGTACCTGCATGGCCTACTCGTTTCTGGCGAAGCAGTCGCCGCACCCGCGCAACACAATCATGGGACGTAAACCTCAAGGGCTTGTCCAGGTTAAGAAATCCGTCCACTATCTCAATTTCACTGACATTAGCAATCTCCATCCTATCGGGGAAGCGGCTCCTGGAGAGTCCGTTCCACCGTTTATGAGGGCGATCGCTACCAGAAAGACGGGCTATACCCAGTTCTATAGCCTTATACAAAACAGTTTATTTTTTGAACAGCTACGCTTCGCATAGCTGTTCAAAAAATAAACTTCCTGCTTCCAAGCGTGTAGCGCTATAAACAACGGTACTTTGCACCACCTCACTCCTTACCTAACGAAAATAGTTACAGTAGTAGCATTAGTCTATCTGCAAAGATTTTTTCAATAGATTTGTTCTATAAACTTCGCAGTCGGTGATGTAATGACACCCCAAAGGAGATCAATGACTATACGCCGCGCTTTTCTGCTGATGGCTTTTAGCCTTACCTTGACGGGACTAACCGCTTGTTCTCCAGCCCAGGCTCCAGAACAGCAAGCCACAACACCAAGCACCACATCAGCTTCTACGACTGCACCATCCACTAGCTCAGGCGCTGATCCGGCGATCGCATCCGCCACCCCAGCAGGAGATCTAACCATCCTCTTCAGCAAAATTTGGCGCGTCAGCAGTGCGCCTTCAGACCCGGCACCTGGCAGCATTAATGTCTTCCTGCCAAACGGTACCCTCCTTCAAACCTCTTGCGTCGAAACCTACGCTATCAGCGGTTGGACAGCGGATCGGGAGGTACCCAATCGTCTACAGGTAACCGAGGGTGGCCAACCTGTCTACAACGCCGAAATTCTAGAACTGTCGAATACAACCTTACGGCTACGTCTGAACCTCATTCCATCCAATGAAACTCAGGAAATAACCTACACAGCCGTTGAAGACGAATTTACCTGTCCTGACCTACCCCGATAGGCATTTCAGGGCTTACGTATTTGTGTTGTGTGCTTCGCACACAACACACAACACAAATGCTCTAAATATGGCGGACTTGCGTAAGTCCTGATTTCTTACCGCCTTACAGAAAGCGCCTGGAGCTTTTATCTCCAGGCGCTTTGTCATATTTAAATTCAATACGGGAAGTACGAGTACAACGGACTGCGCGCTTCCTATATTCGGCAAACGGCTCCGATTAAAGCTGGTCTAACTGAGTTTTGAGTTTCTCCAACTCATCGTCTACATCACTGGTAGAAGTAGAGTTACCTGCAGGAGCCGAGGCCGCCGGGAGAGAACCCTGGGCTTCAGAACTGCCACCCAACAGTTGAGCTTTCATGGCGGCCAGCTCGTCATCGACATCGCTACCCGACTCTAATTGAGCAAACTGCGCTTCCAAGGTAGAACCCGCCAGTTCCGCTGCGGCCTGAGAGCGGGCTTCCATCTGCAACACCTTGTCCTCCATCCGCTCGAAGGCTCCCATAGCAGTGCTGGTGCCCATGCGCCCCATGGTGCTCTGGAGTTGCTCGTTGGCTTTTGCCGCACTGGCGCGAGCTTTGAGCATATCCTTTTTGGTCTTGGCCTCAGAAATTTTGCCTTCCAGAGCGATCAGGTTGCGCTTTAAGGTGTCTACCGTAGCACTCTGCTGATCCAGCTGAGTTTTCAGAGACGTTGCCATCTCCGTTTGAGTTTTCCGTCGGGTCAAGGCTTCCCGCGCCAGATTCTCATCGCCTTTCTGGAGGGCCAGTTGGGCGCGCTGCTGCCAGTTATTCGATTCCGTTTGCGCCTGATTGTACTGCTGCTGCATGCGCTTCTGGCTGGCGATCGCACTCGCCACCGCCTGTCGCAGTTGCACCAGGTCTTCCTGCATATCAATCAGGGCCTGTTCCAGAATTTTTTCCGGGTCCTCAGCGGCGCTCACCGCTGCATTCAGGTTGGAGCGGACCACTCGGCTGACACGGTCAAACAATCCCATGATTCTCTCTTCCCATATGTAGTGAATAGGGGTGCGACTGCCTGTGCGGGGAGCCGCCAGATTCTATTGTGGCTGACGAACCCACAACTCATCCAGTCCATTAAGGTGCGGATGTCTTGGCTTTCTATGGACTATTTTAGGGGGTGATTTAAGGGACTAGGGGCGATCGCAGTCAACGTTTAAGGTTTGGCCCTGCAGAACTCTCCACAAGTGAGCACAGAACCTATCCCTAACCGCTGTCGGAACGACCGGAGCTCTAAACCCACTTAATCATCAAAAAAGGCGGCGGGCTAAGCCCACCGCCTTTTTAAGAGCGACGTTCTGAATTACAGCTGAGGTATAAACTGTTCCTTCTCGGGAACATTGGCATACTCAGCTACAATCTGACGAAACTCGTCACCGTCAATGGTTTCCTTCTCGATCAGCAGATCCACAACTCGGTCGATCAGGGCACGGTTCTCGCGCATCAAGCGGCACGCATCGTCATAGCAATGCTCAACGATCGTCCGTACCTGAGCATCAATCCGAGAGGCAATCTCTTCAGAGTACTCGGAACGCGTTGTCCAGTCACGGCCCAGGAAGACCTCACCGCTCTGGCTTTCCAAAGACATGGGACCCAAATCAGACATCCCAAATCGGGTTACCATCTGACGCGCCATGCCTGTAACCTGTTGCAGGTCGTTACCGGCTCCAGTGGTTACTTCGGCATCACCAAAGATCACTTGCTCTGCCGCACGGCCACCCAGGGCACCCGTAATCCGAGCCAGGATTTGAGCGCGCGAGATCAAGCTTTGATCTTCGGAAGGCATAAACCAGGTTAAGCCCTGAGCCTGCCCCCGAGGAATCAGGGTTACTTTCTGAACGGGGTCGTGGTGCTTCAGCAGCGTACCCACCAAAGCGTGTCCAATCTCGTGATAGGCAATCAAGCGCTTGCTCTTACCATCCACCAGAGGTGTGCCTTCCATACCGGCAACAACGCGGTCGATGGAGTCGTTGATTTCTGCCATGCCCGTTTCGTCTTTGCGACGACGAGCGGTCAGAATAGCCGCCTCATTCAGCAGGTTCGCCAGGTCAGCACCGGAGAAACCGGGAGTGCGGCGGGCGATCGACTCTAAAGAAACATCAGAGGACAGCTTCTTATTCCGAGCGTGCACTTGCAGCACTGCCAGACGGCCCTTAACATCGGGTGGATCCACCAGTACTTGACGGTCGAAACGACCGGGACGCAGCAGCGCCGAATCCAAAACGTCAGCCCGGTTGGTCGCCGCAATGATAATGATCCCGGTATTACCCTCGAAACCATCCATCTCGGTGAGCAACTGGTTCAGGGTTTGCTCCCGCTCGTCGTTACCGCCACCGATACCAGCACCCCGCTGACGACCTACGGCGTCAATTTCATCGATAAAGATGATACAGGGAGCGTTCTCTTTAGCCTTGCGGAACAGGTCGCGAACGCGGGACGCACCCACCCCGACGAACATTTCCACAAACTCAGAACCCGAGATGCTGAAGAAGGGAACCCCCGCTTCACCAGCGATCGCCTTCGCCAACAAGGTCTTACCCGTTCCCGGAGGGCCAACCAGCAGCACACCTTTGGGAATCTTGGCACCCACAGCGGTGAACTTCTCAGGCTTCTTCAGGAAGGTCACAACTTCTTGCAGTTCTTCCTTCGCTTCTTCAATACCCGCGACGTCATCGAACATAACCCCCGTCTTCGCCTCCATTTGGAAGCGGGCACGGGACTTACCAAAGTTCATCGCCTGGCCAGGGCCACCCGGCATGTTATTAGAGCGACGGAACAATAGGAACAGGCCCCCAATCAGCATCAGCGGGAACAGCAGGTTGCCCAACCAACCCCAAACCGCTGCATCATTACGGGGAGTGTGAATGTCAAAGCTAATGCCTTCGTTACGGAATCTGGAGATCAGCTCTGGTGCGTTGCCGGGCAGGTCAACCCGTAGACGCTGAACCCGGTTGTCGAGGTCGGGATCAACGGCCTCAACAATGGCCGTCCGCCCACTATCAAACAGATCCACTGTCGTGACCCGACCGGCATCCAAATACTCCAGAAAACGCCCATAGGTCATCCGGGTACTGGCGGTGTTATTCCCGGTCGCCATAGGTGCGCTCGAAAAGGCTCCTTGCCAAAAGAAGAAGCCGATGACCAGAACTGGCAACAGCCAGAGTAGGATTACTCTCCAGGAAATTTTCATATTGCGGTGTCGCCCTTTGATACATCTGAGCCTAGAAGCCTGAAACGGTTGCATATGTTGCGATCGCCCAGGACACTAGCCAGTAAACTTAGATTTTCTTTCCGATCTTTTTTTCCAAGCCTGTGGAAGAACTCCTGAGCAGGCTTACCTAGAGGAACTCAAATTTCTGAGAAACGTTCTTAACTAAATTTAACCTAATTTTGTAAAGGCAGACAACCCGGGAAGTGAGGCCCGATTATCATGGCTCCACTTCAAAAGGAGCCATACCCTTCTGTTAAATCCTTATAGCAAATCTAGTGAAAGACCTGGGGCTAGCTAGAGAGAGATAGCGCTATAAAGGTAAACGGTTGATTTTTGAAAAGCTCCCTTCGTGCGGCTTTTCAAAAATTAACCGTTCTAGTTAGGACTGACACATTTATAGGGCGTGGGGTATGCTTTGCACACCCCACGCCCTATAAATGTGTCAGTCCTGAATCAGGCTAGGGTGCAGTTACAGGAGGAGCAACCGGAACCGTGCGGTTGGCGATGGGATTGCTTTCCGAAATCTGGATGACATAGGGATAGTATCGGTTGACCCGATGGGAACCCACCCAAATCTCATAGGTTCCCGGCAACCACTCGCCAGACATACCAGGATTAAAGTCGAGACTGTAATTATCGTTACACCAGGTGCCTCCTGGCCCTCGCACCACTAGGGTCGTATCCGCCGTGCTCTGCACCTGCAAACTCAGATAGGAAAAGCGGCTCGTCAACTGCATTGTGTGATCGGGCTGCTCATCCACAAATCCTAAACATGCCCCAGTGTCTGTCTCTGATTGGCGTGCCAGTTGCGTAGCCGACACTGGCCCACCACTAATCCCTCGGATGGTCGCGTTAGCAAAGTTTGGACTCAGGCTGACGTTCTCAAAAATGCTACTACCACCCGTAACAACAATTTGCTGAGCCTGGGCAGGCAGAGGAAGAAACAGGGCCAACGCCAGTGGGGTAAACCAGAGAGACTTGGGCATGGATAAAGGGAAGTTAAGTTGTGGGGTTAAGACACCCGGTGTTTTTGAAAACACTGGGTGTCTGGTCTGTGGAGGAGACTAGCCTGCGATCGCCACTGCTTTCTCAAGCCGAACACGATCCTGTTGCTTGGCATGAAGGAGGAGCCAGGACTGCACCAGATCAGGTCCTTGAAGAGCACCTGTGAGAGCCGCCCGGAGAGACTTCATCACCAGGCCTTTCTTAAAGCCATGCTCTTTGACCACCTGCTGCACGATCGCCTGGGCATCGGCCTCCGTCTCTAACGGCGCAGACTCCGACACCGCCAGCACGGCCTTCAGCGCATCGCCAACACCCGCCTGTTGGAGGTGCTGCGTGGCATCCTCGTTAAAGGCCAAATCGGTTTGAAACAGATATTGGGTCATAGGCACCGCTTCATCCAGACGAGCCAGACTGGGGGCGATGACAGCTGTCATCCGTTCCAGCCAGGGGCGATCGCCTACCGCATCAATGCTATGGCCTGCCTCCTGCCAGTAGGGAACTAGCAGATCCGTCAGCTGCTCAACGGGCATAGCATGAAGGTACTGGCTGTTGATCCAGTTCAGCTTGTCCCAATCGAACTTGGCTCCCGCTTTGTTCACCCGCTCAAAGCCGAATTTTTCAGCGGCTTCAGGAAGGGCGAAGAGTTCAGTCATAGGCTCTGGGGGCGACCAACCCAGAAGGGTCATGTAATTGGCGATCGCCTCGGCTGTATAGCCCATGCGTTGGAAATCGGAAATGGACGTGACGCCATCTCGTTTCGACAGCTTGGCCCCCTGCTGATTCAAGATCAGTGGCGTGTGGCCAAAATGGGGCACCGTTGCGCCAAGCGCTTCATACAGCAGAATTTGCTTGGGTGTATTACCAATGTGGTCCTCACCCCGAATGACGTGGGAGATGTTCATATCGATGTCATCGACCACCACTACAAAGTTGTAGAGAGGTTGGCCAACTTCACCGGGGTCAGCGGCGCGGGCAATCACCATGTCTCCTCCCAGATCCCGTCCTTTCCAGGAGACGTTGCCACGCACCAGGTCGTTCCAGGTAATCTCGCGATTGTCATCAATTTTGAAGCGAATCACCGCCTGTCGGCCCTCGGCCTGGTAAGCCGCCTCCTGTTCGGGCGTCAGATTGCGGTGGCGGTTGTTGTAGCGTGGTGCTTCATTACGGGCCTTCTGGGCTTCCCGCATGGCATCCAATTCTTCAGGGGTATCGTAGGCCCGATAGGCTAATCCTTTATCCAGCAAGGTTTGGATCTGCTGACGGTAAAGATCCATCCGTTCTGTTTGATAGAAGGGGCCTTCATCCCAGGTCAAACCCAACCACTTCAGGCCATCGAGGATATTTTCGGTATATTCGGGGCGCGATCGCTCCTGGTCGGTATCCTCAATCCGCAAGATAAATGTGCCGCCCTGGTGGCGAGCAAACAGCCAGTTAAACACAGCAGTACGAGCCGTGCCAATGTGCAACAGGCCCGTCGGACTGGGTGCAATACGAACGCGAACCGACATAAATAAAAATTAATTGAGAGTGCAGCCGCACATCTACCTGCGGAAATTCTCCCGGCAGATCTGCACTCCCCATTGTAAGGGCAAGGGAGCAGGGGGGCGGAGGGGCATGGGAGCAGAGGACAGGGGGCAAGGTAACACTTTTTTGATGAACCAGATGCAAGCAATGACTCCCCTGCTCCCTGACTCTCCCACTTCTTTACCTTGCTCTAACCCCCGATGCTCTGGCTTAACAACCGCGCTGACTCAACGGGACAACGCACCACAACGTTGTGATCATCCACTAAGCGGAGATAGCGCAAGCCGATGTCTTGAACTCGATAGACCTTGCCATCAAACTCGACAGAATCGCCCAGGCTGATGGTAGGAGCATCAGGCATGAAGATGGATTCGGTACGCATTTGGCGCTCAATCAGGTTTTCAACGATCGCCAATTCTTCCTCCAGTTCCTTAAGGCGATCGCGACGATGGATGCGTTCAACCCAGTCGCGGTGGCGGGAGCTACCGGCAACGCCTAACTCCCGCTCGCGTACGGGCAGAGTGGTGTGGGTCAATCGCCAGCATTTGTGATTCAGAAAGTCAGCTTCAATCCGAACATTGGGGGGAGCGATCGGCCCCGAAGAAGCGATAGCGTCAATTTGAGCGCGCAAACGTTGCTGCTCGGCCTGTAAATGGGGACTCATCATAAGGAGAAAAGAGCGACAGTAAAGTACTACAAACTCAACAGCTCTAGCCTGAGATATTCTCTCAGTCCGGTTATTTGCTCAATCGTTATCGAGGCTCCTTATGGGCAACCATACCAATCACAAGACCCTTTCGATAGACTTTTTTAAACCAATGAAACATTCCTCAAGGCTGAGCAAGGGAGACGTTAGTCTCTAGAAAGTTATTTAGATATAGAAAAAGGGCGCAGCATGGCATTAAACACATCAGAGCCGCTCAAAACCCTGGCAGTAGATATTGGCGGCAGCGGCATTAAGGTAATGGTGCTGGATGAAAAGGGCGAACCAATGACGGCACGCGATCGTCTGGATACTCCCGTTCTCCCAACTCCCGAAGCCGTTCTTGACATTATTCTGACCCTGGCAACGGACAAAACCTTCGACCGGGTATCGGTGGGGTTTCCAGGTGTGATTCGAGTTGGTGTCACCGAAACTGCCGCGAATCTTCATCCCAGTTGGATTGGGTTTAATCTTCAGGGTGCGCTCCAGGAAAAGTTAGGAAAGCCGGTGCGCGTTGCAAATGACGCAGATTTGCAGGGGCTGGGTGTAGTGGCAGGCCAGGGGCTAGAACTGGTGATCACCTTGGGGACGGGTTTTGGCTCCGCCCTCTTCATCCAGGGAATTTTAGTACCCAATTTGGAATTGGGGCACCATCCTTTCCGCAAAGGCGAAACCTACGAGCAACAGCTCGGCCGAGCCGCTCTGGAGACGGCGGGAAAGAAAAAGTGGCAGGAGCGCTTGAATAAGGCGATCGCCCAACTTGCCCACACCTTCAACTATGACTATCTATATATTGGAGGCGGCAACGCGAAGGAAATCAAAATGGAGTTACCCCCTCGGGTCAAAATCGTGCCCAATATTGCTGGGCTCTTGGGTGGAATTGCACTGTGGCGAGGTGAAGTATAAAAAGAAACGTCCATCCTGAGACGAAGTAATTTCCGAAGCGGCTAGAGTCGGGCTGCTTGTTGAGGATCGTTGCTACAGACGAAGAGTCTCAAAGCATCGATCTAAGCATTCCTGGCACTGCGGTTGTCGCGCCCCAGTCCAGATTATTTCTTCAGGAGGGTTATGGGACTCCGCTCACCGTTGCTCCGATTGGTTTCGAAAGTAAGGGCGATCGTCTCCGCTATCCCCCTAAACATTCCGCTCATTGGGATCCTGGTTCTTTCGCTAGCGGGGTTCCTGAGTCGTTGGAACTTCGTCTTCGATCTGGTCACGCATTTTCGTGTGCAATACCTGCTTGTTTCTGGGTTGCTGTTTGCCCTTTTTCTCGGGCGGCATCCACGCTGGGGATGGAAGCTCAGTCTGTTTTGTCTGGTCCTAAATCTCAGCCAGGTCGTGCCCTGGTACTTCCCCGTCCCCGTAGCCCACGCTGCCACAGATGGCTCTGCTCTGCGGGTGATGATTAGCAACGTTCAGGCAAAAAACCGTAATTATCAAGCGCTAACCGAGCTGATTCGCAAGGAACAGCCTGATTTACTAATTCTTCTGGAAACCAATCCAGCCTGGTTACAAACTATGGATTCGGTTGCCAGCTTGCTGCCCTATGGATTGAACCAGCGCAACACCCATCCCACGGATGTCGCGATTTACAGCCGCTTTCCTCTCACAGAGGTATCTCTAGGTACCGCATCAGGGGCATCCAAAACCCTCAAATCCGTCCAGGAGGATGTGTTGGTCGCCCAATTTGAGCGCAATGGGGTACTGGGAGTGGCGATCGCCATCCACCCGCCGCCACCCCTCTATTGGAATCTTTTCGCCCGCCGCAATCAAGTGTTGCAGCAGGTATCCCAATACATCCAACACATTCAACAGGAAAAAGCTCCTGGGGCTGATCACATTATTTTGGGAGGCGACTTCAACATTACGATGTGGTCTGCCTTCTACCGTGAATTAATCGCCCACACGGGTCTCAAGAATAGCCGCGATGGGTTTGGCATTCTCCCAACCTGGCCTGCCTTCGCTCCACCATTGTTCATCCCCATCGACCACTGCCTGACCAGCCCCAACATCTCCGTTGTAGATGTCCATACAGGGCCTCGAATCGGGTCTGATCATCTGCCAATTGTGACGGATTTAGCTTATCCCTGAAGTTTTTGTTGCGTGTATTGATGCATGCAACAAAAACTTCAGGAAATCACTCCCTCAACTCCATGACTAAAACCCGCACCCTGCCCTGGATTTCAACCATTATTTTTGCTGCATTATTTGTCGTCATCCTGGTGATGGCCTACACCGGCAATTTGCCAGCCGAGCTTCAAGCCATCCCCAACTATGACAAACCGGGGCACATCATTCTGTATTCAGTAGCAGCCTATCTGGGTCATCGCATCTTGCAAAAACGTCGTATCCGTTTTCTAAGGATGTTAATACCCTTGTGGATTTTGATCTTCGGCACCTTCACTGTGGTGGAAGAAGTCATACAAGGTTTCTCTCCAAACCGCAGCCTCGACGCCCTGGATTTAGTTTGTAGTGGACTGGGAATTGCCCTCGGATATTGGCTCGCCGAGCGAGAAGATTAATCCTGTCATTGTTTGAAGCGTGAATCATGGCCTAGCTTCACCAGGCCATGATTCACGCAGAAAGCCCCATACAGGTCAACGTAGCACCGTTACCTTTTCTTCCAATTCCCGGCGCAGGCGATAGAGAACGGTATCACGATCGACTTGATCCAGAATGTTGTGCAAGACCGTATTCACGCCCTCCGGCCCCCAGGTGCAGCCCTGTTCCAGATAAACCTGGGCAGCTTTACCAACACGGTAGGAACCATAGCCGGCCAGGGTAGCTTGGGCGATCGCCGCACTCCCATAGGCCATTACTCCACTCACGCCATCAAAAAACGACACCGCCGCAGAAGCGCTTTTGCCAACACCCAAAAGCAATCCGCTTCCTACTTCCCCAGCCAGGACACCCCCCGCACTCCACAAAATGCTGTTGAGCAGTTTCCCGGCTTCATGGCGGGTCATAGGCAGCCCATACAGTCGAGCCAAAGCGCGAATCATCACGAGATCGGTGGCAAAGCCACCAAGGATGTCGACGACGGCGATCGGGTTGAGGCCAATGGCGATCGCCTTCCACTGGGCAAATTTCCAGATCAATTCCTCGGCTGCTTCCTGGTTGAGGCGCAAAGCTTTGCGGGCGATTGATTGCTCTGACTCTCGGGCCTGCCGCAGGGCATTGAGGGCCAGTAGCGACTTACCTTCCTGGTTGAGGATTGCCAGGAGCTTTTGCTTCAATTCTGTAATGTTGGGCGGTGGAGCCTCCCACTCATACGTGACGCGGCCATCTTCCCACTCCACGCGCACCTGCATCTGGGCAGGCTCTGCGGCAACTCGCACAATATCTTCAGGGCGAAGCCTGGGACGATTGACATCTCCGCTCGCATCAAATAAGTCTTGTAGCCTCTGATAAATAGCTTGCCGATCCTGATCAGGATACAGATCCGTCTTGTTGAACACGACGATCAACGGCTTATGAGCAGCCTGAAGTTCTGTCAGAGCACGGTACTCCGTCCGAGTCATATCGCCAGCAATGACGAACAAAATTAAATCCGCATCATGGGCCACTTCCAGAGCCATTGCTGCACGAGATTGCCCACCCACTTCATCTAACCCTGGGGTGTCAATTAGTTCGACAGTGACCGGTTCACTCAATTCCAGCGACCAGTAGATCGAGCGAGGAAACTGGGTCACCCCGTGGAGTGGGCCTGTGGGTACTAAACGCTGACCAACCAATGCGTTAACTACCGCTGATTTGCCTCGGCTAACCAGGCCAAAAACGGCAATTCTTACCAGATTGGAGTTCAACTTATCGAGGGCGTAGGAAACCTGGTTCAGATCTGCTTTCATGGCGGCCTGCAACTCCACCGAGCCCTGGCGACGAGGTTGACGCATCGCCGTAGAGTAGCGCTGGAGCAACTGCTTCAGACTCGCCTTAGCTCGTTGATAGTGAATATCTTGCAACCCCAGGGGGATCAATCCCATGTTCGTTGCGGGAGAAGACGGCTCGGGGGACTCGATCGGTGCAGCCAAGGTTAGTGATCCTCAAACGCCATTTTAATTTTCGCGTACCCACCTCAATTTTCACTATGGGGTTTACCGGAGGAAGAGGGTGGCGATCGCCCTATTCGGCATCCTCAAAACTTATAGCGCTGCGCGCTTAGAGACCGGGAGTTGACTTTTGAAAAGCCGTGTCTCGCCTGGCTTTTCAAAAGTCAACGGTTCATGCCCTCAAACAACAATTGGTACTACACAGCATAAAAAAAGGGCATGCCCACATGCCCCAAGTTCCCTAAGAGGAACATTGAAATGTTATCTTCTCGTACGGTATCCGTACGAGAAGGTAATCATTCATTACTGCGGCCGTTGCACACAGGTCATCATTCGCAGAGTTGCCGCTGCTGCATAGTTACGGAGGGCTGAGTCGTTGGGGGCAAAAGATGTACCCCGCTCGTTCAGCGGTGACGCAACGCCACAGAAGGCTGACATTTCAGAAATCTGACTAGCAGCCCAGTGGTTCGCGGTATCGCCGAAGTTGATGGGCTGTTGTGTGGGCGTCAGGACTGCCGAAGACCCACGCAGGGTTCGAGCATAGCCTGCTGCACGGCGCAACACCGAAATCAACTCTGCACGAGTCACAGGGCGATCAGGACGGAAGCTACCATCCTCATAGCCGCTGATCAGGTTGTTGTCACGGGCAAACTGAATCTTAGCCGCACTCCAACGGTCAGAACGCACGTCACTGTAGGGATTACGGGTTGCTCGGGTGGGCACTTGCAGGTTCGTATTAGGAACTCGCACCAGAGCATCGAGCACCATTGAGACCATTTGTTCTCGAGTCAGAGTTCCCTGTGGCCGGAAGGTGTTGTCTTCAAAGCCAGCGATGAAGCCTGTTTGTACAGCCTGTTGAATCTCCGTCGCATAAATATCCCCAGAAATGTCACTGAACCGGACAGGGCCAGGGCTAGGCGAGGGCGATGGGCTGGGAGAAGGCGATGGGCTGGGAGAAGGCGATGGGCTAGGTGAGGGACTCGGCGATGGGCTGGGGTTGGTTACCACACCACCGGGTGGAAGCGTCCCCTCATAGGTCAGATAGACGTGCCCCAAGGCCTGGTCGTTAAAGGTACGGCGGGTAAAGCGCCAGCCAGAGTTGAAATTGAGTTTGGCAAAGTCATTGGTGAGGCCATTGGAACGGGCAATCTCCAACCGCGGCACGCCGCTTTGACGAGGAATCGCTGTCAGTACCAAATCATTCTCACGGGGCAACACACGCAACGTGTAGGCCAGACCCATATCTTCACCGTTGATCCGAATGGAGTAGCCATTGCGATCGGTGCTTCGGCGGCAAATGCCCGTAAAGTCAAAGTTGAGCAGGAGTGGGTTCACAATGACCGGCCCAGCACCACTTTCGCTCCAGCAGGCACGGGAGTCGGTAACCTGTTCAACGACGACCAATTGGCGATCGCTCGTTCCACGGGATGAAAAGGCAATAAAGCGGTTTTGATCCACTTCCTGTTGACCGAAAGACGTGGCGGAAGCAGACGTCTGAATCATGGAGTGGGCGATGGGAAGGGCACCCAGTGCAACGGCGGCCAGGGTAGTTAAGCTACGAAAAATGCGTTTCATAACAACGAGGGGTTCTCTTCTAGCAGGATAGATGACTGCCCTATCGGGCGCTTCTGCCCCTTTAAGGCATTATTGCCTCTTTAGGGCACACGGTAGAGTGTTCACTGACACTTCGCAAAACACTCTGGACAGATTTCTTGCCAGGGTATTTAAGTGACTGCCAAGCTTCATCATCCCCATTTGTTGATATCAACAAAACTACAATAGCGTGGCATCAGGAGTGATGAAGAATTTATTCCCAGGCAAGAGGGATCAGTCAGAATCTAATACGAAGTCTCAGAACCGACGGTATTGGACAGAGCGAACCAAATCGAAAAGTTGGGCAATAAATACTTCGAGTGTGGGGAAATTATGACACCCGAATTTTAGCTAATAGATGATGTGAATTGATTTCATTAATCAGATTCACGTCCTGGATGCAAGCATTACCTGATTGGAGTGAATGGATAATTGACTTGACGAAATGATGGCTTTTTTTGTGCCGCGATCGCTCACATATTTTCCATCAAGCTTCATCTACAAAACGTATCTTTGGGGTTATGTTATTAGGCTACACAGCTTAATAGAGGTAATCCGGGAAGTTTGGTGCAAGATAATTAGCTCTCTATCTTGAAGCGTTAATGTCGAGACTGGTCGTCGAATTAGCAGCAATTTATGCGGATCAAACAAGCAGCAACTCCTTGACAAAATCAAGTGAGGACAGTTCTGAAACTGTACATACACAGCCATGTAATAGCAGGCTCTAAGGGGTAAGTAGATGAGTTAAAAACAGCTTTTAATTGTGCCAATTAGGAAATTGGTTATCGTTTTTGCGATTCACGATTAAATTACCTCAGGAAGCCTTTCGAGAAGCCATTGAAAAGGCTTACTTTCCACACTTTCAATACGGAAATCAACCTTTTCAATAGCTAATAAAGGTTATACACAAAACAACCTGAAATTCTTTTTGTGAGGTAGCAGTGCAGCCATCGCTCCTACAAAAAGAACCACAGGTTATAGAACAACACGCTCACTATTTTCCTCAAGCCCTGGATTCTGCGTACGCGCCGCGCCGTAAAATCCCAGCAATTCTTAGTATGGAATTAAGCCCGAAAACTGCTTGCCGAAGGCAAGCGGTTTTCGGGCTTCAAAGCCAAGATTGCGCGCCCGACGGGCGCGCAATCTTGGCTTTGAAGCTCATAATGATAACTGCTGGTAAAATCCAGGGCTTGAGAAAAATGGCGAAGGTATGGATAGAATATGCGGCTCTCAGGGTTATGAACCGTTGAATAGCTGGTAGATCTGGCGACAAAATGTCTTTAATTTTTCTTTGACAGATTCCTTCGGTTGTACGTTACCCAGAAATTGCCAATCATCAATTGTAGACAGTCGCCACTTCTCACCTTCATAGCTAAACCCGACCGCTTCTACACCAATGACCTGCCGAGTTTCTGTAGTCGGATCCTCAAATAGGCGAATTTGTACCAATATGGAACGGCTTTGAAAGGTAGGACTCCAACCGGGAAAATGAAAGCCGATATCAATAGAGTCAGGATCCACGAGCTTGCGAGTATCAGGATCATTAGCCCAGGGCTTCAAGTCAGCCCGCGCATCGGGGAAGAGCGTTTTGAATAGGTTAACCACCGCTGCAATTTTGGTAGTGGTTTCTAAGCCTTTCGCTTGTTCTGCTGCATTCACACCGATCACTCCAGCCACTTTGGGTCATCATCTACCAGGTATCGGACTTAAAGGGTGATGCCTGACACGTTATGAAAGATTTCTTCCTGTTTCACAGTGTAAAGGACTTTGCTGGAAGGCGACATCTACTTAACTTCAATTCGGGCTTGGCCCAAGTGCCCATTTTGGTGTGCACTCCACGCAACTAAAAAGGGCTTTTTCAAGGGGCGCGCAAGGCGTGTCCCTCGAAAAAGCCCTTAACCATACGGCCATGTAAGGATAAGGTGAATGGGCGTAGATGATTTCCCTTCAAAAAACTCCAGATTTCTGCACCTTTACACGTCCATGCAGAAATCTGGAGTTTGGCTCAACAAACGTTCCTACACTTTGTCAGGGTTTTAGCGCCATCAAAACAGGGGAAAAGCTTGAGAGAACTGTTCCCTCCCCACGATAGAGGAAGCAGCTATGACTAGAGGCTGGTCAACCAACCCACAACGCCATGACCCGTTGTGGCTTCAAGAATCAGGGCAGACACAAAACCAATCATCGCCAGACGACCATTGATCTTTTCTGCATGGGCATTGAAGCCAAACTGCTGGGTTTCATCCACATACATCTTGGGCTCTACGGCGAAATTGTTCATCAGCCCACGCTCTTCAGTCGTATAACCCTTGCTAGTCATAGAAATTTCCTTCTCATGTATTTATGTAAATAACTATAACATACATGTTAAGTTTTATTTCAATTCTGATAGAAGCTTTCTCCTTATTCAGAGGAAGTGATTCACCGTCATAAAACAAACCTAGTTTTAACCTCAGTTCGGAATAAGCTAAAGTGCTCATTTTGGCGTGCGCTTTGCGCACGCCAAAATGAGTGTTTTCGAATGCCGCGCGTTGCGCGGCACTCGAAAACACCCTTAACCCGAACTCAGGTTAGTTTTAAGCCTCTGCAGTGAGCAGATTGCAGCAGTATCTTTGGCACACAGACAGGTTCGTTCAACAAGGCACCCGAAAAATCTTGCAGGCTACTTTATGGGAAGGTAAAACCCTAGAACCCCGGTATTTGACCAAACACCGGGGCTCTAGAAACCAACATCTCCCTCTATTAACTTCTGTTAACTTTTCTCACCAAACTCGGGGATGGCAGGCCGGACGCATCAGCAGCTCCTGTCGGACCTGGTGCCATACCTCAGCAAACCAGCGACGGGCTTCTAGAGTCGAATGTCCTCGATAACGGCAGAGCATTCCTTGCCTCAGACGGGTTACACCCACCTGAGCTAGAGGCACAGGCTGGGGAATGGTCGAACCTGGGAGCAGAGTTTCGGTTGAGGCGCGGCCCTGCCAGAACTGACGGGCCACATCTATTAAGCCCGGCGATAGATCCTGGCCTACAACAGAGAAGCTCCCTACTACCGGGCAGCCTGCCAAACCATGCAGGCTGTCCAACATAGCAGAACCACCCTGAAGCCACTGAGGATCAACCCAAAGAGGACGGCCCTCTTGCCATACCTCTGTACGCGATCGCCATTCCCCACTGGCAAACCGTTCTCCGCGAGCTGTACGCCCGAAACGTGTGATTTCCCACCCTATCCATAGAGCTCCTTCCGCCAGATCAATCCGGTTATGCTGGCGGGAGATCGCTCCATTAAACACAATGGTTTCCTGGGGTAACCATTCTAAACAGGCTCCCGCTGCCACATGGATCCGAGTTGATAGCTGCGACTCCAGACCAGCACTGCGGTAAATTTTTCCGGCGGTAGCTGTGGTCAGTAGCGCATGGGTGTTGGGCTGGAGGTGAATTGTGGAGGAGAGGCGATCGCCTCCCACAATGCCCCCCGCTGTATGCAGAGTCACCACATGACACACGTTCCCTTCTGGGTAGAAGGGGCGTTGAACTTTGAAGGGAGCCTGCACAGAACAGCGGGCCAGGAGCGTGCGTTCTGCTGATGGGGAAAACATCAGCTCCAGATTTCCCTGCCAACTCGAGGTTGGGGCAGAAGCAATAGGATCAAGGTGGGTCGTCAAGGGGAGTAGCCGCGATGCGCAAACTAATACAGCGTTGACATGAGTTTACGCCGATAGGCCATCGTTAAGGCATGGTCATCTCCCAATAACGCGAAAATCGTCAGCATGGTCTTGCGTGCTGCATCCTGACGGTATTTGCGATCGCGTGCCACCAGTTCTAGCCAACTTTGCAACGCTGCTTCGTAATCTTCTGCCAGGGTAAGCTGCACAGCCTTTAGATAGTGCGTATCCAGGTCGCTGGCAGGAGTGAGGGTCTCACTGTCTTGGTGAAGTTGAATGAGCGATCGCAAGGCTTCTACCTTTTGCCCAAATTCGCGATCGTGGGGTGAGACTTCTGCCAGGGCCTTCTGGGCTTCGTCAAACTTTTGGCGACTAATGAGAAACTGAGCCGCTTCCATTGCTAGCCCTTTGTCCTCGGGATATTGCTCAGCCAGGTTGACAAAAAGCTTTTCTACTTCTTCCCACTCACCCGCTGCTTTGGCAACCTGAATCGCCTCTAAACCCGTTTCTCGGGCAGATGTTAAATTCAGATCCACCAGAAACTGACGGAGTTGTGGCTCAGGCAACACGCCCACAAAGCCGTTTTGCATCTGCCCATTTTGCACCACTCGCACATCAGGCACCCCTTCCACCGCAAATGCGTTGGCCAGATCAGGGTTCTCATCAATATCAACTTTCGCGAGTACAAAGTCATACTCCTGCACCAGTTTTTCCAGCATGGGCTTCAGCAACTTGCAGGGGCCACACCACTGGGCATAGAAGTCAACCAGTACAGGTTTTTCAAAGGACTTTTGCAGGACTTCCGCTTCAAAGGTTGCATGATTAACAACAACAGACGTTCCCATGGCACAGTGACTCCATAACGAATGAAATGGATTAGCGGAAATTGGCAAGCGAGACAACATTTCTCGCGGGTTAGCATCCGGAACCTGTAACGCAGGATGCCCGCTAACTTTAGTGTAACGTCAGTTCCGAGGAAGCTTTTGCGGATAGTTCGCATTCGCAAATAGCTTATTTGACCTCAGTTCGAGATGGGTCTAAAAGCCCATTTTGGTGTGTGTAGAGCGCACGCCAAAACGGGCTTTTTCGAGGGACGCAAGAAGCCGCCTCTTGAAAAAGCCCTTAACCGTGGTATGCGAAGCACACGACACACAACAATACGCATCCGTCTTGATGTCATTAAAAAAGCAGGGAACGGTATTCCCTGCTTTATGAGGGGCTAGGGGCGATCGCCCAAATCCCCAGTTGGGTAATTGCTAACCGAACGGCGCAACTGAGCCAGAGATTGGTTGTAACCCAAAATGGCCTCCACCAGGTTAAATTCGGCCTGGGTTAGCTCAGTTTGGGCTCGCAGCACATCACTCTGAGTCCCAACTCCAGCCTGAAAGCGGAGGCGAGCCAACCGCAAAGATTCTGTCGCCCGCTCAACGTTGAGCCGAGCAGTGGCAATGTTGGTTTGATTGGCCTGTAGGTTAAAGTAAGCCTGCTCTACCTGAAACCGGACTGTACTGCGAGCATCAGCAAAGTTTGACTCGGCAATCTGAATGCCAATCTCTTGCTGACGGGCCTGGGCCGTGCCTGCACCCGCATCAAACAAGCGCCAATTGAGCTGCAAACCCAATGTCCAGTCGTCTTCTACTCCCGTTTCATCATTGCTTAAAGCATCTTGCACCTGATACTGAGCAAATGCTGAAACCTGAGGACCGTACTGAGCATTGGCGGCCTGCCGCTGATTTTCACTGAAATCGCGTTGTACAAGCTGTTGCTCAAGCTCAGCGCGGTTGCGGAAAGCCTGGACAATACTCTCCTCCAGGGTCAAGGGCCAGTCGCCATTCACCTCAACGGGGTCGGCAGCCGCCAGGTTAACAGTCTGGGAAATATTCAGCCGCTGAGCCAGTTGGCGTCGAGCAACCTGCTGGTCGCTGAGAGATTGAACGAGTTCTTGCTGTCGGTTGGCAACATCCACTTCCGCCTGCAGTACATCAAATCGAGTACCGACCCCAGCTCGCTCTAGAGCCTGAGCGTCCCGCAGGTTTTGCAGGGCCTGGTTCAGAGCGTCGCGGCGAATTCTCAATTGCTCATCAGCCCGTTGTAAGTCAAAGTAGTCTTGACTCACCTCAAACCGCAGTTGCTCAGTTTGGGCTTCTAACTGGAGTTCCTGAACCCGTAAGTTGTTCTCAGCCGCATCAATTTGGGCACTGCGAAGCCCTGAGGTAAAAATGTCGTAATCAACACGGATGTTACCGCCGAAGATAACATCAACTTCATCGCCAACGGTTTCCGTTTCCCCTGTAAAAACGTTCGTCGTGACTTCTTGTTGTTGCCCTTCTGAAGCCGTCAAACTGCTATTTAAGCTGACATTAGGAAAGAGGGCTGCCCGTTGTTCTTCTAACTCAGCTCGACGCTGGTTCAATTGCAACCGAACGGTTTCTAGCTCAGGGTTGTTGCGCTCAGCCAGGGCGACCGCTTGCTGCAAGGTAAGAGGCTGAATTCCCTCCAGCTCCACCTCTTCAGGGCGAGTCGGAAAATACAGAGGGTTGGGGTTGGGCTCCAGGTAGTCGGGAAACTCCACTTCCTCGCCGAGAGGATACTGCTCAAGATTCTCTACGAAGGATTCCACTTCAGGCAGAAAGTCTGTTGAGGTAGACGGCCGATCAGAGGTAGGGAGTGGGACATCAGTTACCCCAGTCGTGGGAGTCGTGGGTTGTGGAACGTCAGTCACTCCTGTTGTGGGAGTTGTAGGCTGTGGAACATCAGTTACCCCAGTCGTGGGAGTTATGGGCTGTTGCTGACTAACTTCAACAGGATTTTGGGTTTCTGGGGGAGCGATCGCTTCGGTAATCGGGATCGGCATCACGGCATCCTCGGTTGCTGGAGAGGGTGCATTCGCAAAAACATTTTCTAGAGCCGAAAAGGTTTTGTCTGTTGCAACCGCAGTATCCGTCTCAGATGCCTCACCAACAGCCGGGGCTTCGGGAGGCGCACCCTGCGCCGATTCGTCTGTTCGCTCTCCACCCGCTACAACGGCAGTATCAACCTCATCCATAGCAGGTTCTGCCGCAGGTTCGATATCCCTTGCACTGAGGGTATCGGCTTCATTGTCAGCAGCCTCATCCATTTGCGAATCCGATGCTGCTTCAGCTGGTGCAATGGAGGTATCAGATGAAGACGCTTCAGCCACAGAAGGGCTTTCGGCAACCTCATCCATTGCAGATTCTGTCGCATCCTGACGAGTTGATGTCTCCTCAGGAAACAGCAAAGCTCGAATTTGGGTCACAGATTCTTCAGAACCGGGTATTGGGGTAGAAACCAGATTAGTCAAATGTGAGTAAGGAGAAGGCTCACCAGTTTCTTGCGTCTGCACCGGAGTTGTCACGGTAGCAGCGATCGCATTGCCAGGTTCAAACTTAGAGTCGAGGGGAGTTGCACTGGCGACCGTGGGGCTCAAGCTCAGAAGCAAGCCAATTCCAACGGTAGCAAAAGCATCGGAAGCTTCCATAAGCACGGGCAGACGGGGGTAATGGTCAGGAAATGCTAAAAGTCGGGAACAACCTCATGCAGAATAGCCGGTAACGGTAACCGGGTAAATGCCCCAGGTGGATGAT
Organism: Leptolyngbya sp. FACHB-8; assembly: GCF_014695575.1. Lineage (GTDB taxonomy): Bacteria > Cyanobacteriota > Cyanobacteriia > Elainellales > Elainellaceae > Vacuolonema. Next base: position 69,257 of record NZ_JACJOO010000048.1, on the reverse strand, counting down.
TCCATCCGAAGAGTGATGCATCTAGAAAGCTATGCTAAATCTGAAGTTGCGATGCTGAGCCAGCCTTTCAGGTTGGCTTGCTGAATTGGCGTGGGTTGCTCCACGGGAACAATGTGATAATTCATTGGCCGGGGCGGAGCCAGATGCAAAACGCCTACCCGCAATACATCCTGATGGAAAAAAGTCACTTCGACCGTATCACCCGGTTGGTAATCTTGCAAGCGATCGCTCAATTGTTCCGCCGTCACTCGCAACCCGTCCAGCGCTAACAATTCATCCCCAGCATCAAGCCCGGCACGCTGGGCAGGAGAGCCGTACTCGACAAACTTAATCACGTCCCGGCCATGCTCTGAGCGCACCTGCATCCCTGTAAATGGCGCGGCGTGAGAGACATCATCCGGCTTCAAGCGCAACCCGAAAGGCTCCAGATAGGTATCAAAAGGCAGTTCTTCCGTGGTATGCAGGTAACGCTGAAAGAAATCGTTTAAGTCAGCCCCTGCTACCCCAGCGATGATGGCCTCCAGTTGCTCCGGCAGGAAGCCAATCTCGTCCTGACCGAATTGGTGCCACATCTGGCGGAGTACATCATCGAGCGATCGCGCATTTCCGTGCCGGGCCCGAATCAGAAGATCCAGCAGCAACGACACCATCTCCCCTTTCAAGTAATAGGAGATCTGAGAGTTGTCGCTGTTGGCATCCCGCCGATACAACTTGATCCAAGCATCAAAGCTAGATTCCCCTAAGGGCTGCACCCGCCGCCCTGGAGTGGTCAAAAATCGCGTGATCTCCCGGCTCATTTCCCGTAGAAAATGGCGCGCATCATAAATTCCTGCACGAAGCGGAATCAGGAGGTCGTAGTAACTGGTCGTCCCTTCACTGAACCAAAGGGAGGGGGTGTAGCACTCGCCGTCGTAGTTAAAGACTTCCAGGGCTTTGGGACGAATTCGCTTCACATTCCACAGGTGGAAAAACTCGTGGGCGACCAGTTGCATAAAGCGGCTGTATTTCTCAGCAGAGCGGAAGACAAAACGCGAGTAATTGAGGGTGCAACTGTCCTTATGCTCCAGGCCGCCATACCCCTGATTGGAAAGGTGAAGCAGGAATAGGTACTGGGAGTAGGGTAACCCACCAAACAGTTCCGCCTCTGTTTCCACAACCTTGCGCGTGTCCCGCAACAAGGCTTCAGAATCTAAATTGTTCTGTCCCCAAACGACAAACTGGTGAGGTTTTCCCAGTACATCAAAGCTGTAGGTCGTATGCTCCCCAATTTCAACCGGACAGTCAACCAATGTGTCGAAGTCGGGAGCCTCGAAGGTATTGGGTTGACCTGGAACGGGCGGCAGTGTTGTCGCAATCTTCCAGGTGGCGTGGGGCGGCACCAGGGTCAACCGCAACGGCGTCTTCTCATGATTGGGAATGTAGAAGAAAGTAGCCGCGCCATTGAAGTATCCGTGCGTGCCATCTAAATGATTCGTGCGAACGGTTAACTCATTGGCAAAGAGCCGGTAAGAAATTGTAATTTCGTCCGTCCCATTGGTATCAATGCGCCAGTGGTTTTTGCTGACCTTCGACCAGGGCAAGGGCTTCTGCTGGGCCGTAGCCGCAAAATCTTGCACATGGCGGGCGTACTCGCGCACTAAGTACGACCCCGGCGTCCAAACCGGCATCTTCAAGTCGAGAACAGGCGATCGCCATCCCCGCACTTCTAACGTAATTTCAAACAGATGGGATTCAGGCTGCGACATTGCGACCCGATAGTGCAGGCCTACGGAGGAATGTCGGGCAGTGAGTGGAGCGGTCTCAATGGCTTCAGTCATCAGGCAGTCGCAAACGTCAGCAATCACGCGCAGAGTCGCACAGTGCCCGAATTATAGCGAACTTCATAAAAGAAGGCAGAAGGGAAGAGATTCTACATTCTCTTCCCTTCTGCCTTCTGCCTCTTGTTTTCTGTCTTAACTAAATTCGGCCAGCCAGGTGCGAAAGCTGGCGCATATTCGCAATATCAATGATCTGATTGCCAGGGTCAATATGAATCCAACCCTTGCTATCCAGCTTTTCCATAATTTTGGTCGCTTCATCAATGGAAATGTCGGCAATATCAGCCAAATCACGCATGGGAATGTTGAAGATCTGCAACCCCTGGCTGGTGCGCTGCCCGTAGGTTTCAGCAACGGCAACCAAAATGTTAGCAAGCTTGATAGCTGGCGGTTGATGACGAAGTTGAAAGCGGAAATTGGTCATCCGAAGCCGCCGTACCATCAATTGCAACATGCGGTGATGCAATTGTGAGTCTTTGAAGAGAGTCTGAATGAAGCGCTGGGCAGAAATACTAAGCAGTTTTACGGAAGAGAGAGCGACCACATCCGTTGAACGGGGAGACTCATCCAGGATGGCCATTTCACCAAAGAAGTCACCTTTACCAAGGATTGCTAGGGTAACAAAATCTTCACCAACATGGCGACGCACCTTCACCCAACCTGATTGGATGAAGTACACAGCATTGCCCCAGGCATCTTCCATCAAAACGGCTCGATCTGCAGGGTACTCGTGCTCAACCGCAATGGACATCAGCCATTCGAGGGTCTCAGGGCTGGCGGAGTGGAATAACGGAAAAATCTCACTAAAAGCTATGGTCTGCATGAAAGGTAATGCTGAATAAACACAAACAGACGAGTCAAGAGGCTTGCGTCAAAACCGGGCACAACAAAACCTATTCCTTACGGGCAAAGGCTTACAGAGGCGAACCCTGGCGTTCCCGATACCACAAGTGAGACAAAATCGGAGGTACATTGGCAGATAGCCCACCCTATCTATCGTACCCACCGCTCCAGCAAAGATTCAAATAATAAGAAATCTGAACCGCACAGAGCGGAACCATACTCATTCTTACCTTATTAGAACCTGTTTCGGCTGAAACGATTCCAGAAATTATAGCCGGAGAAACATAAACGGCCCGGGCAGTGTTCTAGACATACATTATGAATGGGGTGTAGTGAAAGGGGCACAAAGTACGCTTTTTACTACATCCCATTCTCTTATTTGATTCTAAGATTCTGACGCATGAAGAACGGTCTGGGCTGCTTTTTGCAGGGGCGATCGCCATCGTTCCACAGCTTCTGGACTGCCGACCAGGATAGTCTGTTGATGGGTCAGGGTTTCGGAATCTACAGCATCAGGAGTGAACCGCAACGGTTCCCCGTTCAGGTCGCAGCATACCAACCCGGCAGCGTGAGCCAATGCAATAGGGCCCGTGGTATCCCACAGTTTGACCCGTCGGTTGAGGTAGACATAAAGTGCCGCTCGTCCCAGGATCACCTCCATGACCTTCAGACCAAAGCTTCCAAGGGTATTGAATTGAGCCTCGGGAATGTGCTGGGTAATGGCCTCCCCATAGCGCCGTAAATCTTTAGTACCAATCAAAATGGGGCAGTGGTCCTGCCATTCGGGGAACTGTGGCTGAATGGGCGTTGCAGGAGCATCGCCTTGAGCCTGGTAAAGACCAAGCCCGACTCCACCAAAATAGAGTTGTTGAAATACAGGAGCATAAACCCAACCCGCGATCGCTCGCGCCTGCTCCAGCAATCCCACCATCAACGCGTAGTGGGGCTCTCCTTTAATAAAGTCTTCTGTGCCATCCAGGGGGTCGATCAACCACAAGCGGGATGGAGCATCCGGGGCCAGAAATAGGGAACGAGATGAAGCATTTTCTTCAGAAATCAGCCCGTCTGAGGGAAAGAGTGTCCGTAATTCCTGAACCAGTTCTACATCCAGAGCGTGATCGACATCGGTGACGTAGTCTTGCACACCTTTCTCGTAGACCTGAAAATCCTTAGCCGCCATATCGACGGCTAATTGCCCACAGCGCTGCAACAGGAAGCGCATCCGATCCAATTGCGCCGAAGAAAACGAAGTCATGGTGGGAAGTTGGAAGGAATGGGCGATCGCTCTCCACTATCCCATAAATTCTGAATTCAAATGTGGCCAGTTAAATCCCCCTAGAGTTGATTTTGTGTGCAGTTCATGCACAAGTCCACATTGCTAACTAACGCAACAAAGGGTGCGTCCTACTCTTGCAAGTTTGGAAACCCACGTTTGTAGGTGAAGCGGGCGAAGCCCGTTTCACCTACAAACGTGGGACGCACCTCGCAACAAAGGCCCCAAAAACCTGGCTTCACTGACTCAAATACACCTGAGTCAGCAAGATCAAATGCTCCTTTTAGATGTTTCGACAAACGGAAAACGTGCAGTAAGTTTGGGAGTGTTCTATCGGGTTTGGAGAAACGTATGGGATTCTTCAATCTGTTTTGGGTGTTTCTCATCATTTCGTCGGTGGTGCCCATCTTGCAGCGGCGATCGCTTGAATTTCGCCGCATCTCTGCCATTCGAGCTTTCGAACAGGCACGGGGCAGTCGAGCCATTCTGATGATTCACCGCCAGGAATCCATGAGTTTCTTAGGGTTTCCAGTGTCACGGTTCATCACCATTGAAGATTCGGAGCAGGTGTTGCGAGCCATTCGCCTAACGCCCGACACGACCCCCATTGACCTCATTCTGCACACCCCAGGTGGGCTCGTGTTAGCCACCGAGCAGATCGCGCATGCCCTGATTCGCCATCCCGCTAAAGTCACGGTCTTCGTGCCACACTACGCCATGAGCGGCGGTACAATGCTCGCTCTGGCAGCCGATGAAATTGTGATGGATGAGAATGCTGTTCTTGGGCCTGTCGATCCACAACTTGGAAATATGCCAGCTGCAAGTGTCATTAAAGTTGTTGAGGAGAAACCAATTAGTGAGATTGATGACCAAACTCTGGTAATGGCCGATGTGTCGCGAAAGGCGCTGGCTCAGGTGCAAGCGTTTGTGCGATCGCTCCTTCGCGATGAGCTTCCCGAAACTAAAATCAAGCCGGAGAATATCGATCGGATCGTCGAGGCTTTCACAACGGGACGCGTCACTCACGACTATCCCTTCATGGTGGAGGAGGCTAAGGAACTGGGGCTACCCATCACGACGGGTCTTCCCCGAGCCATTTATGAACTGATGGATTTTTACCCACAGCCAATGACAGGTCGTCCCTCCGTACAGTACATTCCGATGCCCTATGAGCCTCGGCCAGCGTTACCAGTCGCTGACAAGTAGTACAAAAGGTGGGCAAGGCCCACCTTCTTTTTTGGGTCGTGTTTCAAATCCGTAGATGGGATGTGGTGGGGTACGAAGTGCCTCACCACATCCCATCCACAGGTCTAGAAAATTACCTTTTTTTGCGGTTTTATGCGATCGCTCCCGGCTCCCCTCGGCTTACAATCAACCGCACCATTGAGAGCCCAAGAATTAGCAAGAAGAGAGCTAAGCCAACCGTACAGGCATAGTTGATCTCCAAATCTTGAAACGCCTGCTCGTAAACGTAGTACACAATCGTTTTCGAGCTGTTGCGAGGCCCCCCCTGAGTCATCACATAAATCTCTTCGAAGACCTTAGTGGCCGAAATAGATGAAATGACAGCCACCAGGAACAAGTAGGGCCGCATCAAGGGAATGGTAATATCCCAATGCTTTTGCCAGCCCACCGAACCGTCAATGGAAGCCGCTTCGTACAAGTCTGCTGGAATGGACTGCAACCCGGCCAGGTAAATCACCATGTAGTAACCCAACCCTTTCCACACCGTTACAGCCATCACGCTAAACAGGGCCATGCTAGGGCTAGTCAACCAGGGAATGCCGTCTTTCGACAGGTGGAACGCCTTGAGGAACTGGTTGAGCAGCCCATTTTCGGTATAAAGCCATTTCCAGGCAATGCCTGCCACAACCATCGAGATCACCACTGGGGTATAGTACGCCGCGCGGAACCAGTGCATCCCTGGCAGCACCCGGTTGACCAAAATTGCCAGCAGCAGCGGGAAGATTACCAGTAGCGGAACCACACAAACGAGGTAAAGCAGGGTGTTTCCCAGGACTTCCCAGAACACTTTGTCACGCAGCAAGCGCTGCATATTCTCCAGGCCCACCCACTCCGGAGGCTGTGTCACATCAAACTGGTACTGGGTGAAGCTCAGCAAAAATGCTTGCACCGCCGGGAAAAACACGGTCAGCCCCAAAATCAATAGGGCTGGAGCCAGAAATAAATAAGGAGTCAGGCGCGGCCCCCAAACGCTCCAGAATGAGGGGCGCTCAGCGCTGTCCCAACGGGAATCACCTTGATGCATAGAAGTGGACACTCAACCCGCAATGGTTTCAGTCTACAGTGCTGTGCGCGATCGTTAAGAACGATGGTGCGGCTCACATCGCCTTCTAAACCGCCAATCAAACACCTACCCTGCCTACCCCCACATTAGACTTCCTGTGTGAATCGTTGCGCGGCTTCACCGCGCAACGATTCACACCCTCAGGAACTGATTCATGCAGGAGGTCTATTACCGGATCGGCAGCATTCTTACAGGGATATGGGCTGGAAATTTCTTCGATAGAGCCCTTGCTTTATAGCAAATTTATAGTACACTTGCACCATAAGTTCAGATGTACTACTTTAGCTATATTTCTATGGACAGTCGCCACCCGCTTTCTCCCAGGTCTCCGCTGCTCGTTTCTCGCCGTTCTCCTGCACCCTCTTGGATGCGGGTGAAAACACTGCTGTCGCCGCCTCGGGGCGATCGCGCCATTCTTCTGGAGGCTTTACTGTGGGTTGCTGGGGCGGCCGTTCTACGTATGGTGGCTGATTTTGTTTTGACAGCGATGCCCATCCTTTGGGTGCCTGTCGCATTAATTTTGGCCCTCCCATCTGTACTAGCTATCAGCCTGGCAACGTGGGCTCCCCCCTTAAGCCTGGTGTTGGGATATCGCTTAACGCTGACCGCAATGGGTCTACTTCTTGGAGGAAAACTATGAGTATTATTCTTGGTGCTGCCTGGTTATTAATCGTTCTGTCCTGCCTGATGCTGGCTGGGGAGGGCCGTCATGATGAAGCCTCGTAAGCCTGCTCGTCGCTCCTCCAATTTCCAGTATTTTCTTGTAGGCGGCTCAATGCTAGTAATGATGAGTATGCTGGCCGATATGCGAGATACCTGGAAGCCCAAACAGGTTAGCAATAACTGTGCCGAGATCGTGCAACCGAGCTCTATACTGGGTCGGGATGAGTTAGCCAAACTTTTGGCTATTCCTGAGCGCGATCGCAAAGAAGCTGTCCAAGCCGTTGTGAGCGAGCCCTACTGCCGCCTACCCAAGGTTGAAATTCGTGAGGGAGTTGCTGCAGAACGGGAGGTTTATCCTCTGGCCTTCGATCCACAAACGTGGTTCGTGGTGCTTTATGAGGGGGATGAGTACGCAGGCTATTCCTTCCTGTTCCAACGTAACGGTCCCTAATTCTTCATCCGTCGTTTTGCTATCAGTCTAGGGTGTGTTTTGAACCCAAGTGGAAGGGTTGTTTTTACGTGTGCTCCGCACATGAAAAAACAATCTCTAAAACAGACCTTAGGAATTGCAGTAGAGGTATCCCTCAAAAGGCGCTGCAACAAGTAGAACTGGCTCGTACGCTCTATACAATGCTGCCGTCAACAGCCCATCAGTGGGGTGTTGGCAAGCTCTCCGTGCCCTTATTGCCAAAATTCTAGCTTGACCATGTCGAATTCCTACGTCCTTGCCCCCTACACGGTCGCCCTACTATCGGCCGGTTTCCTTTGCCTTAGCCCGGTTGCCCAGGCCGCTGAATCGGATATTGCTTTATCCTTTGACCCCGCTCCTGTTGCGGAAGTTCCCAATGAGAGTCTTTCCTTTGAACCCACTTCCACTGCTTCAACAGCGGATGCTGAGCCAGACAAACCCGATCCCAATCTACCACTGACCATTCCAAGCCATGCCATGGAAGCTCCCGTGGGCAAAGGAGGGGATCTGGCAGAATTGCCACCACCACCTGAGCCTATAGCAACCGGGATCGCGATCGCGTCAGAAGCAGCACCTCCCGATCCAGTTGAAGCCCCGGTAGCCCCAACACCCACACCGGCCCCAGCTCTGACCCAACCCGAAGCCGTTGTCGCACAAGTGCCTCAGCCTGATTCAGGAGCCAATGGGCTCTCCTTTGCCATTCCTGATTTACCGCCCCTACCCGACATTGTTCAGAACCTGGCCCAAGCGATACATTCCAAGGCCAATGCTCCTTTCCCCAATGATGCTCAGATTCCAGAAGCTCTGGCTCCCCTGTTTACAGGCGGCCCTGATTCGCTGGTGGCGATCGCCGTTGGAAGTGCAGAAGGCACTCGCACCCCTACCGGAGAAACAACTCCTGCTTATAAAGGACACAAAGATCCGGGTAACGGGGTTTGGAATTTAGGTTCCTTCTCCTACCAACATGGGGCAGCAACCCCTCAAGAGGCTAATGCCCGACAACTGGTACGGCTACAAAAACAAGCGATGACGCTGTTTCAGGATGCAGCACAACGAGGTATGGCTTTATCTCTGGAGGAGCAATTAAACGCCATCGATCTGGCTAATCAATCTCCGGCTGCCGCTTTAAGTCGAGGCGGATACCTGGATCGCCTTCAAGAAGCTCGTCAAATGGGGCTTACAGGAACAGAAGCCATAAGTTGGGCACGCACTCGAGCTTATCTCGACCCGGATACCCGCCAATGGAATGCACCCGGTTTGGGTAATACAGTAGGAAGCATTACCGCTGATCAGGAGCGCCGGATGGGAATGATCGCCCGAGCTTTGGAAGCATGGTCCGCAAACACTCCCCAAATAAGCGCTAGTAAAGTTGAGGCAGTGGCTGATAATCTCTTTGCAATTGATCTTCACTAACGCAGATCTTGCACCAAACCCCGGAAGGGATATTTTCCATACACTTTTCGCACGGGAAATATGCCTTTCGGGGTTTGGTTTTAGGAAGAAGATGTAAGCTAACTTGCATCACAGGATTACGCGAACTGCAAAGGAAAGGTTAGATAGTTATCAACATCTAAAAGGAAAATTTGCTTTCCTTTTATAACTAAAAATACATAGACCGAACGATCGCTTTCACCTTACCTCTTTGTTAAAAAAAACACACTGCCATTTGATTTTTTTCGGTTTTTACGGGAAACTTTATGAAGGATTGACAAAGAAGCCTGAGGGTAAAGTTAATTTTGATACGTGCCACGCTTCGAAATCCTATTATTCTTAGGCTTGAGTAGGGAGTTTTGCCTTCCGTTCTAAAGGCTTCGTTTTTCTGTGTTGTTGTGTGTCCCAGTTAAGGTTGCTGTATTGCTAGTACAACGCCAGTCCTCAGGACGTAAGCTGAGTGCTGCAAGTGATTCGGATGGTTCGTCGCTAGAAAGAGTCGCTTAGGATTTTAGGGTTTTCTAGCTAACCTTAAAGTCCAAAATGCTCTATTTCATTGTGTTAAGCACCACAGACCTTTATGGAATTTCAAAATTCGGTAGCCTCGGTAGGGATACAACCATACCGAACTTGTCCAGCTACCTCTGCTGTGGCCAGTGGCGCATCTACCCTATTTGAGACCATTCCTCCCGAAAGAATGGGATTGAATGGCGAGTACGACTACCACGGTTTAACCAAACGGGTATGCCACGCCTTCTGCCAACGCTTTGGGGAAGCCAGTCTCACCCCCTGGGCGATCGCCCAACGGGGAGGTATCGTTACCATTCGAGGGCGCATTACCAGTGCCTACTTGCTTTATCAATTTATTGACTTAGCTTTAAGAACAGAAGGTACTGTGGGTGTCGAGATCAACGGCAACACAATTTTTTCCCATATCGATTTGCATCGTATGGTTCCTCCCCCACCAAGCCTAGCCAGTTGAAATGGCTATCGGTAATTGGTGAACTGAAGGGCCGCCGGCCAATCTTCCTGCTTCAAGCGCTGAATAACTTCCTGCAACTCGTCTTTCGACTTTGCCGCCACGCGTACAGCGTCTCCTTGAATTGACGCCTGCACCTTCTTAAACTCATCTCGGATGAGTTTGGAAATCTGCTTGGCCAGTTCCGTAGTAATTCCCTTTTGCAAGCGAATCTCCTGGCGTACGCGGCTACCACTGGCCGCTTCTACCTTACCAAAGTCAAAGATTTTGAGGGATAGATTGCGCTTCGCGGCTTTCGTTTGCAGGATCGTATGAACTGCTTGCAGAGTCATATTGCCGTCGGTCACCACCGTGATGGTGTCCTCAGACAGTTCGAGGCTGGTCTTGGTATCTTTCAGGTCGTAACGGCTCTGGATTTCACGCTGCGCCTGGTCCAGAGCGTTAACCAACTCCTGGCGATCAAAATCGCTAACGATGTCGAATGAATAGGTAGAAGCCATAGAGCGAACAAACAATGTCGATGACTAAGGTGAATAAGCAAACCGTAACCGATTCAAACGGTAATCTGCGATCGCCCCTCAAAACACCTTCAGGAAGCTAGAGATCATAAGGGTAGCTGAGCTTAGAGAACCAATTCCAAACATCAGCGATCGCAACAATGGCACATTCAAGATGTAGAAAATGGAATATAACAGCCGCGCGCTGAGATGGGCAATGACAGCACCCATCACCCACCCCCCTGTGATCCCCGTTACATAGGCCAGCAAACAGGCAGCCGCAAATAGAGTAAAGGCTTCGAAGGAATTTTGGTGGGCCCAAGTTGCCCGTTGGGCATAAGCAGGTAACTTATCGACAACCGCCCGGGGAGTCGCCAACGCCTGCATCCCTAACTGCAGCCGCCCATAGGCCACTAACCCAAACGGTACATACACCAGAAACGCCGCAACGACGACGCCACCAACTAATACCGCTTGAACCGATAAGCTTTGCATTACGAATTCTCAGCAATAGAACGACTCGATGAGCAAAGCGGGTTGAACCCGAACTTAATCGAAGTAGAAGAGGGTCACGATTTTACGCTGATCCTCAGCATCCCCACAGGTTTTCAGTAGGGTATGGCTATCGTGGAAGGCAAAGCAAATGAGTTGCTGGCAGCGTGAAACAATCTCCTGGTTACAGATGGCGCTCGCCTCTGCCAGTGACATGTGGTCATTGTCAGGATTTTCCACTAGATGAATCACCTGCTCCAGTTGTTCACGAGATTCCCGAGGTTGCCGCTCTAGGCTTTGGGGCAGAATCACCGTCAGCAGGTTCGGATCAGCCCGCATAGCCCCGCGAATGGCAGCAGCATTGGTTCCCGTAGCCCCTGAGGTCAACAAGCGGTTACGCCCCAGTACAAGGGCGTAGCTCATCTCCTCAATGAGGATCTGGTGGGTAATGGGCACATGGCGGGAGCCCAGAAGTGCAATGCGTTTTGAACCCGTTTGTTGAATGGCCGCAAGCTCTTGCAGGAAATCATCAACCCGGGGTAGATCAACCGACTGGCTCAAAGATACACTCAACAGGCGAAACGACCCAGATATTTTAGCAGGTGTCAGCGACTCAGCGTATCCGTTGCTATTTAACCTGAGTTCGGGTTAAGGACGTTTTCGAGTGCCGCGCGTTGCGCGGCACTCGAAAACGCTCATTTTGAATTGAAGCCTGAAAATAGCCCGCCAAAGACGGACTATTTTCAGGCTTCGGCAAAATTAGGGTGCATTTTAGAATTTGCTGAAATGATTGCTATTTCGTACACTTCACGTACAAAATAACAACTTTTAGAACAGACCCTACCAGAGCCGGTTCTTAACCTAACTTTGCTTCCGGAGAAACATGAAGGTTTCTTCGATGGGATTGGGCCCATCTTGCACTTTTGGTGGGGGAGGCTGAATGTTGGTGGTAGCCTCTTCCTCTGCAACTCCTAGAGGATGGGCGGGTGTTTGCGAAAGTTGCGGCATGTCGCGGGCATTGGGCACCTCAGAGGAAAGTTGAGGTGGCGAATGCATGAAGTCACAGATGAAGAAGGAAAAGGAAACACTACCGAGCCGGATGCGATCGCCATCCTTCAAGGACGTGCAGCGGCGGATTGGTTCCCCATTGATATAGGTGCCATTGCTGCTGCCCAAATCTACCAGGTAGAACTGTTTGTTGGCATAGCGAATAGCAGCATGGCGACGGGAAAGCCGCTTATCTTGAATCGGCAAATTGACCCGTCGAGAGTCGCGGCCAATAATCCATAAATTTTGAGACTGAGTCAAAGCTTGGGTTTCTCCACCCAAAACATTTGTCACTAAATAAACCTGCTGGCGTAGCACCAACCCCTGGATGTAAGGTAACGTCACCCTGGCCAAGGCTTTACTACCACTGTTTTCCAAGCTAAGAATTTCGTCTAACAGCCCCCGGTTTTGCTCATACAGCTTGAGGAACACCTGGTACAAGCCTAAACGCTGCTGAATTTCGGGGTTTTCAGTTGTACTTTGCTCCCGTGAGGAAAAAGCAGACATGGAGTGGGGATCTAGCATGGTGGACTGGCGGGTGAGATGGGGGATTGGCAAGACGCAACCAACGGCAAAAACTCAGAAGGCGGAAGGTCGAGGAGCGTTGCAACCATCCTTATTCCTTGTATTTCCAGAGTAGGCGCTTCTTAAAGTTCGTATAACCGGGTGATCACGGGAAGGAAACGGTTCCCTTGGGAAAACCATGAAATATGGCCCCATTCCTCCTGATATCTACGGAAACCAGTGTCCCCTTTGCTAACATGCCTACTTAAACCATGCGGATATTACGGCCTGGATAGGCTATATGCCTTTCAAAATCAAATTTAGGGTTAGGGTTGCCTGAGAAATTTTAGTAACTCACGGTTAACAATCTGTGGTGTTTCCTGCTGAATCCAGTGCCCACATTCGGGAACGAGCTGAACCTGAAATGGCGCATCTACTAATTGCCGCACACGATCCAGAAAACGAGGGTTGAGGAGGGTGTCATCCTCACCCCAGAGCACTAGAGTGGGGGATTGTACCGGACGGGGCGATCGCTCCCACTGGTTCAGTAGAACCTGAGGAGTCAGTAAATGCCGATAGTAGTTTAGAGCAGCGCTGAGAACTCCAGGCTTTTCGAGGGCAGCCTGGTAAATTTCGGCATCCTGCCTCGTAAACGCGCCTTTGCGGACGGCCTGCCCCTGAAACGTACTGCGGACGAAGTTACTCAGATTCTGACGAATTAACCAGTCGGGTAGCCCTGGCACCTGAGCAGCCAACATATACCAACTCCGACGCAGTTGATCCAGATTGCTCGTCAGCTCCTGCAATAACTGTTGTGGATGAGGAGCATTAAGAATTGCTAAACGGTTCAAATATTGGGGGAAATGGTGGGCAAAGTGCCAGGCAATAGAGCCACCCCAATCATGACCAATAATATGAGCTTTGCTGTATCCTAATCCTTCAATCAGGCCACGAATGTCAGCACCCAAGGTATCCAGGTCATAGCCTGAAGTTGGCTTATCAGAATCATTAAACCCACGCAGATCGGGCACCACCACTTTGAAGTGGCGAGCCAGAGCTGGGATTTGGTGCCGCCAAGAGTACCAAAATTCGGGAAACCCGTGGAGGAGAACAACTAGATCTCCCTCGCCCTGGGTAACGCAGTGGAGACGGATACGATTGGTTTCAATAAAGCAGTGTTGCCAGCCAGCCAGGGTGATTGCAGTCATAGGGATAGGGATACCTGCTGGCAGTTGAAAAAGCCAGGCACGCGTGTAAATAGAAGGTAAGAAGATTTGGAAAAGGAAGATTAGGTCTTGCCAGCTTTTCCGAATAGAAGACTGTGCTAGAAGGCTCGCTCAAGCGCTTTCATTTCTAAAATGAAAGTGCGAGGAGATTTTCTGAAGCTGTAAAGCAGTCTCTAGGATAAGCTTGTATTATACGATACAAGTCTTACTACAACTATCCTAACGCCTGCTGTTAACGATCTGTGTCCGTATTTTCTAGGAAGCTTTCATAGGGTCACTTCGGAATATCCGTAGACCTTCTTTAAAGCACGCACCGGAGACTAAATAATTTGGCAAGGGCAGGTAGCAGGAGCAAAAAGAATGGCAGACAAACGGCGTATTGTGTCTCTGTTACCCAGTGCAACCGAGATTGTGGCATTTTTGGGATTGACGGGGGAATTAGTGGGGCGATCGCACGAATGCGACTACCCTCTTGAAGTCCAGCACTTACCCATCTGCACCGAACCCAAGCTCGACCCCTCTGGAAGTAGTGCGGCTATTCATGCTCAGGTTACCGACGTTTTGCAGGCGGCCCTCAGTGTTTATCGGGTATACGACGACCTGCTGCTACAGCTTCAACCGACCCATATCGTGACCCAGGCACAATGCGACGTATGCGCCGTCAGCCTGCGAGATGTAGAGGAGGCCATAAGCCGATTAGCTGACATTCAGCCGCAGATCATCTCCCTGCAGCCCATGGTACTGACGGATATATGGTCTGATATTCAAAGAGTTGCAGAGGCATTGGGCGTTGAGGCTCCCCTGGAACGTTTGCAGCAGCGGCTTGCTGACTGCCAGACTCGCGCCGAGACCCTCACATCCAGACCAACGGTTGTATGTATCGAATGGATTGAACCGTTGATGGCAGCGGGTAACTGGGTGCCAGAGTTGGTAGCGATCGCCGGAGGTCAGTCCTGCTTTGGCACCGTAGGCAAACATTCTCCCTGGCTCTCCTGGGAAGCTTTGCAGCAAGCCGATCCAGACGTTCTGGTTATTATGCCCTGTGGTTTTGATTTAGAGCGGACTCGTCAGGAAGCTCAGACCCTAACACAGCATCCTTACTGGGCCTCTTTAAAGGCGGTGCAAACTGGACAGGTCTTTTTGACAGATGGCAATCAATACTTTAATCGGCCTGGCCCACGTTTAGTGGATTCGCTAGAGATTCTGGCTGAGATTTTTCACCCTGATGAGTTTGGCGATCGATACCGAGGGCACGGATGGCAACCTCTTTAGAAGAACAAGTAGAGGATGATCAAACATTAGGCCCAAAAGACCGTATCGCCCCCTTCGCGAGCGATACGGTCTTTTGGGCCTGATATCTTAACTAACGCGACAAAGGCTATATGAGGCCATATCACAGATTTCATATCACTGTTCGTTAGCAGAGGTTTCCAGCATATTGATAGATGGAAAGCTGTAGCTAAATTTCCAACTCTATTTTTTTATAGACATTAGGTTAGATAAAGTACCCAATCCGTACAGGTATAGTCATGACTGCTACTACGCTCCGCCCAGTTGACTGGGATGCTTTTTCCGCCGCACTGGAGGGCATCGAAATCATTCGTGACGCCGCACAAGTGGCGAAGCTGTCGAAAGACTATTACACCTACAGCCCAATTTTGGTGGAACAGTTGCAGGACAAGGTAGGAGAGGTGGTCGTGAAACCCACCTCGGAGGCTGAGGTTCTGCGAGTTGCTCAAGTTTGTGTGCAGCAGCGCATTCCCTTAACGGTACGGGGGGCTGGGACAGGCAACTATGGGCAATGCATCCCTTTGCAAGGTGGTGTAATTCTTGATCTGAGCAAGATGCAAGCGGTGAAGTGGATTAGGCCAGGTATTGCCTGTGTGGAAGCTGGGGTCAAGCTAGCAGCACTGGATAAGCAGACACGGGAAACCGGGTGGGAATTGCGAATGGTGCCTTCCACCTATCGAACAGCGACGGTGGGCGGTTTTATTGGTGGGGGTAGTGGGGGCATTGGTTCTATTAGCTATGGTCAGTTGCGCGATCGCGGTAATTTGCTAGCCGTGCGGGTTGTCACGATGGAAGATGAACCTCGGGTGATCGAGCTGCGGGGCGACGACGTGCAAAAGGTGAACCATGCCTACGGCACCAACGGTATCATCACAGAGCTCGAAGTCCCTCTGGGGCCTGCTTATCCCTGGGCTGAGTTGATTGTGGCGTTTGATGATTTTATGACAGCGGCCCGGTTTGGTCAGGTGTTAGGGGAAGCCGACGGACTGATTAAAAAACTGATCTGCATCTGTGCAGACCCAGTTCCCGGCTACTTTGCAGCCTTGAAGAGCGCCATTCCATCGGGCTCGCATGTTGCCCTTGTGATGATTGCGGAACCCTGCTTGGAGCCGTTTGGCGAGCTAGTGAAGGAAATGGGTGGCCAAATTTGCTATCACAAATCAGCTCAGGAAGCTGGGAAAGGCACGATGCTCCTGGAGTTTACCTGGAACCACACAACGCTCCATGCCCGGAGCGTTGATCCGACATTAACCTACTTGCAAACGCTCTTTCCCTATGATCCTAACTTGGCCCTACTGGAGGAGATGTACCATCACTTCGGTGATGAAGCGATGATGCACCTGGAGTTCATTCGGGTACACGGACGAGTAGTTCCGGCAGCGCTACAAATTGTGCGATATAGTACCGCCGAGCGTCTGTGCGAGATCATCCACTACCACGAGGAGAAGGGCGCATTTATTGCCAATCCGCATACCTACATCCTGGAGGATGGTGGACGGAAGACCGTGGATCCGGTGCAATTGGCCTTTAAGGAAGCAATGGATCCTTATGGTCTGTTAAATCCTGGAAAGATGAAAGCGTGGGAATTGCGCGATCGCTCTTAATCCCAAATCCCATGGAGAACCTGATGTACAAAAAAATGGGTAGGCATAGCCTACCCATAGGTCCTTGTCCAGGCCGCTTGAGATAGAGAGCGTTATTTGGCTGCAGGGAAAATACTCTCAACTACGAGAACCGGCTTCTCGATAAATTCGTCATCAATTTTCTGTTTCAAACCGCTGTCCCAATCGAGGTCATAATCCTGTTCAAACTCGTTTGGAATATAAGGCCGAAGAACACCCGTAATCACAATATCTTCCTTCTCGGCTAAGGCTGCATCTGGGGTTGAACCAATAACCAGAACTTCCTCGCCAGCAAACAGGTCGTTATCCTGAAGAGTAAAGGTACTCGGTGTGAGTTGGTCAGCGACGGTTCCCTCGACGGAGATGGTTTGACCGTAATAGGATTCCGGATTTTTGCTAATCTCCTCGGGTTCAGGAGCAAAGGCGATCGATTGGGCGATGACTACAGAGCTGTCTTCGTACTGCTGGTAAGTTTGAGGGTCCAGATTCAAGCCATATTCCTTCTGGAGGTCAGCGGTGGCTAGACGGCGAACCTGCCCTATCACCTGGAGATTCTTGGTGAATTGGTTGCCATCAGGAACCAGAAACGGAGTTCCTGTCGCATTAATAACAAGCACATCTTTACCATCAAACAGGCGATCGCCCGCCATGGAAAATGCAATATCTCCAACAGATTCTCGCATTTCACCACGGATAGAGAGCGTTTCACCCATGTACTTCTCGATATTGCCTGTCAGTTCGCCTGTCCGTACACTTTGATCACCTGTAGTGCTAATTGGATGCTCTACGGCAGGGTTGGGAGATGTGGATTCAGGCTCTTCAACACTCGTTTGAGTGTTGGTTTGGCAAGCCGTTAGGAGCCCGGCCGATAGAATGAGGGCGATCGCTCCTTTTCCAAAGCCTTTGCTGATATCGCCAATCAATTTCATCACGATTCCCTCCTAACCTTGCTTACCCAACAGCTTAGTTTTTGCAGAGAATCAACACCTCTTTCTAGGGGACAGAACTTTACTACAACTGTTTATAGATTTTAAAATTCACTTCAATTCTTTAGTTCAATGAGTGCCTATTTGCAACAAAAGGCTCAATCTCAGCAATTCTCCAGTATGGGCTTCAAAGCCAAGAGTTCACGCCCTACGGGCGTGAACTCTTGGCTTTGAAGCCCGAAAACCGCGCGCCAAAGGCGCGCGGTTTTCGGACCTGATTTCAAAATGAGAATTGCTGGCTCAATCTTTATATTCGTACTAGAGGTATAGACAAGCAGGAAGGCATACAAATTTTGAATTTTATGTTTGATTGAGTAACTCACTTCTATCAAAAATGAAATATAAACACTGCCAGTTTTAAAACCCCTTCTTTGTTCCTTCTAGGGGGATAGTTTTACAACGGACTTGACATGACTCCTAGCCTATTGAAAACTTCAAAGTTGCACTTTTGACTCGTCAGTTCCAGAAGGGTTACATCATAAGGAAGTCATAGGACAGTTCACAAGGATGCCTACTGGATGAACCATCTCAACCCGCGATCTTCTAGCGTGAAACAATACGTCGAACAGGCGTGGGTGTGATGTGAGGAAGGGACATTGATCGCACTGTTTAAGAAAAACATGTCAACAGAACGAAGCATTCAGTTTAGCTTGTTGCTGTTGGCTGGTTGTTTAACAACCATGACCGGAGGTATCGTCGCGCCAGTCTTTCCAGAAATGGTGCAGGAGTTAGGTTTAAATCCTCGTTGGGCCGGCACCCTCCTGAGTATTCACGCCCTAACCAGTGCTTTGATGACACCCATCATGGGCCTACTTGCCGATCGGATTGGCAAGATGAAGGTCATGATTCCGAGCCTTATACTCTATAGCTTCTTTGGTATTTCGACGGCATTTCTCACAAGTTTTCCCCTGTTGCTGGCATCTCGTGCCCTACTGGGCGCAGCCAGCGGGGGTATTGCCGCTGCCACCATTGGTATTCTCAGCAGCATGTATGAGGGGGAATCCCGCTCCCGGGTGCTGGGGTTTGCCACCAGCGCCATGACCACATCCGCCATCTTGTTTCCGCTTTTGGGGGGATGGGTCGGCAAAACCCACTGGCAATATTCCTTCTATTTATATGGAGCGGGTGTTATTCTACTCAGCTTTATGCTGGTTGTCTTTAATGGCATTTCCTCCAAGGTCTCTGGAATGATGCCTTCGGGGGGAACCTCTGAACTACGCACTGTTCTGAAGCAACCTCAAATCTGGCGTATTTATGGATTGATCGGCGTCGCTGCCACAGTGGTCTATACCGTGGTCATCTATACGCCTCTCTACCTCAAAGCTGCCATTGGCGCAGGGCCTGAACTGAACGGCTTTGTGTTAGCAATCCGGGCAGTGGGAGCTGCCATCGTTGCAGCCGTGGGAGCTGCCTGGGTGGCTAAGCGACTAGGAGAAAACCGGGCGATCGCCCTAGGCTTTAGCCTCATGGCCACCACCATCTTCACCATCCCGCTCCTGACTCACCTATCCCTCATCGTGCCGGCTGCCATCCTTTTTGGCATTGGGTTTGGCATCATCACCCCCAACCTCTACAACGTTCTCGCGGGTCACACACCCCCTGAGCTACGGGCCAGCGTTCTGGGGATCGGAACAGGGTTCAATTCCCTGGGGCAATTCATCTGCCCCTGGCTTTTGGGACCCGTGTGGAAGTATGCCGGATTGCACTCTGTCTTTTTTGCGGCCACTGCATTGGCAGTACTCGCTAGTTTTATCAGCCTGACACACCCAAAAACGAGTTAACGCAGACTGGGCCCACTAATTCTGGTACGTTTTTGGGGCGTGAAACCGTAATTTTCATGCCCCAAAAACGTACCCATAAGCCATCTTCAGAACCGCTATGATGGCGTTGGAAGCAAATTTTTTCGGAGGATAGACCTACGTACACGCGCCCCCTCGCCCGGTTAGTCGAACAATTTCAACGGCTACCCGGCATTGGCCCCAAAACTGCTCAGCGGCTTGCCCTCCACATCCTGAAGCGGCCAGAATCTGATGTGCGTGAGTTGGCCCAGGCTTTGCTGGAAGCCAAACAGCAAGTTGGCTATTGCAGTGTTTGCTATCACCTCTCCGCCGAGGAGGTGTGCGATATCTGCCGTGCCCCCAGCCGCGATTCCGCTACTATTTGTGTCGTTGCTGACTCGCGAGATGTGATTGCTATTGAAAAAACGCGGGAATACCAGGGCAAATACCATGTTTTAGGCGGGCTCATCTCTCCAATGGAGGGAATCGGCCCCGACCAGCTTCACATTACCCCGTTGATCCGGCGGGTGAATCAGCAGGATGTGAAAGAAGTAATTATGGCTATCAGCCCAAGTGTTGAAGGGGAAACTACAACCCTCTACATTGGCAAACTTCTGCAACCCTTCACTCGGGTAACGCGCATTGCCTTTGGCCTACCTATGGGCGGGGATCTGGAATATGCCGACGAAGTTACTCTGGCACGCGCGCTGGAAGGGCGACGAGATTTGGAGGTGTAATGAGGGGGCACTTTGTGCCCCCTCATTACACCTCCTGTTATAGGCGCTTCACCCAAAACCTGAAATAAATATCGCCCTGGTAGAGGGGCAGAAGCCATCCACCAGGGCGATCGCAAAGAATTGGATTATTTCATCCGCTGCTTGATGAAGGTCAGGATTTGGCCCATCTGCTTCTTCATCATGTCAATCTCGGCCTGCATTTTTTCGATCTTCTTATTGAGGAGTTCGACTTCAGCAGACCCAGCAGCACCATCAGCTGCTGGAGCGGCAGCAACAATCGGTTGCGGCCACTTCTTAAACTTCACCATCGCCGCTTTGATCGCTTCCACCAATTGCTTCTGCTCAAAGGGCTTCTCGATAAACTCAAAATACTCGAACGGCTCAGGAATCTTTTCCGTGACCTCTTCTTTACGACCAGACATCAGCACGAGGGGGGCTCGCAACTCTGGCTTCGCCTCGATCTCCTGAAACACCTCCCAGCCGCTCATACGTGGAAGGAGGAAGTCCAGCATGATCAGGTTAGGTCGTTCTTGATAAATCGTATTAACGCCTTCTACCCCGTCCTTTGCTTCTAATACTTCAAAATTACCTTTGGGTAGCATGTCCCGCACCATGTTGCGGATCACCCTGCTGTCATCAATAACCAAAATCTTATGAGTTGCCACGGCGAACTCCTCGGGTAACGGTTGAAGGAAATGGCAAAAGGCTTTAGCTCTCTCAGATTAACGCTGTTCGGTTCTAAACGTAAATCTAAACCGTGCCTGAGCCTACAGATGATACCGATGACTGGCTCTGCATTACAGTCTATGCCACTCCTGATGAACTTTTGCCTGTCGATAGTAGACCCCCCTGAGCGATCGCCCCTGGGAACCCGTCTTACTCCTGGGATAGCATCTAGTGTAGCTGCGAGTCTGGAATTTGGTTCGGCGAAGTGGGATATAGATTACACCTGACGGAAAAACAGAGCCTTTATGCCTGGATCCTTCGCCTAGAGTGCCCAACTTTCACAAAAAATTTACGTAGGTGAAGTAACTTCAGATTTCCTTTAGGACCAGCGAATAAAGTACCAAGCACCCCCATTGATTCTCGCCGCTTAGTACTAGGGGCATGCCCGGTTGAGGGTTGATGCGGCGTGCGAAATACACCACATCAACCCTCAATATTCCTTTAATGAAGCTTTAAAGCTGGTTGAAAGGGTCATTTTTTTTGTGAGAAGCGCCATAACCGAGAGCCCACTTCTGCTAGTTCGCGACAGACATGGATCCTAGGTTATGTAACTAAAAATTAAGGGAGCCCTGCATCGCAGAACTCCCTTAATTTACTTGGTAAGTGCTATGCACCTACAGATGCGGATGGCGAGACTCGAACTCGCAAGGCAAAGCCACACGCCCCTCAAACGTGCGCGTATACCAATTCCGCCACATCCGCTCAGAGGACTCAAGACATCAATGTCTGATGTATTTAAGCATTTACAAGCATAAACTATATTAGCCATCTCTACACAAGAGTTTTTCGATTTCAACGACATTTTTTTAAATTCCTTAGAAAAGCGCCTTTACGTGAGGGGGTTTTTGGGAGGATAGTCGTGAGGAGGGGCATTACTGTATGTCGATCGTAGAGACCACCCATTCCCCCAGGCTTTTATGACCCGTTTACCTGTGTCAGAACATGCGGTTTTGGCCGAAATTGAGCCTCAAATGCGCCGCTTGTTACCCGCTGACCTTTATGCACGGGTGTGGTTTGATCCGGAGCCAGACCGTCTGATGCAGGTGTTCCAGCATTTGCGTACCCTACAGCGAGCTTTGCAGGATTACGTCCCCCGGCAAGTCGCTGAACAGCCACCCCCATCTGGAAAAGTACGCTACGAATGGCGACAGGGTACTCTCCTATTTACGGATCTGGCGGGTTTTACGCCTTTGATGGAGGCCAATGCCGCTTCCGGACGCAAAGGGGCAATGGCGCTCCTGGAGGTTCTCAATCGCTACTTCTCCGAAATGATCGAAATCATTGGCAAGTCAGGGGGGGACCTGCTGGAGTTTACCGGGGACGCGATGCTGGTCCAGTTTCTGGAAGATGTCCAGGGAGACGACACCGCCCAGGCCGTACGGACAGGGCTACGAATGCAGCGGGCGATGCGAAATTTTCGAAGTATTGAAACTCCGCAGGGACGATTTTCGTTAGCCATGCGTGTCGGAATTCATGCCGGTATGTATCTCGCTGCGGATCTAGGCACCCCACATCGTATGGCCCATGTGCTACTGGGGCAGACGGTACAACGGGCAAAACTGGCTGAGAGCAGTGGCAAGGTAGGACGGGTCTGTGTGACCCAGGAGGCGGGCGATCGCCTCCGCGCGGACGACCAATTTGATATGGAACCCTGCCAGAATGAACGCCAGCCAAGCTGCCATTACCTGATTCAGGACGACCTGACCACAGGTTTCCTGGGGGATTATGACATCAGCCTGAACCGGCGGCGGTTGACCAGCCCTCTCCTTCTCGATCGCAGTACGGAGGGCCTATTGAACGAAATTCAGGACGCACTGCGTCGAGTCCAACTCCTCGCATGCTACCTACCCTCCGAAATTCTCACCCAACTTGTAGAGGGCGCTGCCGAGCGGCGAATTCCACCGAATTTTCCAGAACCAACTGTCGTGTTCATTAACCTGATGGGCTATCCCGAAGCAGCGGATATTGCCCATCCTGATGAAGTACCAGCGCTGACAGAAAGCTTTTCAAGGACCTTTTCACTCATTGATGCGGCGGTAAAGGCGCGGGGTGGCACTTTACAAAAAGTTACTTATCACGCCGTTGGCTCTGATATTTTGATCTACTTTGGTGCATTTAGTAGCCATCCAGAGGATGCCTTACGGGCGGCTGGCCTAGCTCTGGCTGTGCAGGAAATTGTGCAACAGCTACCACCTCCTATTGCCGGAGGTGTTCCAGTCTCTTTAGGGCTGCGTGTTGGCATCTGCTCAGGGGCAGTTTTCTCGGCGGAAATTGGAGAACCTCGGGGTCGACGAGAGTTTAATATTCTGGGCGATCCCGTCAATACGGCAGCTCGACTGATGGCTCGAGCGCAGGTCGGCGATATTCTCCTGACGGAGCGCGTGTATCAAGCGATCGCCCCCCATTTTTACTGTGAACCCCTGGGAGCGCAGGTGCTGAAGGGAAAGGCACAACCTCAGATGCTCTATGCCTTGAAGAGGCAGGTGGAGCGATAGTAGGGAGGACAGAGGGCAAAAGCGATAGAAGGTTGAAGAAAAAGGCTGAAGGCCGACAAGCGAGGCTGAAGTTTAAAATTGAGTACTCCGTTCTTACCCTCTACCATCCTCTACTCCCTTGCTTCTTCTGCCCCTTGCCTTAATCCTTTTATGAACAAGTCCGGTTTCTTCATGCTTTGGATGGTGATGGGAGCGCTGGTCGGCTCAGTGTTCGCGATCGCCTATTCAGTACGCCAGGCAACTCGATTGCCCGATTGGTATGTGGCTCAAACGATAGAGTCTTCTAACTCAGCAATAACGTCGGCATCAGAAGCTCAATCAGATGCAGAGGTGGTCTTGAGTTCCGCTCAGGTAGAGCAGTTGTTGCAGGAGGCGATCGCTTCCCATGTCGTGCCATCCGAGTGGCAGGAGCCTGCTGCCAACTTGAGCGCAACCGTGAAGAATGGGCGGTTAGAGACGGGTACAGTGGTCAACCTGGCAGAGTTGCCATTGGATAAGTTGAGCGATCGCGATCGGCTACGCGTGGAGCAGTTGCTCTCGATGGTGCCGGGGTTGGATGAGCAACAGTTATTCATTGGGCTGGAGAGTAGCCCTCAGATTCGAAATGGGCGTCTGGAGCTAGAAGGCAATACCAGTGTCCGAGTAGGACGCCTGCAGCTACCGCTGGACGTGGTAGCGCAACAGTTTGGGGTGTCAGTCGATGACCTGGAGACGCAGCTGATGGAGTTGCTTCAGCAGCAGGGCATTTCACTGGAGCAAATTCGCATTGAGGGCGATCGCATTTACCTTGCACCGCAATAACATGACGTGATCAGAAGCAGGCCGTTGGAAAACCTTACAGAGCAAAGCCTTTCAACGACCTGCTTCTGATCGCATAGCGCTATGCACGTTGATGAAGTGCGGTGGGGCACGAAGCGCCCCACCCCACCGTTGCTGTACTTAACGCATTTGCACATTGCTATAGACGCTGACAACACCCTGCTAGAGATTGAGAATCCCTCTTAAATCTCGCGGTAGACTCTAGGTGAAAATCCTGAGAGGTCTGCCCCCATGCCCAACCGTCTGGCTGACGCCCACAGCCTTTATTTGCGGAAGCATGCCCATAATCCCATCGATTGGTGGCCCTGGAGTGACGAGGCGATCGCCCGAGCTCGCCAGGACAATAAACCAATTTTCCTCTCTATTGGGTATTCCAGTTGCCATTGGTGCACGGTGATGGAGGGCGAGGCATTTTCGGATGGGGCGATCGCCGACTACATGAATGCAAACTTCCTGCCCATCAAGGTTGACCGGGAGGAGCGCCCGGACCTGGACAGTATTTATATGCAGGCGTTGCAAATGATGGTGGGCCAGGGGGGATGGCCACTCAATATTTTTCTAGCTCCCGACGATCTGCTGCCCTTCTACGGTGGCACTTATTTTCCTGCACAGCCTCGCTATGGACGGCCAGGATTTTTGCAGATTCTTCAGGCCATTCGGCAGTTCTACGACACGCAAAAAGACAAGATGCAATCTGTCCGGGACGAGATCTACGGACGGCTGAATCAGATGGCCCAGTTCCGGGACGAAACAGAACTCACGCCCGACTTGCTACGGCAGGGATTAGAGTATAGCGCGGCTATATTAGCGGCTTCCCGTACAGGGCCAAGCTTTCCCATGATTCCCCATGCAGAGGCGGCGCTGCATGGAGCGCGCTTTCAGTTCCCCGATGCGAAAGTAGCGGCGCGGGAGATCTGCCAGCAGCGCGGGCTGGATCTGGCGCTGGGAGGCATCTATGACCATGTAGCTGGGGGGTTTCATCGCTACACCGTAGACCCCAACTGGACCGTGCCCCACTTCGAGAAGATGCTCTACGACAATGGGCAAGTAGTGGAGTTTTTGGCAAACCTGTGGAGTGCCGGAATGGAGGAGCCCGCCTTTGAGCGGGCGATCGCCGGTACCGTTCAGTGGCTCCAGCGGGAAATGACGGCCCCTGAGGGCTATTTCTATGCCGCACAGGATGCTGATAGTTTTGTCAGCCCAGACGAGGCCGAACCGGAGGAGGGAGCATTTTATGTATGGGACTACTCCGACTTACAAACCCTGCTGAGTGAAGAGGAGCTGACCGAACTTCAGGAACAGTTTACGGTCACAGAAAAAGGCAACTTTGAGGGACACAATGTTCTGCAACGGAAGCACCCGGGCCCTCTGAGTGCAAACCTAGAACAAGCCTTACAGAAGCTGTTCCGGGTTCGCTATGGCGATGAACCTGCCAACGTCGTTACCTTCCCCCCAGCTCGCAATAACGAGGAAGCCAAGACCTATCCCTGGCAGGGTCGTATTCCTGCAGTCACCGATCCCAAAATGATCGTCGCCTGGAACAGCTTGATGATCTCTGGCCTAGCCCGTGCTGCGGTGGTGTTCAAAAATTCTCAATACTTAACTTTGGCCGATCGCGCCGCCAATTTTATCGTGACTCAACAACAGGTGGAGGGCCGGCTGCATCGTCTGAACTACGAAGGAACTGTCAGCACGATCGCCCGCTCCGAAGACTATGCCCTGCTGATTAAAGCCTTGCTCGACCTGCACCAGGCTCACCAGTGGGATTTCTCCACCCGAGCTGTAGCCGACCCCGTGGATGTGGTTTCCTCGTTCAGCATCAAGCCCGATTTCCAGAGTTCGGCTTACTGGCTCAGCCATGCCCTCGCTCTCCAACGAGAGTTTGACGCCCATCTATGGAGTTCCAATCTGGGAGGCTACTTCAATACGGATGACAATGCTGACTTGGTAGTGCGGGAACGGAGCTTTGATGACAATGCGACTCCCTCCGCGAATGGAGTGGCGATTGCCAACCTCATCCGTCTCTTCCTCATTACGGAAGACCTGCCTTACTTGGACCGGGCAGAGCAGGCCCTTCGCTCCTTCAGCGGCATCATGGAGCAGTCTCCCGCCAGTTGCCCCGGTCTGTTCATCGCCCTGGACTGGTACCAAACGCAAACCCTCGTCCGCACCCAGCCCCAATATCTAGCAGCGATCGCTCCCCGTTATCTTCCTTCAGCGATCCTTCGGCTCCAGCTCGACCTACCCAAAGGAGATGCAGCCTTAGTCTGCCAGGGCCTGAGCTGTCGAGGCCCGGCTCATAGCCTGGAAGAACTACAGTCTCAGCTCGATCGTAGCCTTACACGTCCATTCAGCTAGCGTGCAGAACGAATGAGCACCCACCGTCTACTCGAAGCCCGAGAAGTAGCCCATTCGGATAAATTCAAATCTTTTTTAGTAAATCATTTGTCAAAACGCTCGATGTTCGCTACTATGAATAAGTGCGAGACGAAAGCACAGAGCGACGCGGGATAGAGCAGCCTGGTAGCTCGTCGGGCTCATAACCCGAAGGTCAGTGGTTCAAATCCACTTCCCGCCACCAAGTTAAAAAGCCCTACCAATTTCAGGTGGGGCTTTTTTAATTCCACCTAAAGGCTAGAAGCAGAGGGAGGGTGCAATGCACCCTCCCTCTGCTTCTAGCCTTTAAGGTATGCCAGTCTCTGTAGCACTGGTAGAAAATTCGGGAAATTCCAGTACAGGGGTTCGGTCGAGGGGATCTCCGGAGGGGGCTACCCCGATACAATAAGAAGAGGTATCACGTCATGAGGTTAGGGACATGGGCCAGGGGATCCGGCAGCCGATTTTGATTGGAGGTTTGGCACTAACAGCAGGAACTTGGGTGCTGAACTGGATACACCCGGGGGCTGCACATATGGGCGAAAGTATGATGTGGGGGGCGATCGCCCTCGGCAGCGGTATGTGGTGGTTACAGCGACCCCGTGCCAGCAAACTTGATTTATCCCCAGCTCCCGTCATTTTGGATCGTGCCACTGTAGAAAAATCTCTCGCGACAGCAGACCATTGGCTTACCCGGCTAAAGGCGGAAGTCGAAACTCCTGGAACAACTTCCAATGTTTTACCAGGTTTGCAGGAGCGGTTGACAGCCTTACAAACTGAACTGGAACGGCAGAATCTGCGGGTTGCGATCGCTGGTTCGCGCGCTTCAGGCAAAACGACCCTGCTCAATTACCTTCAGCAGCAAGGCATTCCCCAACCCACCGAAACCCCTCGGCCCATTGAGCTTTTTGACCTGGCTACAGATGCCGTCAGTTCAGAGTTAGTATCGGCAGATTTAGTGCTGTTTCTGATTACAGGTGACCTGACTGATTCTGACTTGGCTCTGTTGAAGCAGCTCCAACAGCAGCACTATCGCGTGGTGTTGGCCTTCAACAAGCAAGACCAGTACTTACCGGATGAGCGACCGCTCATCTTGCAGCAAATTCGGGAGCGGGCGCTGGGTGTCGTATCTGTGCAAGATGTAGTGGCGATCGCTGCTGCCCCCGCACCCTTCAAAGTACGCCAGCATCAGGCAAACGGCACTATCTCTGAACGTTTAGAGCAACCTCAACCGGAGTTAGCATCCCTGCTAGAGCGGTTAGAAGCCATTGTGACGGTAGATGCGCCACGATTGGTGCTGGCAACCACCGATCGCCAGGCCCGACACCTGAAAGACGAGATCAAAGCCGAAGTGAACCGGATTCGTCGCGATCGCGCCCTTCCTGTCATTGAGCAAGCTCAGTGGATTGCCGCTACCGCCGCCTTCGCCAGCCCCGTTCCCAGCCTGGATCTGTTAGCCACGGCTTCGATTAACGCCCAACTCGTGATGGATTTGGGGTCGATGTATCAGCAGAAGGTGAGCCTGGAGCAAGCCAAGAATGCAGCCAGCACTCTAGCAGAAGCCATGGTGAAGCTAGGCCTGGTAGAGTTGACGAGCCAGGCCATTACTCCCCTTCTCAAGAGCCACGCGCTTACCTTTGTGGCTGGAGGGGCGTTACAGGGCGTTAGCGCTGCCTATCTGACCCGTATGGCTGGCTTGAGCTTGATTGAGTACTTCCAGGAGCAGGAAGCCCTGGAGGCAACCTCGGGCGGTTTGCAGCTCGATAGGCTGGCCCAGAAACTTAGTTGGGTGTTCCAGGAGAATCAGCGCTCAGCTTTCGCCCAGACGCTTGTAAACCAAGCTCTACAACGGCTTAAGCCTCAAGCTAATACAACGTTAGCCTCAGCAGAAGCCAGTGCTTAAATAAACAAAGCAAAAAGGGTGGGAGCTGAGCTTCCACCCTTTTTGGTGACTTACTTCTGAGTTTGAGTTAAGGGCATTTTGGAATGCGCTTCGCACACTTCAAAATGGATGTCAGCTTATCCCGAACTGAGGTTACTTACGACTGAGACCCTTCAAGGAAGCGAATTTCGACGCGATCGCCTGGAGTAATCCCAACTTCTTGAGCCCGGCCACCCCGCAGCTCGATTACGCTATCGACGGCGGTGCTGGGGCCATAGGTGGGGCAGGGTTCATCTTCACAGGGGGGAGCTGTCACCACGGCCTGTACTGTCCCGTTGCGTAAAAACACCATATCCAGAGGAATTAAGCAGTTCTTCATCCAGAACTGCACAACGCGCTGGTACCTGAAGGGGAATAACATCCCGCGATTATCTTCCAGGGACGGGCGATACATTAAGCCCATAGCTTGTTCTGAAGGGGTCCGAGCGACCTCTAGCTGGAACTGCTCACTCCCCAACTCAACCTCAGCGGTAATTGGAAGCATCTGGCCCTCAGACGTACTTGAATCGGCAGTCGCCGCATTACACCCCAGAGCCACCAGGCACAGACCAATAATGGTCCAGCTCAGGAATCGCTGCCGCAGGGTTTGGCGTTTTTGTCTCATACCACTTTTTCCCATAATTTTTTAACCTGCACACCTGGTTCTGTAAGTTCTCATTCCGAAGGCTTTAGCAGCTTATAGAAGCAAGCTCTCTGTACCCTCAAGCTTCTCGCAACACATAGCCGACGCTACGCACGGTCTGAATGAGGCGCTTCTCTCCTTCATCCTCAATCTTGAGGCGAAGATACCGCACATACACCTCAATGACATTCGACTCGCCCATAAAGTCGTAGCCCCAAACATTCTCCAGGATCTGCTCCCGCGTCAGAAC
Organism: Leptolyngbya sp. FACHB-8; assembly: GCF_014695575.1. Lineage (GTDB taxonomy): Bacteria > Cyanobacteriota > Cyanobacteriia > Elainellales > Elainellaceae > Vacuolonema. Next base: position 40,065 of record NZ_JACJOO010000048.1, on the reverse strand, counting down.
CTCTCGAGGGTGTTCCATTAAGTATTTCAGTAGCTCGAATTCTTTCATCGTCAGGTCGATTGGCCGTTCTCCCCGCTGAGCCCGCCGGCTGGACAGGTCAAGGGTGAGATCAGCAAATCGGAGCTGCTCACTGGGAGATGTCTCGGGCTGCAGGTAAAACCGTACCAGCTTGACAAATTCATCGCTGCGGTAAGGCTTGAGAAAATAATCGTCAGCCCCAGCCTCCAGGCAGGCAGTACGGTCTTCCACCGTATCTCGGGCCATCAGCAGCAAAACTGGCATCCGGATGCCCTGGGAGCGCAAGCGGTGGCAGAGAGTCAGCCCTGAGTCCTCAGATAAAGCGCGATCGATGACAATCAGGGCAGGCTGGAGAGCCTGGGCTTGCTTGAGACCACTTTCGGCATCGTGGGCGATCGCAGCCTGATACCCCAAGTCCTGCAAATCCGTTGCAACGTGCTGAGCCAGGCTACGGTCTGTCTCAACGACTAGAACACAGAGGTTAGTTTCGCTAGCAGATGCATTCATAAACTACAGCACAGGGGACACGTCTGTTTTATCACAGAGCCCCTAGCACCTTGGGGCGTTAGTTGCCTACGATCTAACAAGTGAGCGCTGATTGCCCACCTCGTCAAATGGTAGGCAACTGACGCCCGATTCAACCAGTTACTTTCCAGGGACGGCGGCCCCCTCAGGGAAGTTCCACAGAAGTTGGCTTAGCCACGTGGGGCAACCCCCATCCCAGTTTTTCGCGCAGAACATGGAAAAATTCTGGAGGTCTCATTCGGATAAAGCGGGCTGTGTAGGGCGATCGCTGCACCCGTACCCGATCCTCTGGCAGTACGTAACATCCGGCATTCCCATCCACCACCATCACCAATCGATTTGGGTTGGCTGGAAAGATGGTTACCTGTTCGCGATCGTCAAACACCAGAGCTCGTGAAGCCAGGGAATGGGGACAAATCGGCACCAATTGCAACACGGGAACCCCTGGAGTTATAACCGGCCCTCCCGCTGATAGGGCATAAGCTGTAGAGCCCGTTGGCGTAGCAATAATCACCCCATCCGCAGCAATATCGACTGGCGCGTGTTTACCAATTTCGACCTCAAAGTGGCACATGCTAGTCAACGGCTCACGGTGGATCACCATTTCGTTGAGGCAGAGCGCCTCCCAGCAGGCGATGTCATCTCGCACCACCTCTACTGTGAGCATGGCCCGTTCTTCAACGCCGTAATCTTGATTGAGCAATTGCTCCACTGCCTGAGGCAATTGATTCAAGTAAGCTTCCGTGAGAAAGCCCATATGCCCTGTGTTGATTGCCATTAAGGGAATACCACAGGGGGCCACCTGCCGACAGGCCGCTAACACCGTTCCATCGCCCCCTAGAACAATGGCAAAGACCATGTCTTCATCAAAGCCTTCGGGCACCAGGCTAGTGATCGGGGTATGGCACATGGGGCGGTTAGGCTTCGAATAGCCCAAAATCCCGCCGACCCCTGTCGCCATTTGAACATCCCAGCCATTAGCCACGAGCTTGTCTCGCAACTCTTCGGCAGTGCGACAGGCTACGGGCTTAATGTCGTTGTAAATAATGCCAGCTTTGGGCACACGCAGCGTCCAATAACAAATCTCGTCTGAATTGAGCTATTTGCTGTCATCCAGCATGATAGCCTGAGGATGACTGAGCAAATATTGAGCTCTGCATCCGGCCTACGGCCTAAAGCAGGAACTCTGAAGGATGGAGACAAATCCGAATCTAAGATATGGATGCGCTTGCCTGCCAATTCCTCTTTACTAGATTAGAGCTTCCCCGGATCTCTTGCAAAAACTCCAGGTTTACAATCCCTGAATTGTGACTGCAGCCGGCCAAAAGCAGACATATAGCAATTTCAACACTGTGCTATAAGTTTCGCTGTGCTCAAATTGGCCCTCAAACGTTGCAATGTGTATGAAGAATTTGTTACAACAAGGGCGTTACGAAAAGTAACATTCTGGTCTATTCCCCACTATGTTTAGCCTGTTTACCTCTCCCAAACCCGGCGCTGGAACTGACTTTGGGGAACAGCTCCTGAACAAAGTTGCCACCCAATCTATTCGGCATCTTTTTTCGGCTAGCGAAGCTGTCGACGTACAGATTCGATGTAATCCCCCAAGTAAATTGCTTCAGGGCAGTATCGATGCCTTTCAAATGTCTGGGCGCAATCTTGTCATTCGCCGGGAGTTTGAAGTGGCAGAAATGTCCTTTATAGCGGACGCTGTTGCCATTGATCCTGGCTCGATCCTGTCGGGGCATGTACGCCTGAAGAACCCAACCCAGGCCGTAGCTCAAGTCGTCTTGACTGAAGATGGCATCAACCGGGCATTCAAGGCAGAATTGGTGCAAAAACGCCTGGTGAATTTGCAGTCCGAGGCCCTGACTAATCTATCGGGAGGGGAACCGATTACCTTCCGGGATGTCCAGGTCAACCTGCTGCCTGACAATCAACTCAAAATTAGTGCTTTAACTGATCTGCCGAACCGCAGTGATGTACCTATTCGGATGAAGGCAACCTTAGAGGTAGAACGACGACGGCGTATTCAATTCCAGAACCCGACCTTTGAATCAGAAGACGTGCCAGAAGACGTACGGGGGCTTTCTCAAGTGTTAACGATGGCCTTTGCTAACGTGCTGAACGAGATGGTGGATTTGGATCGGTTTGACCTAGACGGGGTCAGCATGCGGCTCAACCGCCTGGAAACTTCTGGCAAAAAACTTATCTTCAGCGGTTATGCTCAGATAGAACACTTTCCTGGTACTTGATACGGGTACCTGAGCCAACTGCGATGCCTTTGCGTGACCTGTTCATAGCGGGTGGGGTCGTGATGATTCCCCTGGTGGGATTCTCCATCCTCGCCCTGGCTTTAGTTATGGAACGGTTAGTGTTTTGGTTTCAGATTATGAAGACCCAGGATCAGGTGATACAAGAAACCCTGTCCTTGTATAAGCGTAGCTCCCGGGCTGCTTTTCAAAAGCTGGAACAGAACGCTCAGTTACCCATGGCCCGGATTTTTCTAGCTGCGCTGGAGTTGGATCACCCCACTCCTGAAGAGTTTCGGCTGGCATTAGAGAGTGCAGCCCAGGCAGAGATTCCACTCTTAAAACGCTTTAACACTGTATTTGACACAGTCATCAGTGTTGCGCCGTTACTGGGGTTGCTCGGTACCGTTTTGGGGCTGATTCATTCTTTTGCATCCCTGCGCCTTGGCGAAGCCTCCAGCACTCAGACAACGAATGTGACCGCGGGCATTAGTGAAGCGTTGGTTTCGACAGCATCAGGGTTGGTGGTAGCGATCGCCACGCTTCTCTTTGCCAATATGTTTCGTGGCCTGTATCAACGGCAAATTGCCCTGATCCAGGAGTATGGAGGTCAGATCGAGCTACTCTACCGCCGCCGTTACGAGAAAGGAGGAGCCCCCTATGCGCCTACCCAGTGAACCGGAGCCACCCTCTCAGATCAACATCGTGCCCATGATCGATGTGATCTTTGCGATCCTCACATTTTTTATCATGTCATCGCTCTATCTAACCCGTTCTGCCGGGCTTCCTGTAAATTTGCCTGGGGCGGCTACTTCCGAGGAGCAAAATCAGACCCAACTGGTTGTCAGCATCACGTCTGACGGAGGTTTAGCGCTGGATCAAGAACCGATGGATCTCAGCACCCTGGCAGGCCGTGTGCAGCAAGCGATCGCCAATAACCCCACTCCACCCATTGTTGTCATCAACGCCGATAAAGCGGTCAGTCATGGTGCCGTAGTAGGCGTCATGGATCAGTTGCGCCAAATTCCTGGGGTGCGCTTGGCGATCGCCACTCAACGCCAGTAATACAGCCTTACGCATACACGCGTCGGCTTCCACTCAGCACACCCAAACAGGCACGGTTGAATAGCAAAATCGCGTCGCCAAACGACGCGATTTTGCTATTCAACTTGGAGTTTAGTTAAGGCCGTTTTCAAGTGCTATGCGTTGTGCAGCACTCAACATGGCAATCCAGCGTATTCCGAACTGAGATTAGTCAAGAATTGGGATGATTGCTCTTATGGCATGGGCATAGGCATGGGCATGGGCATAGGTGTGGGATTCGACCGCATATACTCAAGTTGCTCCCGCAAGCCTTGGGCTGCCATCGTATCTCCTGCTCGCTCGTATAGCTCAGCTGCACGGGTATAGTCTGCAACGACACCCTGAATATTGCCCTGGCTGTAGTAAGCGTCACCGCGATCTAGATAGACGATCGGCTGGTTCGGGTCTTGACCAATCGCGTCGGTAAAGGAGGCAATCGCCTGATCCATCTGCCCATTACGGAGTTGCTCAAACCCACGGGCGTAAGCCTGGTCATAGGCTGTCGCCGGACGTACCACAATTCGATAGGCTCCACCTTGACCAGAGAAGGAGCGGGCCAAAACCGTATAGGTACCTGTTGTTGGCAGCGTTGCCACAATGGTGGAGTTAAGGCTACGCGCGTAGTCATCGTTCATCGTGACGTCTTGCCCATTGGGGCCACGCAGCACGAGCAGAGTATCAAACACATCGCTATTCATCGCGATTGTCACCGTCTGTCCAGCAGTCCCGGAGAAGGTATATTCGTCCTCCATGGGTTGCAGGTTGCCCTGCTCCTCAAATAGCGTCTGCTGAGCCCGGGCGGCAGGAGCGATTGAAACGAGGGAGATGCCTCCGAGGGCGATCGCTGTTGCCAGCATGCACCCAAGCTTCCAAGAACCATTCTTCCAACTTGTCATTGCTATATCCTTACATGAAGAGTTAAAACCGACTGAGCCGGGTATGGAGCTAGTGCTTCGCCCAAATCTCCTGACGCTGCACTCAATTCTCCCATGCAAGGAGGATTTGTCTCAGGACGCCGACAGGGGCAATACAAGCTGAGATACCGGCCCGGTTATTATGACTTCATGACACCCTAGCGGTTTTCCAGACGAAAGTTTGTAAGCCTTCAAATGTTTTAAGGCTTCTCGTTGCTCAGCTATGGCCCTGGTTTCATTGCCGATAGCGAGATTCATGCCAGATCACCCAACACCATAAATTTGAGCCAGCAATTCTCAGTATGGGCATCAAAGCCAAGAGTTCACGCCCTACGGGCGTGAACTCTTGGCTTTGATGCCCGAGAACCGCGCGCCTTTGGCGCGCGGTTCTCGGGACTGATTTCAAAATGAGAATTGCTGAATTTGAGCTGTTAGCCTTCCTAAAGACTCTATCCTCTGGTAGCCTAGTTCGGTTTACTAAGATCTGGTCTGGTGATGGAGTTGTTACTGAAGGTTAAGAAGCTGAACGAAAACGCCCGGTTGCCCCAATATGCACATGATGGGGATGCAGGGATGGATTTGTTTGCGGCAGCAGAAAAAATTATCGGGCCAGGTGAAAGTGCTCTCATTCCTACTGGGATCAGCATTCAGCTACCACCGCATACAGAAGCACAAGTTAGACCTCGGAGCGGTTTAGCCCTCAAGCATCAGATTACAGTGCTAAACACACCAGGAACCATTGATGAGGGCTATCGGGGCGAAGTTGGAATCATTCTAATTAACCACGGGAAAATTCCTTTTCACGTGACCGTTGGGATGAAGGTGGCCCAAATGGTAGTTAAGCCCGTCTTTCAGGTAGCCGTTGAAGAAGTAGAAGATTTAGCTTCAACCACAAGAGGCGAGGGAGGATTTGGTTCTACTGGAGTATAGACATCCTCTTAAATCACAACTCAATCAAAGATGGTTTGAATAATCCGAATCAGCATCATAACTATCAACGTATTTATATCACGTCGGGTTAAATGCTAATGATAGAAAGTGGTGCAGCACAAAGCGCTGCACCACTTTCTATCATTAGCATTTAACCTTACTTGTTATTAGGACATTCAGTCATTCATCTTGAGAAGCTCTTCAAAAAGATATTAAAGGGGTTGATTTTCTGTCTCTTCGGCCCAGAAAATCAACCCCTTTAAACAGGTTTCCAGAATGCTGGCTTCCATACGGATGCGGCTGTCCATATAGTGGTTTAATGATTGCGTCCACTCAAACAGATGCTTCAGCAAAGCCTGTTGATACGATGCAATTGCCTCCACAGAATTCTGCCGCCCACCAAAGGCCATCTTGGGATGAGTATTTCTTGATGCTAGCAAAACTGGCATCTACCCGATCAACCTGCCTTGCTTTTCCAGTGGGAGCAGTAATCGTCAAAAATAAACAAGTTTTAGCAACGGGTTATAATGGCCCACCTTCCGGTTCGGGACACTGCATAACGCAGGGCTACTGTTATGAGGGATTAAGCAGTTGCGATGCTAGCAAAGACATGCCCTCTCGTGCTGTTCATGCTGAAGCCAATGCAATTGCCCAAGCAGCTAAGCATGGCATCTCAACCGATGGAGCTAGCATTTATGTGACTCTGGAGCCCTGTTTGTACTGCCTTAAATTAATTATTTCGGCGGGAATTCGTGAGGTCTTTTATGAGACACCATTTATGTCTGAAAAGAGTGCCACTGTGCGAGATTCTTTTATCGTTGAAGGCTTAATTCAAGTCAATAAAATTCAGTTATCCCAGGCAATTGCAGAAAAGTCAGCGATGTCTCTTCTCAAAACAACTTCTGTTGTGGATTTAAGTACAAGGAATTTGTTTCAACTTTAGAAGTTATTTGAAACGTTTTTGAAAGGATTGATTTTCTATACCTTAAGGATGCAGAAAATCAACCTTTTCAGGCGGGTGTTTGGAGATTAACCGAAAAGGTGTAGCTATCTAACTGCTTGGCCGGGGAAGTAAACCGAAGACAGCGATCGCACACAAGTCTGCTTTGCCTGAATTTGGCTCGAAGGGAGCCCTGTACCCTCAGAAGCAGGCTGCACCAATTCAAAATCCATGCTTGTGAAGCAGACGAGTGGAAAGGGCAGAACCAAAGGCCATATATGGTGTGCTTCTTCTCTAAGATAGACGATAGCTCACAGTCCTGGCGCTACCAGCCCTTCTTAGAGTGTTACCTCTGGGTGCCCTTCAGGCGCGTAAAATCAACACCCTTGAAAAAGTATGTCTGGTAAGCCACGACACATCGACTCGCAATTGGGGAACTTAGTCTTAAGATTGAAGCTACAAGAAAACATGCACTATCGATACGCCATTACATAGGAGACGGCAACGCCGGATTTCCCTTAGTTCCGATCACAAGTTTTCAGAGGCAGACAAGACAGGAAATGGGATTCGAGGAAGACTGCCTGCAAGCACTCCGGGGTTGCTGTCGCGACGACGCAGCATTCGAACAGTTATGCGGTCTTCTGTCAACGATGGACCAGGATACCTTCCAGCGGGCCACCTACTACAAGGCCATGCTAGATGCCAGCCCCGACCTGATGTTCCGCATCAGTGCCGAAGGTCAATATCTTGATTTCAAGGCCAACGGTGTTCGATCAATTCCCCAGGATGTCGTCCTCGGCAAGTATTTGACCGACCTACTGCCGCCGGATGTCGCCGAGCTATGCCAAAGCGTCATTCAAAAAGCCTTAACGAGTGGCAAGTTACAAACCTGCGAATATCAGTTAACGGAGCCCACCGGCCAGCGCTATTACGAAGCGCGGGTTGCAGTCAGCGGTCCTCAGGAAGTGCTGTGGGTTGTGCAAGATGTCACCGATCGCCAGCAGGTTGCAGAGGAATTACGAGCCAGCGAGGAACGCCTACAGAGCTTTTTTGATGCCACCTTCGAAGCTGTCGTTATCCACAACTATCAGAGGATCCTGGATGTAAACCCAGCAGCCGAGGATCTATTTGGCTACACCTACGACGAAATGATTGGCATGTCAGTGCTCGACCTGGCAGACATGGAGTCTAAGGGGTCGATCGCCCAACGCTGGCGCTCCCTCAATAGCCCGACCCAACCCTACGATTACGAAAGCATTGGCATCCGCAAAGATGGCACGCAATTTATAGCAGAGGTGTCGGTTAAGGCCATTTATTACCGGGGAACTCTGGCGCGGGTAGCGAGCATCCGCGACGTCACGGTTCAGCGTCGGTCTGAACAGGTGGTTCGGGAGAGCGAATCCCGTAACCGGGCTTTATTACAGGCTGTGCCTGACCTAATTTTCCGCATCCGGCGAGATGGTACGTACCTGGATTGCAAGGCAGGGGAAAACAGCACTCTGATGGTGCCTGCCGAAAATCTCATCGGGAAATCGGTCTATGACGTTCTCCCTCCCAAAGTGGCAGAGGAACGGATGCAGTACGTCCACCGAGCTTTAGAAACGGGTAAGATTCAGAATTTTGAATACCAACTCAAATTGGCTATGATTCAGCCCTATGCCGGGCTTGATCAGCTCTATCGACAGATGGTAAGCCAGCCTGATGGTTCTCCCATTGATCCCAATCACTTACGGGATTATGAGGCCCGCGTTGTTGTCAGTGGTGAAGACGAGGTGATTGCTATTGTGCGGGATATTAGCGATCGCAAACGCTCCGAAGACGCCCTCCGTCAATCTGAAGAAAAGTTTTCCAAAACCTTTAAGTCCAGCCCCAACCCCATGACCATCGCCACTTTGGGAGATGGCCGCTTGATGGATGTAAACGATGGCTTCCTGGAAACTTTTGGCTATAACCGCGAGGATCTGCTCGGCCATTCAGTTTATGAAATCAATTTTTGGGTAAACCCAGCCCAGCGGGACGAGATGGTGCAAATCCTTCAAACCAAGGGGGAAGTACGGAACCTGGAATACCAATTCCACACCCGCACTGGGGAAATTCGAGATGTGCTGTTCTCGGCTGAAATTATTCAAATTAGTGGTCAAGCTTGCCTGATTGATGTGATGACCGACATCACGGAGCGCAAGCGAACTGAACAAAAACTACTGGAGGCCGCAGAGCGCGATCGCCTCCTGGGCCAAATCGCTCTCCGCATTCGAGAATCCCTCGATTTGCAACAAATCCTTAACACCACCGTAACCGAGGTGCGCCAATACCTAAAGGCGGATCGAGTCTGCATCGGACACGGGGGCGACAATGAAGACACCGGAGTGATTATCGCTGAGGCCGTAGTACCCCAGTGGTCATCTTTGATGGGTTCTTTGCTCACTGACCCAGAGCATTTACGGGAATTAAAAGAGTTATTTTCCAATGGCCAGGTGCGCGTACTGACAGATACGCAGCAGATGACAGGGTATCCGGCGATCGCCGCACACTACGCCCGCTTCCAGGTACGAGCGGCGCTCTCCGTGCCTATCATGCTTGAAAATAGCTTCTTTGGCCTACTGGTAGTGCATCAATGCTCTGGCCCCCGCCACTGGCAGCCCTCTGAAGTTGAGCTGATGCAAAAGCTCGCGGTGCAGGTCAGCATTGCCGTCCAACAGGCCAAGCTCTACGAGAAGGTGCGTGACCTCAACCGAGATCTGGAACGCAAAGTGCAGGAACGCACCGCTGAGTTACAGCAAAAAATGGAGGAGCTACAGGAACTCAACGAGCTCAAAGACGAATTCCTCAACGCCTTCTCCCATGATCTGCGTACTCCAGTGATGGGGATCTCCCTGGTGATCAACAACCTGTTGAATCAACCGGGTGACACCATTCCCGTCTCCCGCATGATTCTGGAGCGGATGGTGCAGAGTAACCAGCACCAACTCCAACTGATCAAATCCTTCCTGGAAGCCCACTCCGCTGAGACACGCGGCGTTCATCTTAACCCCGAATTGGTACAACTGGGGCTGTTGGTTCAGGTGATTGTGGAAGACCTGGAACCCCTGGTGCAGAAGAACAAGGCCACGTTAGTGAACGAAGTTCCCCCCGACCTCCCCCTGGTGAATGCCGACCCGGTGCAACTGCGACGCGTGTTCGAAAACCTTGTTACTAATGCCCTCAACCACAATCCCCCGGGCATTCACATCCGCATTGGCGCGACCGTAGAGGAAGACTGGATTCGCTTCACGATTGAGGATAACGGGGTGGGGATGAGTCAAGAGACGCGCGATCGCCTCTTCCAACGCTACTCCCGTGGCCCCAAATCGCGCCACTCTACAGGCATCGGCTTGGGTCTCTACCTCTGCCGCCAGATTGTTACGGCCCATGGTGGACAGATCGGGGTCATCAGTGAACCCAACCAGGGAGCTACTTTCTGGCTAACGATTCCGTTGGCGATCCCTACTGGGGCTAACTTACTCCCCGAAGAATAGGCAAGCAGCCCAGCTCAAGAACATAGTTTGTGGCTCTTAGCCGACTTATGGCTTGGTAGACAGCAACCTTACGCGCTTCCTAAGCTTAGCGACCTCTTAAAGAAGCCGCTGAGCTCATAAATTAACCTGAGTTCGGGTTAAGGGCGTTTTCGAGTGCCGCGCGTTGCGCGGCACTCGAAAACGCTCATTTTGGCGTGCGCTTTGCGCACGCCAAAATGAGCACTTCAGCTTATCCCGAACTGAGGTTAAATTACAGACTATCCTCATCCAGGCGATCGCCCCGAATTGACATATCCAACAACTGCATGGGGTGCAGCACAGGAATCACCTGCCCCTGTTTCTCCAAGTGCTTAGTAATTTGCACAAAGCAGCCAATGTTGGCGGAGGCAATCACCATCGCTCCTGTATTCAGCAGATTTGTTGCCTTTTGTCGCCCCAACTCCTCAGCCACATCGGGTTGCAGGATGTTGTAGACTCCTGCACTGCCGCAGCACAGAGCCGCGTCAATGGGCTCCCGCAGTTGCACACCGGGGATCTTCCGCAGCAATTGGCGAGGCTGCAGGCTAATTTTTTGACCATGGATCATGTGGCAGGCATCCTGATAGGCCAGCTTCAGAGGTTCATCCTGCAATGGCGAGAGGGGAGCCGTCAGCCCTACGTCATACAGGAACTCCTGCACATCCTTCACCTTGGCAGAAAAGGCCGCAGCCCGTTCACCATACACCGGGTCATCCTTCAACAAATGGCCGTAGTCCTTCGTCGTATGCCCACAGCCCGATGCATTAATCACTAGGGCATCGATCCCGGTTCCTTCAAAGGAGTCGATCAGTTGGCGGGCCAGAGCGCGGGCCTGTTCCTCCTCACCCTGGTGATGGGGCAGCGCACCACAACATCCCTGGGATTTGGGAATGACCACCTCACAGCCATTCGCCGTCAGCACGCGCACCGTCGCATCATTCACCTCTGGATTGAACAGCCGCTGCACGCATCCCAGCAGCAACCCTACCCGATAGCGTTTCTCACCCTGAGCCGGAATCACCTCGGGCAATTTGTCCTCAAATGCCTGGGGGGAAAGGGGAGGCAGCAATCCTTCCATGGCGGCCAGTTGAGGCGAAATTTGCTTCAGCCAGCCGAGCGATCGCAACTTTTCCTGCAATCCCGTTCGCTGATACAGCCCCACCGGGCGCATCAGTAACCGCAGCCGATTGGGATAGGGGAACAGCGAGAAGATGAGTTTGCGGATCAGCTTTTGGGGCAGCGATCGCTCATAATTCCGGTTAATCTGTGGGCGCGTCGCCTCAATCAGGCGATCATACTGGACTCCAGATGGACAGGTCGTGACACAGGCATAACAGCCCAAGCAGGTATCAAAATGCTCCACCGCAGGCTTTTCTAGCGGAGCCTCCCCCTGGTTAATGGCATCCATCAGGTAAATGCGTCCCCGAGGTGAGTCCATTTCCTTGCCCAGAACCCGATAGCTAGGGCAGGTGGAAAGACAAAAACCGCAGTGGACACAGGAACTAATCAGCTTAGGGTCAGGCGGTGGGCTTTGAGTATCAAACCCGTCTGGGTTTGGCTGAACCGGAAGATTTTCTAGCGAAGGGACATCGGAGGTCGGCATAGGAAAGGGGTGGGACGACAGAAGGGACTGAACGTGAAATTGGTTAAATGGGCTTACTTCAGCCGATATTTTTAGCAGATTGGATGCTGAAAAAGCTGAATCAAGGCGGTAGGGGCGGATTTAGCAAGACGATCGCACCCTGGCTGTTCTCCTGGCAAAACCCGCCCTTCTCAGATTTGTAATGGCCAATCGAGATACAAAAGCTCAACAGCCATCTACAAAGCGACCAGCACTAAGAATCGCCCGAGGATCAAAGCGCTGCTTTATGCCTTTCATCAACGGCAGGCTTCCCGGAGCCATTCCCCAGACATCCACCTGCTGTTTGAGCGAGGTGGGCGCTTCCAGTACCGAGAGAAAACCTCCATGGGTTTCGCAGAGTTGACGGATTTCTTGAAGGGTTGCCGGGGTCATCTCGGCTGCCTGCACCATCCCCAACCCACTCCCTGCATGAATCGTTCCTAAACCGAGGGAAGCCAGGCTGGACAATTTTTCCAGCACCGTTACCCCGTCACTAGGCCGTACTCCTATTTTGCAAGTAACAGCAGGAGAATGGGCGGGCTGATCCCAACAGGCTCGCAATTGTTTCCATAGGTCAGCTTCGGGCTGGTCTGTGAGGCGATCGCCCGTCACCCCTACCTGTTGGGCCATGTCCAGCACCTCGACCATCTGCTGCTCTACGCTGACCGCAATACTCTGAAACCTTACCAGTAAGCCCATTCCCTGACCCAGGTTAAGGGCCGTAACGGTGGAGGCTGCCAGCACTTCCATCGCAGTAGGACTGAGAGATGACAGGAGAATGGCCTGGGTGAGCTGGGCGATCGCCTCTGCGTTCCCAACCAAAATCACCGTCCCAGAGGCCTCCGGAATGGGATAAAGACGTAGAGTTAGCTGGCTGAGAATACCCAGAGACCCGTAAGACCCGGTCATCAGCTTCATCAGGTCATATCCCGCCACATTCTTGACTACCCGGCCGCCTGCCTTCGCCACCTGGCCGTCCGATCGCACCAGGCTCAGTCCAATCAGCAAATCTCGAATGCCACCGTACCGATGACGCAAAGCCCCTGCATCCGCCGTGGCGACAATGCCCCCTAAGGTAGCGACCTCAGGATAGGCAGGGTCAATACTGAAAAATTGATTGGTCTGAGCCAGTGTCTCCTGCAACGTTTGAAAGGAAATGCCAGCTTCCACCGTCACTGTCATATCCCCTACGGCGTGATCGAGCACTCGATTTAACCGCTCGGTGGAGACAATTACTTGAATACCGTCGGCCAACCCTCCCCACTTCAGTTTGGAGCCGTTGCCGATCGGGAGTAACCGCACCTGATCTCGACTGGCCCAGGTTACGATTTCGGCTAAAGCCTCCTGGGACTCCGGATACACCACCGCTTCGGGCTGGCAGTCAGGGCGTAGCGCTTCTGTAAACGTTTGTTGCAGAGGTTCTGACAGCTGTTCCCAGGGAACCAATGCTGCCGTACCGACAAGAGAACTCAGTTGGGAGGCGATCGCACCCATCACATCGTATGTCCCATACAAATGACCGAACTTGGGCCCTCGGCCTTAGGCCCAGCCAACACCAGATAAAATCCGAGAGTACAAGCCCTATCTATTCTCACACCTTGTCAGGACTTCAGCATTTGTAGCGTTGCAGAATCCGCCATACTTTATGCTTGGGAAGTTGATTTTCTCAGCACGCGAGTTTGCTTTATAAGGTTATTTTTTCTCGCACTTCATGCACCAAAAAATAACCTTATAAAACAGCTCCTGGGCCTCGCCAGCGGATAGTTTGCTTGTATGGGGGTACTTCGCTCCTGTTTCAAGCAGCCCAACTTGCATTCCGGTTTCTCAAAACGGGTTAAGACTGGCACAATGGTTGATTCAGGGATTTGATAGATATGTTCTATCTGCCTAACTGCTCCCTACCGCATCGCTTCCGGCGATAATTCTCTATCCTCTTCTCCAGCAATGGAAAACTTCATCGTTTCGCTGGTCATTTTTACCACCATCTTCAGCATTTTTGCCCTGGGTCTCAATTTGCAATGGGGCTTCACAGGGCTAATTAACTTTGGCCATGTGGCCTTCATGACGATTGGTGCCTACACCACGGTCTTGCTCAGCATGGCAGGAGTGCCCCTGATCCTGGCAGTTGTGCTGGGGGCGATCGCCGCCTCTCTCCTCGGTCTGCTCATTGGTTTTTCTACCCTGCGCCTGCGCGAAGACTATCTCGCCATCGTCACCATCGGCGTCTCGGAGGTCATCCGTCTGATTGCCGTCAATGAAGACTGGCTCACGAAAGGCACCTTTGGGATCCAACGTTTCCCGCTGCCCCTGGCCACCCTCAACCTCAGCCTACCCTTGCGAATTGTCATGATGGCCATTCTCACAGTCGTTGTGGGACTGGCGTACTGGCAGGTGTTCAAATGGTTACAGCAGGTCCGGAAGCACGTCCCCTTCCAGGAGTTGTGGAACGGTGGCCGTGTTGCCCTGGGTTATGTGCTGTCCCTTGTCCTGCTGCTATTTGGCATCGGGGTCATTGCTCGCTATCTCAATCAATCGGATGCCGTAGCGCCCTGGCTGTTAGGGGTGCTGTTGCTCAGCTCGCTAGCCGGAACTGTATGGCTCTATGTGACGCTCGGAGAACGAGCGGCCAAGCGTGTGGCCGGATGGTCAGCCGGGTTAGGCGTTGTGATGGCCCTTATTGGTAGCGTGATTGGGATATGGGTCTTTGGATACGGCCTGACAGCTCTGTACCACTACCAGGACAACCCCAGCAAGAATGGATTGATGCTGCTATGTGTAGTGCTGCTGGCCCTGGTGTACTGGGGGTTGGAACGGTTAGTGCGATCGCCCTGGGGACGGGTGATCAAAGCCATTCGCGAAGACGAAGAAGTAGCCCGAGCCCTTGGCAAAAATGTCTTCGGCTATAAACTGCAATCCTTGATGCTGGGAGGATTTTTGGCAGGCTTGGCCGGAGCGCTCTATAGCTGGCAACTAACTACCGTTTATCCCGATAATTTCCGGCCGTTGGTGACGTTCAACGCCTGGACTATGGTGGTATTGGGGGGTGCCGGAAGCAATTTAGGTACGGTGCTGGGAGCTACGATCTTCTGGGCCTATGACACCATTACTCGCTTTGTCTTGAAGGATATTATTCCTCTCGAAGACGCCCGTTTGGGAGCATTCCGCGTCATGGTCATTGGCTTCATTCTGATTGTTCTGATGATGTGGCGGCCTCAAGGCATGCTGGGCAAAAAGGAGGAATTGACCCTTGGTCGATAGGTTTACCGAGACAGGGGCAAATGCCCCATTACCTTCACAGGCCATTACCGCCCCACCCCTGTTAAATGCGCAGGAACTATCCAAAAGCTTTGGTGGAGTACGAGCGGTAGATCGAGTGAACCTCGCTGTACAGCCAGGCAGCATTACCGGGCTGATTGGTCCCAATGGAGCCGGAAAGACGACACTCTTCAACCTGCTCGCCAATTCCCTACGCCCCGATTCTGGTGCTGTGATTTTTGACGGAGCACCCGTTCACACCCTGCCATCCTATGAGGTAGCACGACAGGGGCTCGTGCGAACGTTCCAGGTCGCCCGAGTGCTCTCGCGACTGTCAGTGCTCGACAATATGCTGCTAGCCACACAAAAACAAACGGGCGAAATTCTGTGGAATGTATGGTTACGCCCCGGTCAAATTGCCCAGGAGGAGAAGCAACAGCGCGATCGCGCCTGGGAACTACTCGAATCCGTGGGTTTGGCCGCGAAAGCGCACGACTATGCTGGCTCTCTTTCTGGCGGCCAGCGCAAGCTGCTGGAACTGGCTCGCGCACTCATGACGCGCCCCAAGCTCATCCTGCTCGATGAGCCCGCCGCCGGGGTTAACCCCACGCTGATTAACCAGATCTCTGATCATATTCGCGCCTGGAATCAGCAAGGCATGACCTTCCTGATCATCGAACACAATATGGATATGATTATGAGCCTTTGCGATCGCATCTGGGTGATGGCAGAAGGCCGCAATTTAGCTCACGGGACGCCTACAGACATTCAACGCAATAGCCAAGTGTTAGAGGCGTATTTAGGGCAGTGAGAGACAAGGGGTGCAAGCGATACTCGCGCACCCCTCGCCTGAAAAAATCTTCCCTACTTTGGTGCTCTCCCTCAGAATTCGGGAATGTTGACATTAGACTTTGTGTTCCAGGGATGACAACTCCTGCGCGCGATTGCCTATGAAATACGAGGTGGGCAGGAAAGCGGATTCGTGATTAAGATAACTTTATGACTTTCGGCAGTAATCCACAGGAACTCTGGCACCTTCTATGGGTTTCCTTTGGTTTTTTGTCGTCATTTGTATGGTCATCTGACGAAAAGGGGTAGTAAGTCAACAAGTTAGTCCAACTACCACATTGGGATAACGAAATAAGTCCCGGCTTTTGTGTGTTCAGATCTCAGTGTTTCATTCACAACACATTATGTAAGTTGACAGCCAGGAGACTGAGTTTTCTCACGTTCTCTGAGCCTGTGCCGCTGGAGTAATACCTATGGGGATGGCAGACCCAAACCTTGGCCGCATCTTAAATAACCGATATCAACTGGTGGAGCTGCTAGGTCAGGGTTCCATGGGGCGGGTTTATTCAGCTCGGGATACGCTCCTTGGAGGCGTGCCTGTAGCCGTAAAGTTCCTTTCCCAAACCATGTTGAACCAGAAGATGCGCGATCGCTTTGAGCGAGAAGCTACAACCTGCGCGCTTCTCGGCCAACGCAGCATCCACATTATTCGCGTCTCCGACTACGGCATTGATGAAGATGGTATTCCGTTCTATGTCATGGAGTACCTGAAAGGCCGCAGCCTGAGCGAAATTATTATGCAGCAGCCCCTGCGGTTGCCCCGGTTCCTTAGCATTAGCCGACAAATTTGCCTGGGGTTACAAACGGCTCACCAGGGTATCCCAATTGATGGCAAGCTCTGTCCTATCGTGCACCGTGACATTAAACCCAGCAACATTCTAGTTACACAGGATGACAGCTTAGGGGAACTCACGAAAGTATTGGACTTTGGTATCGCTAAAACTCTGCAGGCGGATTCCAATCAGACCAATTGCTTTATGGGCACCCTGGCCTATTCCTCCCCGGAGCAGATGGAAGGCCAGGAGCTAGATAGCCGCTCTGACATCTACAGCATGGGCGTGATGATGTATCAGATGTTGACGGGCAGGATGCCTATCAACGCCGATACACACACCTTTGGTAGCTGGTATCGGGCACACCATCAACACCCCCCCCGTGCCTTTACAGAGGCAAATTCCAACGCTCGGGTACCGAAGGCGCTGGAAAACCTGATCATGAGCTGCCTGGCGAAAAAACCGAGCGATCGCCCTCAAAATGCAGTCGAAATCATTCACGCCCTCGAACCTCTGGAACAACGGTTTGGGAGTGGTCGTGAGATCGGCAAGCGGATTGAAGCCGTTTTATCCAAGGTACCCATTGCCGAAAAACCATCCTCTTCCAAGGTGCTATCACCTGATGAGGTTTGCCGGCTGACGTCTTGGCCGAAGGATAAGCCTTTAGGGGACATCACATTCCCTCAGCCCATCCCCACCAGCGAGGAACCCTTGCCCGCTCTATGGGTCATGTTTCCCCAGGACGAAATCGATCGCCGTCGTGTCTGTACCCGCTATAACCAGTTTCTATTTGCTCCTCAGCCTCATCCAACGCTGTTGTGGCTGACCGTTCTCTACACACCTCAGCATGGCCCTCGTTGGCTCCCCAGTTACTTAGACCTCAAAAGCAACTTTGGTCAAAAAATGGCTCGCCTCCTGGGGGATGCTGGCAACTATCGGATTCTTTTTTTTGCAAAAGAAGCACCGCAGAATTGTGCAAATGTGCTTACGTCTACCATCGACTCAGCCCAGTGCCAATTGCTTAATAATTGGGTCACGATGGCTCAGATGGCTCCTCAAACCCACACCTTTACTCCCGCCAAGCTGCAACTGAAGCAAGCCCTAGAGGACTTAAAACCCAAGATTCTGATGAAATTAGAATCCCTTTACGACAGCCACTCCCCCGATCTTTCGGGTTGACGGCATCGTACAGTCGCGACAGAAGTCGCAGAGACTCTGCTGGCTCTGCAAGCCGTCAAAAGCAATTCCAATCCAAGCTTCAC
Source organism: Leptolyngbya sp. FACHB-8 (assembly GCF_014695575.1). GTDB lineage: Bacteria > Cyanobacteriota > Cyanobacteriia > Elainellales > Elainellaceae > Vacuolonema. The sequence continues at coordinate 22,110 of NZ_JACJOO010000048.1, read as the reverse complement.
CGGATGGGGAAGTAAATGATGGGATGCCAGCTTTTCCGTAGGAGTTCTCCCGTCAAGCTAGGAACTGACAGCTCAATCAGCTTGCCCACATTCCGGGAACCGCTGACGATCGCTGTTATATCGCGCTCGACTGCTAAATCCAAAATTTCAGTCACAGCATTACCGAGACACACTTCGGTTTCTACCCTTAAGCCAGGGTCCAGGCTCGTCTTTACCGACGCCAAGACCTTTTCAGCATTGTTAATGGCATTTTTCCGCAAATCGGCGTTACGGCTCACTTCATCAACAATCCAGGCTAATAGGCAGCATTCTAAAGCTGTTTGTTTACCCGATGTTTTCTCGCGAATCCGTTGCAGGGTGTACTGTGCAGACTCGCTATTGTCGTAAGGTAGCAGGAAGTAGCGGAATAGATGGCGACAGCGTAGGTCCAGTTCCTCCTCGGTGTAAGTTGAGATGAGCTGTGGGCGCAGAATCATGCAAGGTATTGCTACGCGCTGACACAGGTTAATAGTCGTGCTGCCAAAGAGTTTTTCGTTGAGTAGACTACGGCCTGCCGTACCTAAGATCAGGAGTTCTGGATTGTGGGTACGAATCGCATTCAGAATGTGTTCGGGAGGATTACCTGAACGAACATCAACCTTCACCTCCAGACCCGAGGGGATGTTCTGCAGAGCCGGGGAGAGGCGATCGCGCGCCTGCTTCTCCTTCTCCTCGTTGGGGCGAGGCACAGCACCATCAGCTAGAGGAGCCGTATGTAGAAAGACAATTTTTTTCAGACCACTAGCCGCCAAACTTGGCACAAAGCGCACAAAACGATGCAGGCCATCGGTGAAATCAGTGCAAATCAAAGCGCTCTGAAACATAGGAGGCTGTCACCCAGAATGGTTACATGTTCCCAACCCTATCACCCCAATGGGCTTGGTGTTCCATCCTTCTGGACAGTTTTTATAAAAAGCAGCTTTTGCGCACAGTTTCCCTGTTCAGAATATGCAGCATCCTATACAAGGTCTGTACGAGGTTCTGTTACCCGCCTGAAAATCCGATGAAACGCATTGCAAAACAAGCCTTGCGCTGTGCGCATAGTTCGCAATAGCAAAACATGTTTCGTTGGGGTCTACGATACCCACACCGAAAGCCTATTCATCGTCTTAAAACCTGATAAAAGGCATTGCATTAAAGCGACGGAAGTCCGTTTGGCCTGCAATGACAAATAGTGAGTAATGATTGGCAGCGAATCTTATACCCTGGCGGGAAACACTTGAAAAGAAAGCACAGAGAGATTCAACTTAACAAGAGAGCACGATCAGCAAACAAATGAGAAATGCCTGATCGGAATTGAAGCCTTAGAGTTGGAATCGAGTGACGCCCCAGCATCCCCTGCTTATTTCCCGATGGAACCGAGCAAGAGAGGGAGGTCGCCGCTGCGACACCTTCATTACAGATTGGGGCTAGAATCAATTCCCCATTGATGCTTTAGGAAGTGGCGATACATGGTTTCCCGCATCATCATTTGTTCATAGAGCTTAATCAGGAAATCCTGAGCCTGTTCGTGGCTCATGCGTGCAACCTGAGTTTCGAAGGAACGCAGGCTGAACTGCTGTTCTAGAGTCAATTGAATGGTGTCGTCCATAGTAGTTCTCCTTGTGGAATCAGGGGGTGGTAGTCAAACCCATTAGAGTCACCGGGGTTGGAGAGAATGACAGACCGCCATGCTGCCTACCGGGGTAGCCTCTTGATGAGATTGCTTTTAGGATGCCCATTTCTGTCATCCAATCTCACCCAGATGTTAAAAACTCTAACAATGATTTGACAAAGTTACCATCACCCGAATTGGGTACTTGATCAGGATGCTAAGGGTATATCAAGTTAAAAACTGTAAAACCGTTCGCCTCGAACATTCACCCAGCCCATCAGCTGGGATCAAATAGGTATAAAAGCTTATTCCTGCCCCATTCCATCAAGGATTCAAGCGGCATTGAGGGATTATCTTGATCGTTAGAAAAGTTTACAAATACTTTGAAGACTTGAAGAATTGAATTGGCTTTGATGGGTGATCGCCGCTCACCGCCCATCGTGGGGTCTATGGCTGAGGGTAGGTATAAGCGTAAATGGCTTCTCAGCAGGTGTGTAATATAAATTTGAGATAGGACGAAGTATAAAAATTAAGCTCTTCTCCACACTAAAACTTCCTTGAGTGGGGAAGTTGGAAGCAATGCCTTCACGATGGCCCTTAGCGGGCTAGTGAGGGCTATATCCTCACTAGCCCGCTAAGGGCCATGGGAGAGCTACAGCACGTTATTTGGCTAAAGTGGCTAACTACCCCTAAAACTAGGTGGAATGTGGTGTAGAGGGCGTTACGTGACCTCTACACCACACTTTATAGGATGAGTTTGAACAACCCCTTACTCAGCTTGCAAGGCTGTCATTTCTTCAGAAGCACTGACAGACTCAATAGTGATCACCACAACCGTGATGTTGTCTCGCCCGCCCTTATCCTTAGCGGCGTTAACCAGAGCGCTAACCAGCTTCTCGCAGGAGCGGATGGACTTAAGGTGAAATGCAATGAGGTGGTCAGAGAGTTCTTCGGTGAGGCCATCGCTGCATAGGAGAAGGCGATCGCTCGGTCTGGCCTCCACCATGGCGACATCGACATGACGCAGGTCTTCCCGCCCCAAACACTTCGACAGAATATGCCGCCAGGGATGGACACGGGCCTGGTCTGAGGAAAGCTCGCCCATCTTCATGGCGCGGGCGACCCAGGTGTGATCCTCGGTGATCTGATCCAGTTGGGCACCTCGCAGCCGATAAAGGCGGGAATCGCCCACATGGGCGCACCAGGTCTGCCCTTGCCGAAAGATAACCACCACAGCAGTCGTTCCCATATCCGACCGTTCAGGATGGCGGGATTGGTCACTGAGAATGGCTCGGTTAGCCCGCATGAATGCCATCTCCAACAGGCGACGCGAATCATCGGGCGAGAACCATTTTTCATCCAGATGTTGCTGAATGGCTTCCGTCGCAATTCGGCTGGCTTCCTGGCCGCCGGCATGGCCTCCCATGCCATCTGCCACGATGAAAAATCGACCCGATGGGTCTATGTAAAAAGCGTCCTGATTAACGGTACGGAGGAGTCCCGGATCAGTGAGACCCGAGAAAAGGCACTTCATAGGGCAGTTCGTCTCGGACAAGGATACATAATAGTCACAACGGTAAGCGTAATCGCAGCAACAGGATTTTATTCAATTTAATGCAAATCTTTAAAGCATTGGTCTTTAAAGCATACGATCAAGCCGATCTATCCGTTGCAGCAGTCGGATAAAGGCAAACGCAGCGATCGCCCCCGGCACTATCGCGATACCCGCCAACCAGGCAAATCCGTTTACCAACAACACTACCGCCGATATAGTAAAGGTGCCCATCAGGAGGACGTAATTCGTCCCCATGTTGACATTGCTTACCCGACGGAGAATGCGATCGGTCTCCTGAGAGCGCACTCGCACTCGCAGATCACCCCGCTCCAGCTTCTCAATAGTGTCTTCAATGCGCCGAGGCAAACTTAGGGCCGAGCTACTAACCTGGGCGGCATGTCGGCCGAGTTCTTCCAGTAACCCACCATCCGAATGGCTGCCATTGGTCATAATTTGCATCGCAAAAGGCTTTGCGACCTCCATAAAGTTAAATTCTGGGTCAAGTCCTTTGCCAACGCCTTCCAGGGTTGAGAAAGCCCGCATCACAAAGGTGAAGGTAGCCGGGAAGCGGAAGGGCTGGTCGTAGGCAATGTCGTACAGGTCGTCGCTAATCTGAGCGACAGACTGCGCCTCAAAAGGCTTATCCATGAAGTGGTCGAGCATGTATTGAATGGAGCGACGCACTGGCCCCATATCCTCGACTTCTGCCAAAGCTCCTAATTCCACCAGCGAGGTTACTACCTGATCAGCATTTTTCTGAGCAATACCAAAGAAGGTGTTGAGCAGACGCTCTCGCGTCACGGCCTGCACCCGCCCCATCATGCCAAAGTCGTAAAAGATGAGCGCACCATCTGGACTTACAGCAATGTTACCGGGGTGAGGATCAGCATGGAAGAAGCCGTCATTGAGCAATTGCTGGAGGTAAGCTCGTGCTCCCAACTGAGCCAGAGTCTTGCGGTCTAACCCAGCCGCTTCAATAGCATCGTAGTGACTAATTTTGATGCCAGGCATGTACTCCAGGGTCAGCACTCGGGGCGAACTGTAGCGCCAGTAAACCCGAGGCACCTTCACCCACGATTCATTACGGAAATTGCGCCGGAAGGTATCTGCGTTGCGCCCTTCATTGAGATACTCAATTTCTTCCCAAAGGATGCGACAACATTCGCCATAGATACCCATCCAATCGCGTCCTCGGCCCCAGTCTGGATGGTTCTGGAAGTAGCGGGCAATCCCCTTGAGGATCTCCAGGTCAATTTCAAATAGCTTCCGCAGACCAGGACGTTGGACTTTTACGACAACTTCTTCACCCGAATGCAATTGCGCCCGGTGAACCTGACCCAGACTTGCGGCGGCTAGCGGGATCGGGTCGAAGCTGCGGTAGAGCTCCGGGATTGTTTTGTTTAAGTCTTGCTGAATGATTTGCTCCGCTTGCTCATAGGCAAAGGCCGGAACCTTATCTTGCAGCTTCGACAGCTCCTCAACATACTCAGCAGGAAACAGGTCAGCCCGAGTGGAGAAGAGTTGACCCAGTTTGATGAAGGTCGGCCCCAAATCAAGGAATGTTTCCCGAATCCAGATAGCCATTCGACGGCGGCGACGGGCTTTTGCCTCATCCGTCATACCACCCGAATAAGTCCAGGCTTTGCCGTAGGACCATTGAGCCGCTAGAAGCTTGAGCGCAAATGACCAGATGTCAACAAAACGCCGCTTCTTGGAGTAGCGTTCCCGGCTCCATCGGTAAGACTTGCCTTTACCACCAGCGTACATACGCGTAGCCTTGGTAGGGTCGAGATAAGAGGGATCAGACGTCGCCTCTAGCACAACCGCATCCAAAACCGGCGCTTCCGCTTGAGGGTCAGTCAGCGGCAGGTCTTCACCGGAATCAGGGTGGCTGCTGGAATTATGGGGATCAGATAGGGCAGACACGCAGTTCTTTGCTCAGCACTACTCAACAACAAACAAGGAGATGAAACGAACGTCAACTACAATCCGGAGGATGTAAATGAGAACGAGTAACTTGATTCGCCCTATGGTCATAAAATGACCGTGATTTCCAGTTTAAAGGGTGCGGTTACGGTAGCGCTGCAACTCAGTGCGTAACTCGGCAATCTCAGCCCGAAGTTCATCGATCATGGTCTGCAAATCGGATGAGGCTCCACCGGAAGAAGTAGATGTTGCAGTAGAGGCAGGTCGTCCTTGCATAGCAGCTTCTTCATCTTGCCGGGCTTTTTCAAGCACCTGCTCTGTAAACTGCCGCAGCCGCTCCCGTTGTTCTGCATCAAATTTGCCCAGATCGCTGAGGACATCGCTCAGTGTAGATTCAGCCTGCTGGGCGATAGATTCTGCCAGGGCACGACCAATAAAAAATGCATGAACGAGAGGGTTGTCCATAAAAATAACAAAGAGTTTATGTGATGGCATCAGCCCAAATTATAGCTTGCCTCCCAAAGGCATAGGGCTCAGACTTCGTATGAGTCGATCGCAAATTCTCCTCTACCTTGTCCTGGGCGAATGGGTGCCCGCCTTGCTTGAATGAAGCTATACCTCATCCCGAAGTCTGAACCCTATGCCAGCTTTTTTTGTTCGCTTTCAAACCTGGCTTGAGTACCGTTGGGTTGCACCCGCCTACAGTGGATGGGTCATGCTAAGTCTGGCAATTTTCTTCTTTGTGGCCGCAACCAATACCATGGCTGGCTGGCTCTATGCGATTAGCGGAGTCATGCTGGCCCTGCTGACTGTTGGAGTGACCCAGCCGGGGCGATCGCTGCGATCGCTCCACATCACCCGCATTCCCAACGACCCCATCAGTGTCGGCGATACCCTCACCCTAGAATTGGAAATTCACAATCCCCGCCCCCGTCCCCAACTTTTGCTTCAGGTGCAGGATTTGCGGCCTCGAGGGTTGGGAGGAACCCATGAAGCCGCCATTGAACGCATCCCGGCTCGGGGAGCTTACCACTGGCGACAATCTCACGTCGCGCAGCAGCGTGGTCTGTATCACTGGCAGGGAGTGGTGTTGCGGACGGCGGCTCCCCTGGGATTGTTCTGGAGCCGACGACAGGAACAGGTTCGGGCTTCTGTAGTGGTGTACCCAACCGTACTACCGCTGAGCCGTTGCCCCCTTGTAGATGAGTTGGGCCGCGAAGCCAGCGCGACGGTTCAAAGCCCTATTCAGGCTCAGGGAGCATCAGAGGGTGTTACCCGCACGTTACGGCCTTACCGTTGGGGTGACTCAACCCGGCTCATTCACTGGCGCACCAGTGCGCGTTATGGAGAGCTTCGGGTGCGGGAACTGGAGCTATTTACGGGTGGACAAGAAGTGGTCTTGGGGCTGGATAGTGCGATCGCCTGGGATGCTGAAGCCTTTGAGCAAGCAGTCATTGCGGCGGCTTCCCTCTACTTCTATGGGTTGCGACAGAAGTTGCCGGTTAGCATCTGGACAGCCGAGAGTGGAGTCGTGCGAGGCGATCGCCCCGTATTAGAAACTTTAGCCGCTGTAATGCCAGGGCAAAATCCTCGTAGCCCTTTGCTTCCGGGAGTGCCAATTATCTGGATGACGCAGAAAAGCGATCGCCTCAGCAATCTCCCAACGGGTAGCCGCTGGTTACTTTGGCCCCAGAACGGCCAGACTGCGTTACCTAACCAGACAGCCCATGGGCGAATTATTGTGCCGGATGAACCTTTAACAACCCAATTACAAGCTTCTTTAAACTAAGGAGATTTCCAGTAATGAAATTACCCCCAGAATGTTGGTGCTTTGCCCGCTTCGCGGGCAAAGCACCAACATTCTGGGTAAATTCTTATGCAGAAACCTCCTAAAGGCAAGGACCTTTTCAAGGCGTGTCTAGCGTCTCCCTCGAAAAGGCCCTTAACCTGCACTGAGGTTATTTGAGGTCTTAAAAAAAAGCCAGACCTGATGGCCTGGAATGGATTAGTAGATAAATTTTAAATTTGGAAGTTATGCGATCGCTTCAGCCCAATGGGGGCATGACTGAAACTCCTTTCGCCTGAAGTACGGACTGGGGGACGGCAAGGCCAAACCCCTTACGAAATCCCTTTGCGCTTTAAGGATGCAATCATTTGTCGCTTAACTGCCACAGCCCACTGCTCAAACTCAGGCCCCTCATTGGGGGTCTGCATAGGAGACTGTGAAGAGGATTGCGCAGACTTTTCAGATTGACGATTCATAGAGCCATTTCCCACCTGAGAGCAACGAAGTAAAACGTCACAAAAAGCAATTAAATGTAGCAAAAGATACAAATTGCTTAATCTAATTATAGCCTTTTAGCTTTGAGTTTCCATGCGGTTTACATAAGATTTTTACAGTTTTAACTAATTCTAATCAGGTGTTTTTTTGAGATTTTTCCGAGAGATTTCAGCCTTAAGACAGTAGCGACTTCAAGCACTTTAAATCTGATCAAAACCTAAATTTATTGAGTAGGATTTATGCAGATTTGATGCAGTTAGTACGTTCTTATCAGGTGTAGTGTGTTGCACCCATCAAACCCAATAAAAATGCGGCAGTCCTATTAAGAAAAGAAGGGGGATCGATTGTTCAGCAATCGATCCCCCTCCTGGTGCTATGTCTAGAAGATTAGATTCCTGAACCGTTCAAGAACTCTTCAATGACGCGATCGCGCAAACGGCAAGACTCAGCTTCGGCTACTTTAGAAGCCTCTATCAACTCAGGTTGAGGATCATCCGAAACAGCAAGTGCCAACGCAGGTACACCAGCGCGAACGTCCTGTAGAGACGTTACTTGATTTTCTAGAGCCTCAATCCGATCGACTAGCATTCGAATGACTTGGGCCTCAGAGTCAGGTAAACTTCCATGCTCCAAAGGGTTCACACGGACACCAGAACGATACACGATGCGACCAGGCACGCCGACAACGGTGCAATCCGAGGGGACATCCCGCAGCACCACGGAACCAGCCCCAATCCGAACGTTATCGCCTACGGTGATATTGCCGAGCACCTTTGCCCCAGCACCGACGACAACGTTTTCTCCTAAGGTTGGGTGGCGTTTGCCACTTTGCTTACCCGTACCACCCAGGGTCACCCCCTGGTAGATCAGGGCGTAATCTCCGACGATCGCCGTTTCCCCAATAACGACCCCCATACCGTGATCAATGAAAACGCCCCGGCCGATGGTGGCACCAGGGTGGATTTCAATTCCGGTTAGAAATCGGGCTAGATGGGAAATCAGGCGTGGAATAAAGGGTAGGTGAAGCCGATTAAGAAAGTGGGCGAAGCGATAGAGCACCAGCGCTTGTAGCCCTGGATAGCAGACCAAAACTTCTAACCAGTTGCGGGCCGCAGGGTCACGATCAAAAATGATGCGAAAATCTTCAACCAGGGTTTTGAGCACGGGCTTATCCCTCGGGTCGGTGCAAGGACTCGAAATAAATTCATTTTTCATCTTACCGCCCACTGTGAATTCTCTGGATAACCCGACTGGGCGATGGTCATCGTCTCGAACCTGGATCTTGTTGTGTATGCTGCGCAAAGCACACCCTATACAACAAAAATGCCTTGAACTCTCGATGTAACTCGACAAAGCGGTAAGCCAAAGCCCTATTTAGGAAATGTGTGTAGCTCATTACTGCACACATTTCCTAAATAGTGTGAAGCAGAAGTATTGGGTTCTAAAACTATTTTTTCTCAAACGCTGATCATTTCTCTATAGATAAGGCCACAAACCTAGTTAAAACCTTAAATGTTGTCAAAGCTCGATCAGACTGTGTGACTCGGCACTATTGATACCATAGCTATCCGACACAATGCTGGAAGTATGAACACTACTACGTTTTCCCCTATCTGAATCTATAGATAAAGCCTGCTTTGGATAGGGATATGACGTTACCGAAGCTGTGCCAAAATGTAGACGGTTTTGTTGAATCAAATTAAGAAAATTGAAGTGGGCACCCTAACCCGACTTCATCGAAGTTGCAACAAGTAGAAACCCGCTATGGATTCCCTGTACCAATTAGCCTGGCTCATTCCCACCCTGCCACTAGCGGGTGCTATGGTGCTGGGTTTAGGACTTATCTCCTACGGAAAATTCACCTCAAAGTTGCGATCGCTCAGTTCCACGTTCATCGTCTCGTTGACGGGAACAGCGATGGTGCTCTCCTTTGCTCTCCTATGGAGCCAGATTCAAGGGCACCCAACCTTTACTCAATACATTGACTGGGCCTCCGCCGGAGACTTTCACCTGGCAATGGGTTATACCGTCGATCACCTGACCTCCCTCATGCTGGTGATCGTAACCACGGTAGCCTTCCTGGTGATGATCTACACTGACGGCTACATGGCCCATGACCCCGGCTATGTTCGGTTTTACGCATATCTCAGCCTATTCAGTTCCTCCATGCTGGGCCTGGTAGTTAGCCCTAACCTGGTTCAGGTTTATGTGTTTTGGGAACTAGTGGGGATGTGTTCCTACCTGCTGATCGGGTTCTGGTATGACCGTAAGGCCGCTGCCGATGCCTGCCAAAAAGCCTTTGTGACCAACCGAGTTGGTGACTTTGGTCTATTGCTCGGTATGCTGGCCCTCTATTGGGCAACGGGCAGCTTCGAGTTCAACGTGATTGGCGAACGCTTCGAAGAACTTGTCAGTAGCGGAGCCCTTAGTGCTGGATTAGCAGGCTTCTTTGCCATCCTGGTATTCCTAGGGCCAGTGGCGAAGTCGGCGCAGTTCCCCCTCCATGTGTGGCTGCCCGATGCGATGGAAGGTCCTACCCCCATCTCCGCCCTGATCCACGCCGCGACGATGGTGGCTGCTGGGGTCTTCCTGATCGCCCGTATGTTCCCCATGTTTGAAGCGCTTCCTGATGCCATGAATATTGTGGCTTGGACAGGCGCTTTCACAGCATTCCTGGGAGCAAGCATTGCTATCACGCAAAACGATATTAAGAAGGGCTTGGCCTACTCCACCATGTCTCAGCTGGGCTACATGGTCATGGCGATGGGAGCTGGTGCCTATGGGGCTGGTCTGTTCCACCTGATGACCCACGCCTACTTTAAGGCGATGCTGTTCCTGGGTTCCGGTTCCGTGATTCACGGGATGGAGGGGGTCGTCGGCCACGACGCTACCTACGCTCAAGACATGCGACTGATGGGCGGCTTGCGGAAGTATATGCCCATCACGGCCATTACCTTCCTGATTGGTACCCTCGCCATCAGTGGGATTCCTCCCTTCGCCGGTTTCTGGTCGAAGGACGAGATCCTCGGCGCTACTTTCCATGTCAACCCGGGTCTGTGGGCAGTCGGTTATCTGACCGCTGGTGTTACCGCGTTCTATATGTTCCGGATGTACCTCATGACCTTTGAGGGGCCATTTCGGGGTAAGGATGGCGATGTCAAGCGGATGCTGAAGGCTGAGAAGCTGCAGCGTATGGGCCTGGCCTTTGGTCCCGGCGCTATGAACCCTCAAGAGCTGACGGCTGAGTACCCCTCAGAAGAAGCCGATCATCACGATGAGCATCACAGTGATTCACCCCACGAGTCGCCCATCACGATGACCCTGCCACTCGTAATCCTGGCGATTCCCTCCATCCTGATCGGTTTCGTTGGAACACCATTCGGTAACTACTTTGAAGCCTTCATTCACCCACCTGGTGAGGTGGTGGAAGCGGTGACCTCCTTTGGGATACCCGAAGATTTCGAGTGGGGCGAGTTCCTGACGATGGGTGGAAGCTCAGTGGGTATTGCCTTAATTGGGATTAGCCTGGCGGTGCTGATGTACTCGCGCCATGTGATCGATCCGGGGGCGATCGCCCAAAAGATCCCCGCTCTCTACCGTCTCTCCCTTAACAAGTGGTACATCGACGATATTTACGAAGTGCTGTTTGTCCAGGGGAGCCGTCGTCTGGCCAAGCAAGTGCTGGAAGTAGACGTACGGATCGTGGATGGGGTAGTAAACCTGACGGGCTTCGTTACCCTGGTGACCGGGGAAGCACTGAAGTACCTGGAAAATGGCCGAGTTCAATTCTATGCCCTAATTGTGTTTGGGGCTGTTTTGGGCCTGGTACTGGTTTCAGGAGTGACCTGATGTAAATCCATCAGGGCTATGGGGAGATGGTTGCTCTTTGTAGGGCACGTATCATTGCGCCATCTCCCTTTTCCCTCGGGCTTAGCGGCTTGTCCGCAACTTCGATAAAGCCTTAATAGAAATCCTCTTGATACGAGAAGCCCAATGAATATTGATACATTTCCCTTCTTAACAACCGTTATTCTGCTGCCCGTTGTGGCATCGCTGATTGTCCCCTTCATTCCCGACAAGGATGGCAAAACCGTCCGCTGGTTCGCTCTGATCATCGGTTTGGTAGACTTTGCCATTCTGGTTTACGGCTTTTTCAACCGCTACAACCCGTCTATTTCGGGGATGCAGATGGTGGAAAGCTACACGTGGCTGCCCGAGATTGATTTGAGATGGTCGGTAGCGGCTGATGGCTTGTCCATGCCACTGATCCTGCTAACCTCCTTCATCAGCACGCTGGCAATCCTGGCATCCTGGCCCGTCACTCTGAAGCCGAAGCTGTTCTACTTCCTGATGCTGGCGATGTACGGTGGTCAGATTGCGGTGTTCGCAGTTCAGGATATGCTGCTGTTCTTCCTGGTATGGGAGTTAGAGCTGATCCCCGTTTACCTGTTACTCTCCATCTGGGGCGGGAAGAAGCGCCTGTATGCGGCAACCAAGTTTATTCTCTATACCGCTGGTGGCTCCCTGTTCATTCTGGTCGCAGCCCTGGCGATGGCCTTCTATGGCGATACCGTCTCCTTCGACATGCAGACCTTGATGGCGAAGGACTATCCACTGAAGTTTCAACTTCTGGTCTACGCAGGTTTCCTGGTCGCCTATGGCGTCAAGTTACCGATTTTTCCGCTTCACACCTGGTTGCCTGATGCCCACGGTGAAGCTACGGCCCCGGTACACATGTTGCTGGCTGGAATTCTGTTGAAGATGGGCGGCTATGCCCTGATTCGCATGAACGTGCAGATGTTACCCGATGCCCATGTGTACTTCGCGCCCATCCTCGTAATTCTGGGGGTCGTCAACATCATTTATGCCGCCCTCACCTCCTTCGCTCAGCGCAACCTGAAGCGGAAGATTGCTTACTCATCTATCTCCCACATGGGCTTTGTGCTGATCGGGATTGCCTCCTTCACGGATTTGGGTCTGAGCGGTGCGATGCTGCAAATGGTGTCTCACGGTTTGATTGGAGCCAGTCTATTCTTCCTGGTGGGGGCAACCTACGATCGCACTCACACCCTAATCCTGGATGAAATGGGTGGTGTTGGCCGCAAGATGCCGCGCATCTTTGCCATGTTTACCACCTGTTCGCTGGCATCCCTGGCGCTACCCGGCATGAGCGGCTTCATTGCTGAACTGATGGTTTTTGTAGGTTTTGCGTCCAGCCCAGCCTACGATACGACCTTCAAGGTCATCATGATTATCCTGGCGGCGGTTGGAGTGATTCTGACTCCCATCTATCTGCTGTCGATGCTGCGGGAAATCTTCTACGGCCCTGAAAACAAGGAATTGGTAGAGCATGAAGTGCTGATCGATGCCGAACCCCGCGAAGTGTTCATCATCGCGTCGCTACTGATTCCCATCATCGGAATTGGCTTTTATCCCAAGCTACTGACCCAACTTTACGATTCCACCGCAACGCAGATTACAGTCATGTTGCAGGAAACCTTTGCAAGTACTCCGGGTCGAGAGCTTGCAGATACTACCAAGCCTGCTGAAATCTCCAGTGCAGAGCCTATGAGGGCTCCGGTTTTAGGCCAGTCCTAATTCCTGACCCAGTTCTGAAAAAACTCCGGCAATCCTTATCGGATTTGCCGGAGTTTTCTTTAACCTCAATTTGGGATAAGCTGAACCACCTATTTTTGCGTGCGCGACGCGCATGCAAAAATGAAAGATTACCATCACAGGCACAAATGGCCTGCCCAACCCACCCCTACGTTCTGTGCAGCCTCATATTAGTTGACTATCCGTTTTACGGAAGGCTTAAAACGAAATCGTACAGGGTGTGGGCCAGTTGGAGTTTGCTACTAAGGGGAACAACCTGTTGGCGACCGCTAGCATCCAGCAGAACGGCTTGATTGCGATCGCTCCCAAATCCCCCCTCTCCTAGATCGACAGGGTTAGCAGCGATCGCATCCAACTTCTTGCGCTTCAACTTATCCAGAGCCGGCGGCACGATATCACCCGTCTGAGCGGCGAATCCGATCAATCTTTGGTGGGGTAAACGGTGAGCTCCCAAGTCTGCGGCAATATCGGGCACAGGAGCCAGTGGCAAAGCTTCCGGGATTTCAGCTTTCGGTAGTTTGTGGACAGAGTAAGTAGCTGGTTTCATATCCGCGACGGCAGCGGCTAGCACAATCCAGTCGGCATCCGGTTGATGCTCCAGCATGGCACAGTGCATTTCGGCAGCGCTAGAGGTGGCAATCCGCCGTGCCCCTTGAACAGGTTGCAACAAGCTCGGCTCCATGGGGCTATGGACGAGGGTGACACGGGCTCCCCGGTGCAATGCAGCCTGAGCTAAAGCAACACCCATCTTGCCGGTGGAAGGGTTGCCGATGAAGCGTACGGGATCGAGGTGTTCTCGGGTGCCTCCCGTGTTGATGAGCAGATGCTTTCCAGTGAGATCGCGATCGCCCCTCGTATACAGCAACGACTCCAATGCTGATAGAAGCTCAGCGGGTTCAGCCATACGACCTGAACCGACGCGATCGCACGCCAAAATTCCCTCGCCCGGATTTAAGGAGTGGTAGCGGCGATCCTCCTGCACTAACGTCCAGTTACGCTGCACCGAATGTTGCTGCCACATATCCGTGTTCATGGCGGGGGCTAACAGCACGGGGCAGGTAGAAGCCAACACTACGTTAGTCAGCAGGTTATCGGCCAAGCCATAGGCCAGCTTGCCCAGAGTGTTGGCAGTAAGGGGGGCGATCGCCATGACCTCAGCCCATTCCCCCAGTTCAATGTGTAAAGGGCGATGGTGGATGGGCCGCCAGAAATCGGCATCGGTATAGGCCGGATGTCGGGCCAAGGTTGCCATTGTCAGGGGTGTGATAAACTGCTGCGCGCCTTCCGTCAGCACCACGCGCACTTCAGCCCCAGCTTTCGCGAGTGTTGAAACCACTTCGCAGACTTTATACGCTGCAATACCTCCCCCAACGCCGATCAGAATCCGTCGACCCTGCACCCCCTCGACCATACCTAGACTCCTTCGGGATAATCCTGAAACACTTCTACCGTGCCGTCTTTTGTAAAGGTGACGACAGAGAAGGGGTCGCTCGGTTCACCATCGTCGGATTCCATACCTGGAGAACCCATCGGCATACCGGGCACGGCAATTCCAGCGACCGCAGGCCGTTCAGCTAGCAGGCGTTGTAGATCCGCTACGGGAACATGGCCCTCGACCAGGTAGCCATCGACCACAGCCGTATGGCAAGAGGATGCGGCTTCGGGAACACCCAACTCCTCCTTCTTGGCGTCCATGTCATCAACAAAATGATCGTCAATCTCAAATCCGGCGGCTTGCACCTGCTCCATCCACTTCCCGCAGCAGCTACAGTTTTCGCTGCGATAGATCGTCATCGGGTGAGTTGCTGCGCCAGAAGTTGCCTCAGCCAGGGCAATAGGGGTGTTGAAACCGAAGAGGAGGGCGATCGCCCACAGTCCCATGACCCACTTAATCCACACTGATCTCGCCATCAGAACACCGATCCCTCAAGGCTATGATTCAACTTCTCCAGCTTAGCTAAATCCGCAAGCAGACACCCGGTGTTTCTTAGAAACACCGGGTGTCTTGTATCTCACAATTGGAGGAGGTTAGTTGGGTTGGGCGATCGCCAACTTTTGCTTTTCTGGCTCGATGGGAGCGGAGAGCGCTTCCTCTAGCGGCGCACGACCCAAACGATTTTCAAGAATGCGCATCACTTCGCGGCCAAAATCATTGGGGTTGCTGCGCCAGGCTTCCAAACAGACCTCCCCGAAGAACGCCCCCAAGGGTTCGGGATTCCACAGGAGCTTTTTCGCCGTCCAGGGCATCAGGCTCATGGGGTCGTAGTCGGGCTTCAGGATTTCCTTTTGAAGCGCATACTCCTCGAGGTGCGTGTGAGGTTGCAGGCCGATGAAGAAGATAGCAGGTTCCACTTTGTCTGCCCCAAAGATGGCCTCAAGTTCTCGGTGATAGGCGATCGTTTGACGGATGGTGTCAAACGTTTCATCAATCACATTAAAGGAGTAGTTGACGGACACCAAGTCATTGAACCCAGCCGTCTTCAAATCGCGGCAATTCTGCAACACGGTACGCAGGTTGTACCCCATGCGCATTTTTCGCACCAGCTCTTGTGAGCCGCTAGTAATGCCGATTTCGAAGTAATTCATGCCAGTTTGGACCATCAGGTCGCACAGGCGTGGGTTCAGGTTATCAGCACGAATATAAGCGGCCCAGTGAATGTCGGTCATACCGGCATCCACAATTTTTTTCAGCAATTCCTCCACATCATCCATAAAGCGACGGGCAGGAATAAATTGGGCATCCGTAAACCAAAAGTTGCGAACGCCGCGATTGTAAAGTTGGCGCATCTCAGCCACCACTTCATCGGCAGGATTAATCCGTACCTGCTTGCCTTCCACAACGGTGTACACGCAGTAGCAGCAATTGTGGGGACAGCCCCGCTTCGTTTGTACACCAACGTAGAAATCGAGATCTTGCAGGTAATAGTTAAATTCTGGCCAGATGCTATCGATGTAGTCGTAGTTGCAGGCGGTCTTTTCTAAGGGAGTGGGGCTTTCGTGAATGAGGCGATCGCGCGGCTCTGCTTCTCCCACCACATAACAGCGCTGGTCCGAGAAATCTTCACCCCGCAGCAATTTTTCCAACAGCAGCTCACCCTCGCCTACCGACACTACTGTTCCCGGCGGCAGCGACGAACCCAACTGCTTGTAAAACACACTGACTGCACCGCCGCCCACTACCGTAGTTACCTCTTTCTGATAACGACGAGCACGACGAATTCCTTGCTTAATCAAATCTGCATTACGCCACAGCTCCCCGTAGTAGGCCGTCATGACCCGCATCCCGCGAAACGCACCCCGTAACTTCACCAGGGGATTACGGGCATAAAACACCTCAAAGGCGTTTTGCAGAGGATTTCCACCTCGGCCCCCTACCGGAGCATAAATTTGGATATCTCGCCACGAGAATACTAGGTGGGTAGGCTTAAACTCATCAATACAAAGGTCTAAGGCCTTCTTAAAATCGAGTGGGGGTACCGTCCCAAAGTCAAAGATTCGCTGCACCGCATCCGGAAACATCTTATGGACGTGGTCAGCCAGATAGACGACCCCAATGGGGAAAATAGGGTTACAGGGAAGCCGGACGTAGAGGATGCGATTCATCGCGAAAGATTATGACGGTTCTGAGGGCGGTTAATATATCTTCACCATAACACCGTCTGCCAGAGCCGGGAATTCTGAACAAGCTGATTCCCTATTTCCTCAACCTATACTTTTTAGAGAAGCAACAGCCCCCGTTTTAATCGAGTTTCTACAAAGCATTAGTTCGGACAGTTTTTCTGAAACCATTGATTTTGCGTGCGCTTCGCGCACGCAAAATCAATGGTTTCAGAAAAACTGTCCAGAGTATTGACAAAGGATAGAGACGATCAGCACATCTCTCAAAAGGCTTGATCTATATTGCTCCCAGCGGTAGAGCCTGTCATGATCCCAAACCCTTCTTTTGATACTGAGAGATGGTAGTCGAGTTTACAACGTTCAATATAGGGGGGTGTTAGCGTTGATCTGTCATTTTTAAACGAAATTCACTCCTCAGCTATGGCGCAAATTTTTGATCCCATTCCATCAGATAACGCAAGCTGCATCCTATGCTGCTACGTTAACGCCACCAGCAAAATCCAAATTGCCCGTGTCACAAATGTAGCGAATTGGTATTTTGAACGGGTGGTTTTTCCGGGACAGCGACTAATTTTTGAAGCCCTTCCGGAAGCATTGCTGGAAATCCACACTGGCATGATGGCGAGTGCAATTTTATCAGATACAATCCCCTGCGAACGGCTGCGTATTGAAGCTGAATTAGATGCAGCCTTAGCCGTTGAGGGGGAGGCTGGGGGGCACCCGGAGTCTAGCTTTCAGCGGGAGTCCTTAACCGCAGGTATTGCTGAATAGTTCTTTCTGCAACGCGAGCAAAGGTAACCTATATCTTATATTTCTGTTGCATTTCAGATACTGTTTTTAGTACCGCTTTTAGTAATTTTCTCCCTTCGTTCATTCATCTCAAACAGCAATTTCGATACGGCTACGGCATAGCATACGATTAAGGAAAAACGTCACGTTTTAAGGGCTACCTTAGTAACGAACGTCACCCACAAGATTAACCCCAGGCTTTCCTTGAGAAGAACGGTTTATCTGTTTTTTCTTAAAATGCCTGGGGTTTATTGCATTCCGGCATAATAGAAGCAAGTTTTCCCAGGGAATCAATTCTGTGGATCTTCCTTCTTTCTTGTGGTTGTGGCGTATCGCGGCCTGGTCGATGGGGCTATCGCTGTTGTTCTACGGATTGCTAGCCTTTTCCGGCATCAGGATGCGCTCTTACCGGCAAAGGATTCGTTCTTATGATGCATGGCTGAGGCCATTTCATATTCTCTCTGGAATCGTGTTATTGGCTCTGGTGCTGGGGTTGCTGGCGATCGGAATTGTTGGCACATTAGGGGAGTATGGAACCTTGGGGCACTCGGCTCATCTACCCATCGGTTTGCTGGTCGTGGGGTTGACGTTGCTTTCGGCCTGGAGCGCGACTCGCATTGGTTTAGGGGAACCGGGCGCGCGATCGCTCCACATCACCATTAACCTCACCCTTCTGCTCGGTTTCCTCTTCGTACTTGCCACCGGCTGGAGCGTCGTTCAAAAATATCTTCCCGAATAGCAGCATGACGAAGGCGTTGGCATAAAAAACAGTTGAGTACGGTATGTGAAACACACTCCATTCAACTTCATGGAAGGTTTCACTTACAGTAAAGGGCAGAGCGATTTTCCTGGGACGGTAACACAAACCCCGTTATGACTACCCCTTCAACCCCATCTCCAAACATCCCGACCTTTCCTCTGACCTTCCGTCTATCTCCCCTTGTTCGCATTACCTTATTGCTGCTGTACCTGGCGCTAACGGTACCCTTGCCATTTCTGGCGAGTGTCACACAGGCTCCTGTACCGCCTACCCTGTTAACCATTGGTTTAGGGCTTGGGTTTGTTGCGCTGTATGCCACCCTAAGTGAGCGGGTCGTGCTAGGTGCAGACGCTATTCAGGTGGTCTATCCAGTTTGGGTACCACGCTTTTGGCGAAAAGGGTGGGTGTTGCCCTGGCAGGATATTAAAGCCTTGAAACCCAAAACAACGGGGCAGGGCGGGCTTATCTATTACTTTGTGACCCATGCTGGGGAAGCACGCTTGCTGCCCATGCGCGTTGCCGGGTTTGCACGACTGGTGGAAGCGGTGCAAGCCAAAACGGGCATTGACACGCGAGATGTGCGGCCCCTTGCCCAACCGTGGATGTATCTTATTCTGCTCGGGTTCACACTGCTGCTGTTGTTAATTGATGCCTGGACAATCTGGACTGCATTCCACCTGGGAGGGCTAGCCGTTTGAACGGGGCTACGATACAGCTTGAGGGAGTGAGTCTTCAGACATCCATTGGACATCAAACCATCCTGCATGATATTTCGCTAACGGTGGAAGGGGGCGATCGCCTCGCCATCGTTGGCCCTTCGGGAGCCGGAAAAACACACCTGCTCCGGCTGTTTAACCGCCTCAGCGAACCGACTACAGGCCATATCTTCTATAACGGGCGGGATATTCGTCGCATTCCCGTGATTGATCTGCGCCGTCGCGTAGCCCTGGTGTTGCAGGAATCACGATTGCTTGGCATGACCGTTGCTGATGCGCTACGGTATCCGCTTCAATTGCAGCGGATGCCATCTTTAGAAATCAAACAACGCCTCGATACCTGGGTTGAACGAATGCGTTTGCCAGGAGAATGGTTGGAATCGACGGAAAAAGAACTGTCTGTCGGGCAACGGCAGTGGGTGGCGATCGCCCGTGCCCTGATCCAGCACCCCGATGTTCTCTTATTGGATGAACCCACCTCTGCTCTAGATCTGGGCCGAGGAGAAGCTTTAATGAATCTCTTGCAGAACCTGAGCCATGAAGGTCTAACGATCCTGCTGGTCACCCATCAGCTAGAACTGGCAGCCCAGGGTAGTAATCGAGTGTTGTACCTGAAACAGGGACACGTAGCCTGGCAAAGCCCGACCCATCAAGTGGATTGGGTCGCACTGCGACAAGATCTGGTAGCTACCGAGCAGCAACAGGCCGATGAATGGGGCGAATAATTGCCCGTACCAATGAGCACCAGAGTGTCCCCAAATATTACACAATGAAACAGGACATTACGTGGGAGAAAAGTCATGCAAGGGTTTGAGGGGCTATGGCCTGCGATCGCACAGCGGGTGCGCGAACTAGGCCGGAGGCTAGTGTGCGGCGTTGCCGTACCCATGGGAGTCGCCCTGCTGCTCATCTTCGGCTTGGCATCCCCCGCTAGCGCCGGCCTGACGGATGACCACTACGACGGAAACATCTTTCCTCTGTATGGCGGGAATGGCTACCTGGTACCGCCTCGCGTTACCCTGGCACAATCCTTAGGTCGGGGCACTCCGGCAGTAGTCGTGTTTTACATGGATGACAGTAGTGACAGCAAACAATTTACTACCGTTGTCAGTACGATTGATGCGTTTTACGGTCGGAATCTCAACATCATTCCTATCTCGGTTGATGCGATTCCTGTGAAGGATAAGTACGAAAAGAATGAGGTTGGTTATTACTACAAGGGGTACGTTCCCCAAACCGTCATTTTTGACCAGGAGGGTAAAGTCGTCTTTGACGAAACAGGCGTTGTGCCCTACGAAAATATTGACGACGCCCTACGAGTTGTTTTTGACCTATTACCTCGATCTGAATCTGTTCAACTAAGACGTCGCGTTGTAAACGAGCTGAACACTGAATTGGTGCCTCAATAATATCGTTTCATTAAAAATCTGATATCTACAAAGAAGGGAGTTACATCATGTGTAACCCCCTTCTTTGTAGATATCAGATTTTTATAACTATTTATAACAGAGCAAATTTGAACGAACAGAATAAGTTTTTAGAAATGACAGAATCATTGAGCTTTGTATCCAGGGTAATTCTATAGTTCCAACTCCGAAGAGGAACAAGTATCCCATCTAATCGAATCAAGAATCAAAACCCAGAATGGGCTTGTTGCAAGATATAAAGTACATTCGAGGTTCAACTTTGGGGCTGTGTACCCAAGACTCGTATTATCTCGTATCTGAAGAGAAAATGTTCTTTTAAATCATTGGAGGAAACGATTTTTCTAACACAGGAAAAAGCTAGGAAACTATACATTTCGTCTTTGCTCAGTTCTGGCTTTCGACAGAGATGCGATTGTGAGGAATCTATTTAACTAAAAGTAAGCCTACAAATAGCTATTCGTATAGCTTTTTGAACTGAATGTAAGTGAAGAGGAGATAACATCCTATGGGTACTGATCAACGGGGATTTGCTTCCATGGACCCTGAGAAGCAAAAGGAAATTGCCAGCAAAGGCGGTAAAGTTGCTCACGAAAAAGGAACTGCCCACGAGTTTACTTCCGAGGAAGCTCGGGAGGCAGGTCGCAAGGGTGGTGAAAAAGTCAGCCAAAACCGTGAGCACATGTCTCGAATTGGCCGCAAGGGCGGTGAAAACAGCCACGGTGGTGGTGATAAGAAAAAGAAGAGCTAGCGCGCTCTGAGAAAACCCCTGTGAATATCCTCACAATTGGGGGCGATCGCGCGATTAAATCTAACTCGATTTAAGCAACTGATTGCCCCCCTTTATTTAACTTGTTTATCGATAAACTCATAGCCATTTCTAAGAGGAGAAGGCGGGTGTGAAGCACCGGCCTTCTCCTCTTAGAAATAGTTGTAGCTATAGCCTTCATACTTCACGTATTGGCGGTTAAGGGACATCAACCCATTCTCCACTGAGAAGCTCAAAGGCTCGATCGTATTCATCTTTGGGTAAGGCAATGGGAAAAGGATAGGAACGAAAATAGGCTAGGGCGGTATTTCCTTTACCTGCTGTGAGGCTGGTACGTGTTGCCTCCCAAACTGATTGTTCCAAACGTGTTTGGGCCTGCTGCCTAGCATTCTCAGGTAATTGCCAGATGGCAGCCTGACACGCCATCAAGGCCCGGCTGATGAGTTGGGTGCAAACCCGTTCTTTCCGTTCTCGCAGGCAGATACCAACGGGAGAGTCGTAAACGATTAAGCGGCCAGAGCTGGCCCACAATTCAAAGACAATGACAGGACAGTCTTCATAGGAGTAAGCCTGGGCAAGGCAAGGCAACGCCGTTGCTAAGTATTCATCAACGGCTTCCGAGTACCTATCCCACCCAACATCCGTTGTGGCGCTGTGTCTGGATTCATCGTGATTCCATTCCATAGAACGTCTTCACAAGCAGATCTGTAGGTGGCTACAAATTGGTGCCGCACCATTCCGTAAAACAGTGTAAACATCATTCTCATAACTCAGGATCTCACAGGTTTTGATGATGGGGGTTGCGGCACAATCCATGGTCATCGCCAGAGCATTAGACCTTCTGCATGAATAGACCTCCTGTGTGAATCGCTGCGCGGCGAAGCCGCGCAGCGATTCACACAGGAGGTCTATTCAACTTAGGAGGTTTCTGCATAAGAATTTACCCAGAATGTTGGTGCTTTGCCCGCTTCGCGGGCAAAGCACCAACATTCTGGGGGTAATTTCATTACTGGAAATCTCCTT
>NZ_JACJOO010000047.1 GCF_014695575.1 Leptolyngbya sp. FACHB-8 | reverse complement strand
GGCTTGCTCTTGTTCAGGTTGCATGGCTTTGTCTGCGAAGTAGATAGCTCTGATTTTCGCTGATACAACCTAACTTTTCCAGCACTTCA
Organism: Leptolyngbya sp. FACHB-8; assembly: GCF_014695575.1. Lineage (GTDB taxonomy): Bacteria > Cyanobacteriota > Cyanobacteriia > Elainellales > Elainellaceae > Vacuolonema. The sequence goes on along the minus strand of NZ_JACJOO010000047.1, from coordinate 149,419 downwards.
GTTCCTCTTAGGCATTTCTACTCACCGCAAAGGTGACATGCTCCCCATTGCGTGCAACGTCTCTACGACAAGGGTGGTAGCTTGATATGGATTTTTTGATAGTGAAGCAGTTGTTTGTCGAGTAGTGGCATTTGATAAGAAATCTCTACCTCTTTAGGCCGACTTCAAGTCCTTCTTCTAGAAACGAGATAATCAAATGCATTCTCTAGACTGTAATTTCAGTTACAACTTTTGAAGGAAGGCAATAATCTTTGAACCTCCTACGATCGAAGATATAGCAAAAGCGATTTTAGGACGTATTAAATCGCGCTCACAGTGATTTTTGAGCGTGAATAGGGGAGTTTGGCGCAACAGAAGCATCCACTTTCTGTTCAATATGGTTGTACCAAAATGCCGAAATCCCTCACTTGAAAGCCGTCATTTATCTACTGGATTGAGACATTTTAGGAGGTAGAGGTGAGCTTATTTCGACGCATCCGAACTGTTTTAGTCGCGCTATGTTTGGTGGGTGTTCTGCTGACGACCTCAGCTTGTAGTGGCACGGCGACCCAGGTTAGCCAGCCTTCCAGCGATACATCCACCTATTCGCAATTGCAGCGCGGTGATACAGCAACGGGACAAAAATTTGGGGATTGGGTTGTAAGTACAGCCCACGGTTTGGTTCAGGATGCTTATGTGCGTGACAACGACAAACTGGGCGTTGTTATTTCCTCAAAAGTGCATCCTACGGAAGTAAAAGAATTGGCGCGATCGCTCGTCCAGGGCTTCCAAAAGAACTTCCCAAACCGGGATCTACAGGTGTTGGTCTATGCCCCTGATAAACAGCGAATTCTGACTGCCAAGTACAACACTTCTACGCGGCAGATTGAGTATCAAGCGGCATAGGTTCTGTTGTAGAAGTTATTTTTTCGTGCGAAGTGCACAAAAAAATAACTTCAGAAAAACTGCAAATATTAGGAGATGATTATGTCGAGTAGTGATGCCTATAAGCGTCAGATCATGCAAGATCTGTCAGGCGGAAATGTCGAATCTCTCGATGCCAAATCTACCGAAATTGGCAACAACTACGACAACTTTGATGACTTCGCCCGGCGTTCCTCGCGAGATGAGCGGAAGCATCTATTCAGTCAAGCCTTTAAGCCCGAACGGATTCCTTCCAGTCAAATGGAGCCGGAATTGCAGAAGGCGATCGCTCAAATCAAGCCCAATGAGCGCGACGATGTAGCGAAAGAATTTTTGAAGCAGTTGGGCCATCGGGGTTTGAAAGATCATGACCTGGAAAAGCAACTGGGTCTTTCCACCCACCACGCTAGCCGGATGAATGCTGACGATGTGTCGAAGCTTGCATCCTTCGCTTATCACAATCACCCCGACATCTTCCAGGATGTGCTGGCCGATCAACCGGCTCTTGTGAAGATGCTGAGCAATCCGTTAGTTGGGGCTGCTTTGGGGGCGATCGCATCTAAGTGGATGGGTCATCGCTAGTCATCCTACTGCCGTTGTTATCACAAAATAAAGAGGTTGCCGCGCGATGCGCGGCAACCTCTTTATTTTGTGATAACAACAGGATTAATAACTATCGTCCTTCCCGACAGTCTGCCGCTCTAATCGTAAGTTAGCTTCGCTGAGACGATGGGAGATCGCCTGCCGCCAAACTAGATCTACGCTGGAGTCTGCCAGGACATCTTGAGCCATTTGGCGATACAGCGCACTGGTCACGATGTTGACATGCTCTAGAAGACGGAGGTTGTGATAGACCTGGCGGGGGTAGGTGGTGTCCATGCTTGGATCCTTTAGATGAAGTGGAGAAATTGACAGGCAGCGGAGCAGGGGCAACCAATAGAGCACCCCTGCTCTAAGTTTTAGGGGAGATCGGTGTGGCCCATGAGGTAGCGATCGCACTCCCGTGCCGCACCCCGGCCTTCGTTGATGGCCCATACCACAAGGCTTTGCCCCCGACGACAATCACCCGCAGCGAAGACTCCAGGGATTGAGGTAGTGTATTGCTCATGCTCGGCTTTGATGTTGCTGCGTCCATCCCGTTCCAGGCCGAGGGCGTCCAGGAGGGGTTGTTCGGGGCCGAGGAAGCCCATGGCAAGGAGTACCAATTGGGTGGGAGTTACCTTTTCAGTGCCGGGAATGGGTTGGGGGGAGAAGCGGCCATTTTCATCGCGCATCCACTGCACCTGGACAGTGTGAATGGCTTTGACCTGGCCGTTTTCGTCGCCCTCGAACTGAGTAGCCGTGGTGAGGTAGGTGCGAGGATCTGCGCCGAACATGGCAGCCGCTTCCTCCTGGCCGTAATCCATCTTGTAGACTTTGGGCCATTCGGGCCAGGGGTTGCTGGCGGCGCGGGTTTCGGGCGGTTTTGGCATAATTTCCAACTGGGTGACGCTATTGCACCCATGGCGGATGGAAGTGCCGACGCAGTCTGTCCCGGTGTCACCGCCACCAATGATGATTACGTCTTTGCCGGCGGCAGTAATGTAATCTTCGGTGGGGTTACCGTTGAGTACGGTGCGAGTATTTCCTGTGAGGAACTCCATCGCAAAGTGAATGCCTTTGAGTTCCCGGCCTTCAATAGGTAGGTCGCGGGGTTTGGTCGCTCCAGTGCAGAGAACGACGGCATCGTAATCCTTTAGCAAAGTTTCTGCCGAGATGTCTTTGCCTACCTCGGTGTTGCAAACGAAGGTGACGCCTTCGGCTTCCAGCACTTCCAAACGACGCAGCACGACCTTCTGCTTGTCCAACTTCATATTGGGGATGCCATACATAAGCAAACCGCCGGGGCGATCGGCTCGCTCATACACGGTGACCCAGTGGCCTGCCGTATTCAATTGGGTCGCCGCCGCTAGTCCAGCGGGGCCTGAGCCAATCACAGCGACCTTCTTCCCGGTGCGTTTAGTTGGGGGTGTAGGGGTAATCCAGCCGGATTCCCAGCCTTTTTCGGCGATCGAATACTCAATGTTCTTGATGGTCACTGGAGGGTGAGTGATGCCGAGAACGCAGGAGCCTTCGCAAGGAGCAGGGCAAACCCGTCCGGTGAATTCGGGGAAGTTATTGGTTTTGTGGAGGCGATCGAGCGCTTCCTGCCAGAGGCCACGATAAATCAGATCATTCCATTCGGGGATCAGGTTGTTGATAGGGCAGCCGCTGGCCATGCCGCTGAGGGTCATGCCCGTGTGGCAGAAGGGAGTGCCGCAATCCATGCAGCGTGCGCCCTGGGTGCGGAGGTTTTCCTCCGGCATATGAAGGTGGAATTCGTCCCAGTTGCGAATGCGATCGCTCGGGGAGATCTCATCGGCGACCTCCCGCAAATATTCCATAAATCCCGTTGGTTTTCCCATGGTTCTTCCTGGTAAATCTTCTAAAAATCAAGTGATTAGTAGCTTTGAACTAATGAGGGTTTATCCCGAAGGCAAATAGAGTGCGCGACAATAAAATCAGGAGAGAGCCAACGCATCCACAACCGCTATGCAAGCATCTGACAATCCCGATTCAAATGACCTTCGAGACCTAATCCTGGGTTTACAGGAGGAGATAAGAGGGCTGGGCCAACGGCTCAATAGGCTAGAGGAAAAAGTAGACCGTGTTGAGGCGCAGACCGAACCCAGAACTCTGGATGAGAAGGTCGAGAAAGTAGAGTACAAGTTCGATTCCTTCCAGAAGGGAACCGATGGGATGGTCCGCATGGCAACGACTATCATCATCGCGGCAGCCTCGGTAGTAGTGCTCTCCAATATCACTCCGTCTGTCATTAGCCTGGTCAATACCCTCGCTGCTAATAATCAATAGGCTGTAGGGGCGAATAGTCATTCGCCCTTACGGGTGTTATCAACCGCCACCGATGCGGGCGACATCGCGGGCATTCGCTTCGAAGGCAGCGGTGAGGGCGTCGTCTCCAGTGAGGCCATCGGCGATCGCCGTCTGAATGGCCTGTAACACCCGCTTGTAATCGCGAGGCATTACCTTCACAAACCTGGGCACACTGGCCTCCCAATTGGCCAACACCTCAGCGGCCTTACGACTACGGGTGTAATCGGCGTGTTTCTGAATCAGTTCGCGGAGGTCTTGGATTTCTTCCGGTTCCTCCAGGCTTTCGAGGCCGACCATTTGAGTGTTGCAGCGGGTCGCAAAGTCGCCCGCTTCGTCGAGGATGTAGGCCACACCACCACTCATACCAGCCGCAAAGTTGCGCCCTGTCTTGCCAAGGATGACGACCTTACCGCCTGTCATGTATTCGCAACCGTGGTCACCAACGGCTTCCACGACGGTTTTCACGCCCGAGTTGCGAACGCCGAAGCGTTCTCCAGCCATGCCATTGATGAACGCCTCTCCGCCTGTTGCGCCGTAAAAGGCGACGTTGCCGATGATGATGTTCTCTTCGGGGGCGAAGGTGGAAGCTTTATCGGGGTAAATGATCAGCTTGCCGCCACTCAATCCCTTACCGAAGTAATCGTTGGCATCCCCCTCCAATTCCAGCGTCACACCCTTGGGCACGAATGCGCCGAAGCTTTGGCCTGCACTGCCCTGGAAGTGAAGATGAACCGTGTCCTCTGCTAATCCGTCCCAATGGCGTTTAGTGATTTCGTTGCCAAGGATAGTGCCCACCACGCGGTTCGTATTGCGGATAGGTAGGGTGGCACTGACCTTCTCGCCATTTTCGATCGCAGGTTTGCACAGATCCAGCAGGGTGGTGATGTCCAAGGATTTTGCGAGGCCGTGATCCTGAGGAATCTGGCAGTAACGACCAACCTCGGGGCCAACGTCGGGTTGATACAGGATCTTCGATAGGTCAATGCCTTTGGCCTTCCAGTGATCCACCGCTTGCTTCGCTTCCAGAATGTCAGTGCGACCGACCATCTCGCTGAGCGTGCGGAAGCCGAGTTGAGCCATGACTTCCCGCAGCTCTGTTGCGACAAAGCGCATGAAGTTGACGGCGTGCTGGGGATCGCCCACGAAGCTCTTACGAAGTTCGGGATCCTGGGTGGCAATCCCGGCAGGGCAGGTGTTCTTATGACAGACCCGCATCATGATGCAGCCAAGGCTGACCAGAGGAGCAGTGGAGAAGCCGAATTCTTCGGCACCGAGGAGAGCGGCGATCGCCACATCCCTACCCGTCTTCATCTGCCCATCTGTCTCCACTGCAATTCGACTGCGGAGGTCGTTCAGTACCAACGTTTGGTGAGTTTCAGCCAACCCTAATTCCCAGGGCAGGCCAGCGTGCTTGATGGAGGTTTGGGGTGAGGCACCTGTGCCGCCATCAAAGCCAGAGATTAGCACCACATCAGCGTGAGCCTTGGCAACTCCAGCGGCGATCGTTCCCACACCCACTTCAGACACCAGCTTGACGCTGATGCGGGCTTCCCGATTGGCATTCTTCAGGTCGTGAATTAGCTCGGCCAGGTCTTCAATAGAGTAGATGTCGTGGTGGGGCGGTGGGGAAATTAGACCCACACCGGGGGTTGAGTGGCGCACCTTGGCAACCCAGGGATACACCTTTCCACCAGGGAGCTGGCCCCCTTCACCAGGTTTCGCACCCTGGGCCATCTTGATCTGGATTTCACGCGCCTGGGAGAGATACAAGCTGGTGACACCGAAGCGGCCAGAAGCAACTTGTTTGATGGCACTGTTCTTGGAATCACCGCGCTCGTTTGTCCAGGTGTAGCGTTCGGGGTCTTCGCCGCCTTCACCCGTGTTGGACTTGCCGCCGAGACGGTTCATGGCGATCGCTAATGTCTCATGCGCTTCCTTGGAAATCGAGCCATAGCTCATCGCCCCGGTCTTAAACCGTTTGACGATTTCCTCCACAGGCTCCACTTCTTCCAGGGGGATCGGCTCGCGCTGTTTGAAGTCGAGCAGACCGCGCAGGGTGAAGTGCTGCTTGCTCTGGTCATTGACTGATTCGGCGTATTTCTTGAACAGGCTGTAGTCGTCCTCGCGCACTGCCCGTTGCAGCAGGTGGATGGTTTCAGGCCGGAACAGGTGGGCCTCACCATCCCGCCGCCACTGGTACTCGCCGCCAACATCCAACGTAAAGTCTTGAGCAGCACTGGTGGGGAATGCGTGGCTATGACGCATCAGCGCTTCCTGAGTTAGCACGTCCAGGTCAGCCCCTTCAATGCGAGAAGCCGTCCAGGTGAAGTAGCGATCGATCACCGCTTGATTCAGGCCGATCGCCTCAAAGATCTGCGCTCCTCGATAGCTTTGCAGGGTCGAAATGCCAATCTTCGAGGCAATCTTGACGATTCCCTTGGTCGCTGCCTTGGCGTAGTTCTTGCAAGCGGTGCTGTATTCCACACCCAGCAACAATTTCTCATCGATCATGTTAGCGATTGTCTCAAAGGCCAGGTAGGGGTTGATGGCACAGCAGCCGTAGCCCATCAGCACTGCAAAGTGATGGACTTCGCGGGGTTCGCCAGATTCAAGAATGAGGCCGACGCGAGTGCGGGTGCCCTGGCGGATCAGGTGGTGATGCAGGCCAGCTACGGCTATCAGTGCTGGGATGGCTGCACGGTCCACACTGAGGTCGCGATCGCTCAAAATCAGCAGATTCACGCCATCCGCGATCGCCCCATCCGCTTCCGCAAACAGCGCTTCCATCCGAGCCTCTAGACCCTGCACCCCATCCGCTGCGGGGAACAGTATTGGCAAGGTGACGGACTTAAATCCACCCTGCTGAATGCCTTTCAGCTTTGCCAGGTCTGCGTCAGTCAGGATAGGCTTTTGCAACTTGATCAGATTGCAGCTTTCCGGTGTCGGTTCCAGCAGGTTTTTCTCAGAGCCGATGGTGGTAATGGCCGAGGTAATAATTTCCTCGCGAATGGAGTCAATCGGTGGGTTGGTGACCTGGGCGAAGAGTTGTTGAAAGTAGTCGTAGAGCAGCTTGGGGCGATCGCTCAACACCGCTAGCGGGGTATCGGTACCCATTGATCCCACTGCCTCAACGCCATCCTTAGCCATGGGAGTCAGCAGTAGCCGCAGTTCTTCGAAGGTGTAACCAAAGGCTTTTTGACGCTGCGGGAGGGGGAGTTGAGAAGTTAGAGGAGCGATGGGAGCAGCGGGAAGTTGATCGAGATCAACGAGATTTTGAGCCAGCCAGTCGCCGTAGGGATGTTCGTTGATGATTTGGGATTTGATTTCTTCATCGGCCACGATACGGCCTTCTTCCGTATTGACCAGGAACATCCGGCCTGGCTCCAGGCGGCCTTTACGAATGATTCGGTCCGGCTCGATGGGGAGAACTCCCGCTTCGGACGCCATAATCACCAGATCGTCCTGGGTGATGTAGTACCGGGAGGGGCGCAGGCCGTTGCGATCGAGCACCGCACCAATCACCGTACCGTCGGTGAAGCCAATGGAGGCGGGGCCATCCCATGGCTCCATCAGGCAGGAATGGTACTCATAGAAGGCTTTCTTCGCCTCGTCCATGGACTCATGAGCACTCCACGGTTCCGGGATCATCATCATCACCGCATGGGGGAGCGATCGCCCAGATAATGCCAGCAATTCCAGCGCGTTATCGAAGATCAGCGAGTCGCTGCCATCCATGTTAATTACGGGACGAATCTTCTGGATGTCATCACCAAATAGCTCAGACGCAAAGAGGGACTGCCGCGCATTCATCCAGTTGATGTTGCCGCGCAGGGTGTTGATCTCACCGTTATGGGCGATGTAGCGGTAGGGGTGCGATCGCTCCCAGCTCGGGAAGGTGTTGGTGCTGAAGCGAGAATGCACCATCGCCAGCGCACTGGTGAGGTCGGGATCGCGCAAATCCGGGTAGTAATCAGCCACCTGCCCCGGCATCAACATCCCTTTGTAGACGATGGTGCGGGCCGAAAGGCTGGAAGGATACCAGTAGGGATCGCAGTCGTGAGTGCGAATCAGGCCATGGGAGCGCTTGCGGATGACGTAGAGTTTGCGCTCAAATGCGAGGTCATCCGCGAAACTTGCGCCCCGTTCGATGAACACCTGCTGCATCAAGGGTTCGCTGGCTTTAGCAGTGTTACCCAGGGAAGAGTTATCTGTGGGGACATCACGCCACCCTAGAACGCGTAGCCCTTCTTCAGCAACCACCTGTTCAAAAATTTGGCGACCGCGCGATCGCTGCCCTTCATCAGGCGACCCATAAATCATGCCCACGCCATACTGACCGGCTTCGGGCAACGTGATCCCCTGAGCTGCCATCGTCTTCTGCAAGAACAGATGCGGCACCTGAAACAGAATGCCGGCTCCATCTCCTGTATTGAACTCGGCTCCCACAGCCCCCCGGTGATCCAGATTGCAGAGAATAGTGAGGGCGTTCTTCACGATGTCGTGGGACTTCTGCCCCTTCATGTGGACGATAAAGCCAACTCCACAGGCATCGTGTTCAAATTGGGGATCGTACAGGCCCTGACGAGATGGCGCTTGGTAGTGGTTCATTGTGGATACTCGAAAGTAGCGAAAGGGGATGTGTAACGAGGGAAAGTTATGGCACTGACTTCCCTCAATGGGGAAAGATGAGCCTGAACAAATCTCATCGATTGGCTAATCTCAAACTCCTGAGCAATGGACTCGACAGATTCAGGATTTGGGAACAGCAACCGAGTTAAAAGCCTTTGAGAGCGAACAGCCAGGGCTAAAGGGCTGCTCGAATGAAGACGTTCAAAACTGTGACTTCTTCAAAAAAGTCACAGTCCTTTTCAGGGGAAGAGCTTTTTGAGGGTAAAAATACTCAGTTCTTCCAAGTATTTCGGGTGAATGCTAATGCTAAGGATTGAAACGAGTCCTTTTCTCGTAGATACAAGATGACGCTTGAATTCTCTAATGAGAATTCTTGGGGATCGCTCATCTTAAGGAAATTGTCAGATATGTCATGAAACAATGTTCATATTCTGTTGCAAACCTCAAAGCTCATCGATGAGAACGGTTGCCATCTCTCCTATAAACCCACAAGCCTATATTTCTATCACCAAGCGGCGTTTGAGCACTATTAAGAAAGGTTGATTACCTGTGAGTAAAGCTTACAAATAGTAATGCTTTGCAAGAGTATTCTGCTGAGTTCGGTGTTACTACTCGTACTTCGCAAGGGTCAAAACCAAGCTGAGGAATGGGCGATCGCCCTCATCATCAAAGCTTGAATATTTTTATTATGTAGTGTTCTTTGCGTACTACACAACAAAAATATTTAAGTCCCCAATTTACAACAACTCAAAATTTACAGATCAGGAGGCTACTTTTTCCAATTTCTAGCTTCTTAAAGTAGCCCAGTTTTTTCTGAAAAATAATTCTTTTGAATACATCTCATAGCAAATTTCCTCTGCCATATATCTCTTTTCTTAAGAAAATATTTAAGAAATTGAAGCAGCTTTAAGTAATCCCAAAAGTATGAGAGAAGTAAGGAATAAAACCACACAGGGTTTAGAAGGTTATGCTGACCACTTCATAGTCAGCATAGCCTTCTAAACCCTATATTTAATTAGACTGAGCTGCTTACCGGGTAATCAAAACTTTGAAATTGGGTGCTAGACTTCCAACATTTAGATAGTGAGTAGTCTTATGCCAATCGAACAGGTTATCGCGACCTACGACCATGGGGCGGCAGAGTATGAAGCAATCATGCAGCGCTACTGGCACGTCGAGCGAGAGCCGTTTATTAGCACATTAAATCTGCAGCCGGGTCAAACAGTTCTGGATGCCGCTGTTGGAACCGGATTGAATCTTCCCGCTTATCCGGCTGGGGTACAAGTTACCGGGATAGATCTTTCCGAGGGGATGCTACAGGAAGCCCGCAAGAAGAACATCATGGCTGATCTCACATTAAAAGTAGCCAATCTCGAAAATTTAGATTTTGCTGATAACAGTTTTGATGCAGCGGCATCTGGATTTACGCTATGCGTTGTTGCTAATCCAGTGCGTGCCCTACAAGAAATTTTGCGAGTCACCAAATCCAATGCTCTGATTGCCATCCTTGATTACTGCAAATCGCAGAATCCTGAGGTCCAAAAATGGCAAGCGTTAATTGAAGATGCAGCATTAAACATCGGTTTTCCAACCGGAAAAATTAAGTGGAATGCGCTAATGGATTATGACAAATTGATCTATCAAAGCAATTTAGCCATTGAAGTAGTACAAGACCATCGTATTGAAAGCCCAAATCCTTTCTCTTGCGGCTGTCAATTTCTGCTAAGAAATACAAAATCTTAGAGAAGTAATAGTTGTATAGCACTTGGTTGAATAGCCGTAATAAGGGATAGTGAGATGGTAATAATCCTTATTACTGGCTATTCAATCGGGATTTGACCTTACTCAACCTCAGTTCGGGATAAGCTGAAGTGCTCATTTTGGCGTGCGCTTTGCGCACGCCAAAATGAGCGTTTTCGAGTGCCGCGCGTTGCGCGGCACTCGAAAACGCCCTTAACCCGAACTTAGCTTACTCACCGCAATATGCAACTTAAAACCCAAAAATCTAGGGTTCTGTTAGTTCTATTCCAAGTTGCACATCCCCTTACTTACCAATGCAAAAGCGGCTGAAGATGCGATCGAGCACAGATTCCGTTACCTCTTCTCCCGTGATACTTCCAAGAGCTTGAATGGCGCTGCGAAGATCAATCGTCCAAAAATCGAGGGGGAGTTGATTTTGGATGGTAGCCTGCACCTGCTGAAGAGCGTTTTGGGCCTGAAGTAGTGCAGCGGCCTGACGCTGGTTAATGGCAACATCCAGATTTGCTGCTTGCACTGCCTGGTGCTGCACTGCCTGAAGGATAGCCTCTTCCAGATCCGGGATACCCTGATTTAGAGCGGCGGCAGTATAGACGACCTGTGCAAAGTTTTTGGGGTATGGCACCGGGTCAATCGATTTGGATGATACCCGGTCGATTTTATTAATGACCAGAATCAGTGGGCGCTTCTCCTCGGGACTGGTAATTTGTTGGTAAATCGCTTCATCGTCTGGCATCCAGCCCTGCTCGGCGTCGATAGTCAAGAGCACTAAATCCGCAGCCTGGGCAGCCTGGCGCGATCGCTCCACCCCAATCTGCTCCACCCGATCCTCTGCCTCCCGAATGCCTGCCGTATCGAGCACTTGCACAGGAATGCCCTGCACCACCAACTGCGACTCCACGACATCCCGTGTGGTGCCGGGAAGGTCAGTGACAATGGCGCGATCGCTGCGACTCCAGGCATTCAGCAAGCTCGACTTGCCCACGTTGGGACGCCCTACGATCGCCACTTTCAACCCGCTACGGAGCAGTTCCCCCCGATCAGCCGTATCCAGAATGTCGGTTACGGTTTGGAGCACCTGGGCCAGTTGCATCTGAATTTCTGCCTCATCCAAAGGCGGTAAGTCTTCCTCAAAATCGATGCGAGCTTCGATTTCTGCCAAAATGTCCAGGCAAGTTTGACGGAGGCTACGGATGGGCTGGGCCAATTTCCCCTGCAATCCGGCCAGGGCAGTTTGGGCGGCCTGGGGCGATCGCGCGCCCACCAAATCTGAAATGCTTTCAGCCTGGGTCAGATCAATTCGCCCATTTAGAAAAGCCCGCAAGGTGAACTCGCCTGGTTCGGCCAGCCGCGCCCCCAGTTCGAGGCATGCCTGCAACACCTGCTGCACAGCCATGATGCCACCGTGGCAGTGCAACTCTACTACATCCTCACGGGTGTAAGAGCGGGGAGCCAGCATGAGCAGGAGCAAGCCCTCATCGATCAGTTGGCCAGTGCGGGGCTGGAGTATATTGCCATAGAGAATGCGATGGCTTTCCCAGGGTGGCTTGCCAGGAGGATGGAAGAGGGTACGGCCGATCGCCAGCGCCTCCGGCCCCGATAGGCGTACAATGCCCACGCTCCCCTGTTGGGGCACAATGGCGGTAGCGATCGCCGCAATAGTGTCGCCTTGCAACATCAGTCTTTCGTCCCTCCCCTTATCACCCGTTTAGCGGGTGCTTGAACAACCCCAAGAAAGGTTGAATTGCTTAGTGGGATTGCATAACTAAGTGACCTTTCCGGTCCTCCCTTTAAAGTTTGACGCAAATGTTACACCTTTGTTAGGTTCATCATGGGCCATCGGCACGGTAATGGTTTAACGATGCAATCGGGTATTCCCGTCCGCAAAATTCTACTGGCCCTCCTGATAGTGGCCGTCACTTACGTTGGGATGGCACTTATTCTGAGAGCCATCGGTTTAGAAAATGCCCAACAGTACGTTCACCGGGCAGGGGTTTGGGCTCCCCTGGTTTACATTTTGCTGTGTGCCGTAAGCTTGGTTGTGGCGCCCCTGAGTGGCAGTTCTATCTATGTTTTGAGCGGTGCGCTATTTGGTAGAGCTGATGGATTTTGGCTCAGCCTGCTGGGATGTTTGCTGGGATGTCACCTCAATTTCTTGCTGTCTCGCCACTATGGACGTAAGGTCATCGCTCGGTTTATTGGCGCACGTAATGTGATCCAGTTGGATCGACTCACGCGCCAGCTCAAAAGCCAACATAGCGTCTTCTACATGGCTATGGTGATGCCCCTCGCTCAAGATATTGTGAGTTATGCGGTCGGGCTCACTAAAATTCGTTATCCAGATTTCTTCCTGGCGTTGCTCTTGAGTTCACCCTTTATTGTCGGCGCTTACGTCTACCTAGGCACCAGTCTGCTGGAAACGTTGATTTAATCTGGATTCTTAATACAGCTCCGAACTGGTGAGTGATGAGAGATGGATGGGGTTCGTCCCATTCATCTCTCATCACTCACCAGTTCGATAAGGGTTATATAGAGCAGCCTGAGGCTTTTGAGGCAGGTACGTTGCATGTAACGTACCTGCCTCAAAAGCCTCAGGCTATAACACCTTGTGGATGTTCTACATTTCATCCTTATTTCATAGAAAAGCCGTAGGGTTATTTAGCGATCGCCCACCCCAACCTCAACATTTTTTGCAACTGCAATTAAAATATCTACCTTTAGGGGGAAGGTAACTATGAGCGGTAAGGTTGGCAGCAAAATATCATAAAAATGTTAAGCAGAATCTCAGAATTAGAACCCCTCTTCACGACGCTCACTCCTGCTAATCCCCAGAGTTATTCTGCATGGCTATTCCACGTCCGTTAACTGTTCTGATGGTCTTGGCGATGGTACCTTCTGCGGTGAGTTGCAGCTTACCCGTAGGTTCACAACCCCAAACCCAAGCCCAATCCCGTCCGGGGGGCGGGCCGTCTCAGGATGGACCGACATCGGTGGAGACGGCGATCGCCCAAACTGGCAGTCTCGAAAGCGCTAAAGAATTTACAGGGACAACCCAACCCGCCCGACTCGTAGCCCTACGAGCCCAGACAGAAGGCCAACTCTTAAACCTGGCTGTAGATGTGGGGGATACCGTTAGCCAGGGTCAAGCCCTGGGGCAACTTGACGATCGCCTCCTGGTCGCCTCCCTACGCCAGGCAGAGGCAGAACTGGCTTCTCGTCGTTCTGCGGTAGCCCAGGCCCAGGCAGAGGTCAGCAACTCTCAAGCCCAGGCTGCCCAGGCCAGCGTGCAGTTGCAGCAGGCGATCGCCGACGCCGAGCGCTTTCAGCAACTCGCGACCGATGGAGCGGTGACAACACAACAGGCCGAGCAAGCCCAAACTGAGCGTTTAGCCGCTGAGCAAGCATTACGGTCTGCCGAAGAGCAAGTTCGTACACGCCAGCAAGCCGTCAGAGCGGCCCAGGCTCAAGTCGTTGCTCAGGAAGCAACCGTGGCAGAAGTCGGCCAACGCCGAGCCTATTCCACTCTGAAAGCTCCCATTAATGGGGCGGTGTTAGAACGATTGCGCCAACCGGGCGATCTGGTACGCCCTGGAGAAGAAGTGGTGCAATTGGGAGATTTCAGTGGCGTGAAGGTGGTCGTACCCGTCTCAGAACTGGAATTATCCAGAGTAACGGTGGGTCAATCGGTGCAGGTGCGGCTTGACGCCTTTCCTGATCGCCCCTTTAGCGGTCAAGTGGCCCGCATTGCTCCTGCGGCTGATGCTGCGGCCCGCTTGGTCCCGGTGGAAATTTATGTGCCCAATGGCGATCGCCGTATCACAGGTGGGTTATTGGCCCGAGTGACCTTTCAGAGTGGTCCGCAAACTCGGGTAGTGGTATCTGAACAAGCCCTGGAGTTGGGGGAAGCGCCAGAGCCCACGGTTTTTGTGCTGGATCAGTCGGGAGAATCGCCTAAAGTGGTGGCCCGTACCGTACAAGTAGGCGATCGCGCCAACGGCAATGTCGAAATTCTCAGTGGCCTCAAACCGGGAGAAACCCTAGTGACGCGCAGCAGTGGCCCTCTCTCCGATGGCCAGTCCGTAAAACTCAGTCTCCTTTCGGAAACTTCCTCACCCGCACCTCAATGAGTCTTAGTACCCTCGCAATTCGGCGGCACATTGGCACCCTGATGCTGGCCCTCACGGTTCTGCTTCTGGGTTTCTTCTTCCTGGTTCAAATTCCAGTCGATCTGTTGCCTTCCATCACTTATCCCCGCATTGGGGTACGGGTTACTTCCCCCGGCATCGATCCCACCGTCGCTGTAGACGAAATCACCCGCCCTCTGGAACGAGCTCTGGTAGCGACGGATGGCGTAGAGCAAGTGTTTTCAGAAACCCGAGAGGGCCAGGTTAGTCTGGATTTATACTTCCGTCCCGGTGGCGACATCGATCAGGCCTTGAATGATGCTACGGCTTCTCTTAACCGGGCTTTGCGCGAACTGCCGGCCGGTCTTGAGCCACCTCGCCTGTTCAAGTTTGAGCCATCCCAGCTCCCTGTGTACGAATTTGCGCTTTCCTCGCCATCGCTGCGGGATGTGGAGTTGCGGGTATTCGCCGATGAAGAACTGGCCCGAGAATTAACGGTGGTGCCAGGGGTTGCCAGTGTCGATGTATCGGGTGGAGTGCAGGAAGAGGTGCAGGTGAACCTGGATCTCGACCGAATGCAGGCCCTGGGCATAGGGCTTAACGATGTGTTGGATGCTCTCGATGAGCGGAACCAGGACACTGCTGGAGGCCGTCTGGAAGGAACCGACGATGAAACCCTTACTCGTACTGTGGGCCGTTTTCAAAACGCAGCGGAGTTAGAGAACATCAGCTTCGAGGCAGCTGGAAGCCTGGGCTTTGGCACCGATGAAGCCAGCCCCGCCCTGGGGCGAGTATACCTGCGCGACTTTGCCCAGGTGGTGGATGGTACCGAGGAACAGCGGGTGCAGGTGAACCTGAATGGTCAACCTGCGGTCAAGGTGAGCATTCAGAAACAGCCCGAAGCCAACACGATAGAAGTCGTAGACGGGGTAAAAGCACGGCTAGAATTCCTGCGAACCTCTGGCCTGGTGCCAGAAGATCTGGTGCTAACCCCCACCCTGGATGAATCAGTTTTTATCCGTAACTCGATTTCCAATGTCACCAGTTCAGGGTTAACGGGGGCATTGCTGGCGGCGATCGCGGTTCTCTTCTTCCTGGGTTCCCTGCGTCAGACCCTCATCATTGTGCTGGCGATTCCGCTAGCCAGTCTTACAGCCATTGTGTTGATGGGCTTTTTTGGCCTCTCCCTCAACATCTTCAGCCTGGGTGGGCTGGCCCTGGGGGTGGGAATTGTGGTGGACAACGCGATCGTGATGTTGGAGAACATGACCCGCCGCTTTTCCCTGGAAGCGGCCTATGCGTCCAGTGATGTCAACGGCTCTACTCCACCCGTTTCGGATAGTGCAATAGAACTCGCGACCGAGAGCAGCCGTGAGTTGGAATCGGCGTTGCTGGCATCTACTACCACCAATCTGGTGTCCGTGGTGCCGTTCTTGCTCCTGGGTGGATTCTTCGCTCTGCTGTTTAACCCCCTCATTTTGACCATTAGTTTTGCCGTTGCCGCTTCCCTGCTGGTAGCCCTGACCGTGGTTCCGGCGATCGCCGCCCGCCTCCTGGCCGTTCCCCGCACTAGCGGCATAAGCAATCGATGGCTATTTCGTGAATTTCGTCTGCGGCTGGAGGGCGTAACTCGCCGTTACGGGCAATTGCTGACTCGAGTGTTGCAGCATCGATGGTGGGTGATTGCCATCGCCATCCTGATTCTGGGAGGCGGCAGTACCTTCCTGGGAGGGCAGCTTCCCCAAGAAATTCTGCCTCGCATCAACACTGGACAGGCTCAACTGCGGGTGCAATTTCCTCCCGGCACTTCCCTGGAGGAAAACCGGAAGGTGATGACCGCAGTTGATGACTTGCTGCTTCAACAACCCGAAGTGGCCTATGTGTTTAGCACCTCGGGCGGCGGCCTATTTGGCAGCAGCACCAGCGAGAACATTCTGCGGGCCAGCAGCACCATTAGCCTAAAGCCGGGGACAAATCTAGAAGCCTTTGTGGAGCGCATGAACCGGGAAATGGCCCAGTTCAATTTGGTGGATACGCGCCTACGTGTCACCCCCGAAAACGTACGCGGCTTGTCATTCAATAACTCCCCGGTACGAGCAGACATTGACATTCAACTCCAGGGACCCGATGCCGAAACCCTCCAACAGGCCGGGCAGCAGGTATTGGCTGCCCTGGATGAACGGGTAAAACTGGCCCGCTTTAGCCCGGATGCCGACCCTCCTCAGCCAGAGGTGCAGGTACGCCCTGATTGGGAACGCGCTTCCCAGCTCAATCTTACTGCTGTGGATATTGGGGAAACGGTACAAACCGCTATCCAGGGATCGGTGCCAACGCAGCTGCAACGGGGCGATCGCCTCGTCGATGTGCGCGTTCAGCTCGCCAACAATCGTCTACAACAACCGGAACAACTGCGTCAGCTACCCCTGTTTACCAATGGCAATCAATGGGTACGACTGGGGGATGTGGCCCGCGTGGAACAGGGTGTTGCCCCAGGGGAAATCCAGCGGATTAACCAGCGGCAGGTGTTTTTGATTGAGGGAACGCTAAACGAGGGTGCGCCTTTGGGGGATGCGATCGCTCAGGTCAATGCCACCATCGATAGCCTGGAACTTCCGCAGGGGGTAAGCCGGCTCCAGAGTGCCAGCGAATCGACCAATCGGGAAATTCGCAATGCATTGATTATGCTGGGGAGTTTGGCAGCATTCCTGGTGTTTGTTGTGATGGCGGTGCAGTACAACTCGTTGCTTGACCCGCTGGTAATTATGTTGACGGTGCCGTTGGCCGTGGCCGGTAGCATTTTTGGGCTGTATCTAACTCAAACGGCGATCGGGGCCATGGTTGTAGTCGGTGCCGTCCTGCTGGTGGGAATTGTGGTCAACAATGCCATTATTTTGATTGAGCGGGCCAATCAGGTACGCGAAACGGATGGTCTAGATCATCGCAGCGCCGTACTCCAGGCCGCATCAGAACGATTGCGTCCCATTTTAATGACAACGATTACAACGGTTGTGGGTTTGTTTCCTCTGGCCTTGGGCTGGGGTGAAGGTTCTGAATTCCTACAGCCTCTAGGGGTCGTTGTGTTCTCAGGGCTATCGATCGCCACTGTGCTGACGCTATTTCTCATCCCCTGCTTCTACATCGTCGTGCATGAGGATGTAATGGGACAAGGAAGGCTGCGGCTACCAAAGGTAGGGCCCCAGGAAGCTCCGACTCGAAAGTTTTAGGGTTACCGTTCAACATGCAAAGACCTGGTGTTCTTAGAACACCAGGTCTTTGCTATGCACACGCTTTTAGAACGTACGGTGTGGTGTAGGCGCGCCTCGTACACCACACCGTACATAAAAACGCTTTATGAGTTGCCCTGGTTATCGGTCACCGCTGGCGGAGCAAGCACTTTGAGGCCGCCGGGAATGCAAACCACCTCTACGGGGGTCGTTCCAATCATTTCTCCGTCTAGCACTACTTTTTGGGGTGGCTCCGTTATCACAGTCAGACGATCGGTTTGCATATGAACGACGTTCTGCTGCTCTACTCCCGTCCCTACGATCGCCGCACCAAACATGCGGAGCATGGTGGACACACCCTGTAGGCGGGTTTCCGCAGAGGCAATAGTAATATCCAGCTTGCCGTCATCATGAGCTACATGGCCACCGCCCTGAGCCAGCACCGACGTTGCCGGGGCGGCATTGGCAATGGTGATACTGCCCGCTTCAAAGGTGTAAACCTCGCCTCCCGCTTCGATGCGGGTTTCAAAGGACTGTTGTTTATCGATCGTTTGCCAACCTGCCACCAGGTAAGCCAATGCCCCCCACTGATCCTTCAAGGAAGTGTTAGCTAGCTCGACGGTTTCGGCCTCAAACCCAATACCGGCCAGCAAAATCATGGGTACACCATTACACCGAGCCACATCCACCGTACGCACGTGGCCGTTGAGGATGGTCTGGCAAGCATTGCGAATGGGGGCAAGACGAGGCATTCCCAGGGCAGCAGCAAAGGCGTTGGCCGTGCCTCGCGGAATAATGCCCAGGGGGATATCCGTGTTGATCAACGCTCCGGCTACCGCAGATACGGTGCCATCACCCCCCGAGGCAATGACCAGACTGGAATCGTTGGCGATCGCCTCCTTCGTAACTTCCACAATATCCATCCCATCCTGCATCTCATGCACCCGCAAATGGAAGTGGGGATCCAAAAACTGCCGGATAATACTCAATTCCTGATCAGCATTGCCCTGACCCGACATGGGGTTGAAGATCAAGTCTGCAATAGACTTTTTGCCCAACATTGAGACGAGAATCTCGGCAGTCGCAAGATTGGTCGCCAGGGGTACGTCATTTACATTGCAGACTCGTAGCAAGGCCTGGATATCGGGTTCGTGGGGCTGGGCATAGAGGGGATCCATCAAAAACACCACAAGTACCACATGACCCGAAACCACCTCAGCGGCGATCTGCGTGTCACCTCCCAGCGGCCCCGAGGCCATACGCTCCACTGTTAGTCCAGTCGCTTGCTCAATTCGTTGGCCTGTGTTGCCTGTGGCAATCAGGCGATAGCGACTGAGAATGGGCTTGTGCTGCTGAGCGAAACTAACAATCTCGTCTTTTTTCGCATCGTGAGCAATGAGGGCAAGGGTAGCAACCATAGGAGCAAGGAGGGTATGGAGAAGGGATGGGAAAGGTAGCTAACAACCCAAACTATAAAAGGAGTAAGCCAGTGTTTGAAACTTCAAACAGGTTGATTTCCGGGCTAACTCATGTTTGGTGGGGCGCTTTGCATCTCACCAAACATGAGTTAGCCTTAGCCGCCGAGTACTCGTACTAAGCAGCGGCAATTAACCATTAATCCATTAAACCTCCTGCATGAATCAGTTTTGAGGGGGTGAATCGCTGCACGGCTTCGCCGTGCAGCGATTCATTCAGGAGGTCTATTAAACCTGAGGAGGTGGGGGTGGGGGTTCGGGAGGGGTTATCGGTCCTTCTGCTTTAGAAGACCCCAAAGGTTCCGTTGGTTCTGGGTTTGCCGGGCCAGTGATCACAGTCTCTGTCACGGCGGGCCGTCCAATAACACGGCTCAAACCAGGGGATAACGTCCATCGATCCAATACATCTATGATCAAAATTTCTCGAATGAAGATCCGCACCACAATTAGCAGCGGGATAGCCAAAAATAAACCGAGAAATCCAAAAAATGAGGCAAAAACCAATTGGGCCAGCAGGGTAATAGCCGGCAGCAGTGAAACCTGTTGCCCCATGACCACGGGCACCAACACAAACTGCTCCAGCTGTTGAATCACCAGATAGGCCAACACCACCGCCAGTCCTTTCCAGGGAGCGTCGAGCAGGGCGATCGCCGTCGGTGCCACCGTACTCAGAACTGGCCCCAGGTTCGGGATCGCTTCCAGCAGCCCCGCCAGCAAAGCATTAGCCAGCACCAGCCGCACCCCCAGTACCGATAGCACAATCCCACTGGTAGTGCCGATCACCACCATGTTGATCAGAATACCGATGATCCATCCCACCAGATCTTCTTCGCAGTAGGTCAGAATCTCGTCAAAACGCCGCCGATAAAACGCTGGGAATAACCGTACAAATCCCTGCCGATAAGCGGTGGGATTCAGGGTAAGCATGAGCGTCAACACCAGCACCAGCAGGGTACTGAGGGTGACATTGAAGAAGCCAGAAAACAGGCGAAAGAAGTTATTCGCGAGGTCCGACGCTAGAGGCGTGAGTTGGCCCAACCAGGTATCGAAACTGGGTAACAGGTTCACCGCTTCGCCGGGGAGCTGGGCGAGTAACCGAGTCAGCCAGACCTCTAGCTGCCCTAAGCCGCGGGGCACCAACTGAGTGAGTTCCTGTAACTGATTGAGAAACGGCGGCACAATCAGCACCGTAAACAGAACCAGCAACCCCAGCGTGCCGCCAATTGACAGAAAGATAGCGAGTCCCCGTCCAATGCCCCAGTGATGGAGGCGACGGGCCAGGCGATTGAGAGCTGTGGCAAATACGACAGCCACCAGCACCAACAGGAGCAACTGTCGAATCTGCCAGAGGATATAGAGCGAGACCACCAGGGCCACCAGCCCCAACCATGCACCAAAGGTCATCATCTGTGTACGGTACTTATTACGTTGGAAAATCTCAGTACTCTCCAAAAGTGCCCCAGGGACAAACTCTCAGAAAACACCCCATGCCCGTGGGAAATCATCCCGCCAGCAAGCTGCATTCAGGATAGTGCCTTTTGCTTGCGATCGCCTGTCTCTTAGTTAGGACTTACATATTTCTTGTTGAGCGGAGGGATTCCATCACACTTAACAAGAACGCTTTAGATGGGGCAGAAGCACCTAGATACGTCCCAAATAATGCCCATGATGAAATCCTTGTAGCTATGACCTGCACGCCATCTTTCAGAGGAAGGTTCCAGAAGAAGCAAAATCCCGAAGAAGGAGAATGCTCCCCTTCTTCAGGATTTTATTTAACCGCAAGTCCCTTATGGCAATACTCTGGACAGTTTTTCTGAAACCCTTGATTTTGCGTGCGCTAAGCGCACGCAAAATCAAGGGTTTCAGAAAAACTATCCGAACTAATGTTATGGGATGTGGTTAGGAAAGCGAATCAACTTTCCAAAAGTTAGCAAAGGATTCTACATAAGCTTCCTGGATCGGGGTTTCGATGGTACCTGGACGCACCCGCCGTACCTGCAAGAATGCCTCTTTGTAGTTATGGCCCAGAGCCACCAGGCAGGATGCTGCGACCAGACCACTCCGCCCTAGCCCAGCTTTGCAGTGAATCACTACGGTTTCTCCCTGACCAGCCAGTGTCAAGATATCGTGCACCAGCCCTGCAAACTCGGGCAGAGAAGGCGGCGTGCTGAAATCAGGGATGGGGAACCAGCGCGATCGCATCCCATACCGCTCCACCTCATGCAACAAGCCGGCGATTTGCAACTGTGGCATCTCATGGGCTTCCAGCAGGGTCACCAGCACATTCACTCCATAAACCTGTTGCAGGCGTGCAAGATCCTGGTCCAGGTCTCGTATCCAGCGGTAAGCCATGCCATGGTTACATTTGCCGGGGGCCAGGGTCATACCGATCTGCCCTGACAGCCCTGTGGCCTCTGGCGTCAGAAAGTCGACGTGAATAGGATGAGTCTCTGACGTGCGTAAGGGACGGGAATAAGCGTGAAAAGATGGGGAGGGATTGACCATAGATTAAGGCCAAGGAAGCAGGCCAGGGCAAAGAGGATGAAGCGTAAATTGATAACCGGAGCGAGGTGATTCCTCGCGCTCCTGCGACCCAATTAAAGCGAGTGTAACCGATCCTAATCGGTTAAATCGGATACTCCATCCACTTTGGGAGGTGAGCGATCGCCCCCTATTGAGGTACACCGACCTTCGTCAAAATCGCTCTCTCAGACATTCGCCGTAAGCCGAAAAGAGCATTTGGGTTGTTTCAAATGTAGGAGGGTATGGTGGAAGGGGCACGAAGTGCCCCTTCCACCATACCCTCGTCACACATCTAGAACGCTACCGATGCTTATGACGCAGCTGTCTGAATTTCGTCCAGCTTCGTCCGAACTGACTGCACATCTTGCCACATCAGCCATTTAGGGCTTCCCTTCTCACGAGAGGGGTTGCGCAGCAAATAGGCCGGGTGGAAGATAGGCATGTAGAAGCGGCCCTCGCGCTCATACCATTGGCCCCGCACCTTGGTAATGCCCTCGCGGATGCCGAGGAGGGTACGCATGGCAACCGCCCCCGTCAGCAAAATGATTTTGGGGTCGACCATGCGAATCTGTTCCCGCAGATAACCGTTGCAGGCTTCTGCTTCCTGGATGGAGGGGTTGCGGTTATCCGGAGGGCGGCACTTCACGACATTACAGATGAAGACGTCGTTTTCCGTAAGCCGCACAGATTCCAAAATCTTGTCGAGCAACTGCCCCGACTTGCCCACAAAGGGGATACCCGACTCATCTTCAAACTGCCCTGGGCCTTCTCCCACAAGCATAATGGGAGCCGTTACGCTGCCCCGCCCAATCACCGCGTGGGTGCGTCCGGCAGCCAACTCGCAGCGCTGGCAGACGTTACAGTGTACCGACATCTGCTCCATAGAGTCATAGGTGCCGGGGGGGATGGGCACCTTGGCGCTGGTCGGGATGGTATCGGGATCAAAGCTGGCCGGAGTAGAGGATTCCGACAGGTTAAAAAGCCCTATTTGTTCGTCGCTTGCCATGCACCGAGTTAAACAAATAAATTTATAACGCTTTATGAAGCGTCTTCTCATTGTAGAGGGAATGTTGCCTTGAGCGTAGTGTCGGATGAATCAGGCTAGATTCATCCCAGTGGCAGATCTTTCGCGATCGCCCACCCACAGGAACATACACATGGGGTAATTCCTTAGAACAGCCCTGCGATACAGAACTTCCTGCATGAATTGGGACTTGAAGCTGCCCTGCCAGTCGCGCCCTTTAGAACGACTGATGCAGGAGGTCTGCACTCGTTGCTAAATGGCGCAGTTCGGTGACAATCCTGCCTTGCAAAGACATTTGAGCCTCTATATCAACGTTTTATTAAGAAACTGAACAGTATTTTTAAGCGCGCCCATCAATTAGATACTCTTTATAGTCAGCTTTTGATCTGCAAAATTGAAAGCATGAGTACGGCGCAAGATCGGCTATCTCTGCCCTTTTCCAGGTTTCAAATCTACCCAAAGAGCGTTGAATAGAAGTGGTATTTCACACACTGCCATGCTAATTTCCACCCGTACCTATTTGCCATTTCCCAGAGCCGTTGTGTTCTCCACCTATCGCGATCGCCTGAGGGAGCTGGTGCCTTATATGCCCAACATCCGCCAGGTTATTGAGCAATCGCGGCAGGTAACGGGCGATCGCATTGAGCTGGTCAACCTATGGCATGGCGGTGGCGACATTCCAGCCGCAGCTCGGGCTGTGCTGAATGAGTCCATGTTGTCCTGGACAGAGCACGGTCTTTGGGATGGACGTCAGTTCACCAACGCCTGGAGAATTCAGACCCATGCTTACACCGAAGCGGTCTTTTGCTCTGGCATCAGCCGCTTTCTTGAAGATGGTTCGGGCACGGTAGTCGAAAGCCAGGGAGAACTGCGCATCGACTCCCGCCAAATTCGGGAAGTGCCATCCTTCATTGCAGGCATGGTGGGTGGCATCGTTGAAGATTTTCTGGGCAAAAAGATTGAGCCCAATCTTAAACAGATGGGCGATGGTGCCTGTCGCTACTTAGAAATCCACAATACGCTGACTAACGCCGAGTGATCCAGTAATAAAACGTACTGGGTTGTAATTCCCAGCGATCGCCCGAGCCCACCACATTGGTCGGCACCCCGTTGGCATCTAGTGCCGTAACTAATAACTGACCGGCATCTAGTCGGCGCAGCGCGACCTGCCCCTGAATCTCCTGGACCACAAGCGGTGCAGACCCGACCGATTGAAGCGTCTTCTTACCCTCGATTGCCTCTGTACGCCAGCCAAAATTCTCGTCGGCAGACATCACCTGCAACAACATATTTTGAGAGCGGTTCAGGGGCTGGTCATCCAGTGCAACGAGTAAAACCGAGCCATAGTCCACAGACGTATCCACAGCGAGCGGGCCGAGCCGCAAGGCACCTGCATGGTGCAAAAAGCCGGTTGCCCCTTTCACCTGAGGTGCATCGATGGTCACCAGGCCATCATCATAATCCCAGGTCAGTTCACCGCTACTGCTGTGGATGCGCTGGCGCTCGCGATCGTGATACGGGTTCAGATTCACAACTCCCGTCTGGTTGTATTCCGCATCCAGGTTTAAATTCACCTGACCCACAAAAAACGCCAACGGATCAATGCTTTCCGGGGGGGTAGCAGCGGGTGACTGCCCTTCCGGAACATCTGCGGCTCGGAGTTCATCCAGGCTTTGGGGCGCAGCAATGGGGGCCCCTCGTAAGGCCCGCAAATCCGTTAGCCTGCGCTCCAAATTCACCACTGCATCCCCTGGCTGAATCATTCCCTTGCGATACATCAGCGCCGTCGCCGGGAACTGGCCCATAACGACAGGCGATGCAATGCTGAATTTTCCTAAAGACGAATCCCACTCCAACCGATTGGTGGAGAAGAAGAAGAACCCATCCGTATCCTGCAGGGCACCATAGGCAGCGGCCATAACGGGAAAGTCAGCCCGAAAACGATTGGGCATCGACCAGTTCACTTCGCTGATGGTGGAGGGCTTGTGGTTGTAGTGCAAATCCATGATGGGCAGGTTTAAGTCACGGGGCGTCTCCCACTGGGGCCGCTTCAGCAATAGTGCCGAGCGATCCTGGTAGCGATCGCCCGTTGACAAGGCATAGCTGGCCCGTTCTCCTTCATGTAGCCCCGTAAAGTAACCGTGGCGATCCATCACATCTCCAACGGTGTTGGTGAATTTATCCAGCGGTCCCAGGCGGCGAGCATCCGCCGTAATCCAGTTTGAAGCAGTAACCAGACCCCGATACCCCAGCTCCTCTTTGAGATAGCGGGTCGTGCCATCAAAAAATCGCTGCTGCACATCCGTCAGAAAAGCTGCTGTGTCCTGATGACGCTGACTTTCGGGACGGGAGGCGACCTCCCCTGCCGACATCACAGCCACTCGATCCGAAGCCACTCGGGCTGATGTTGCCGCACCGCCCCAGGCCGTCAACGCCGCATCTAGAGAACCGTAGCGATCGCGCAGCCATGTTGCAAATTGCCGCTCTAATTCTTCCCGAGGACGTGGTTGCAGACGATTGGGGTCAAACGTCCAGAACATCAGGGAATCTTCGTTGATCAGCTCCAGTGAAGCTACGGCGGGGTCCCTTGCCAGAGACAATCCGGTTTGAGGGTTAGGTGTTGTGAGCAGATCGTGCCAGAGGGTACGGTACTGAGCTTGTAACGTGGGTTCAAAGAAGAGCAGCGCAAACGGTGGTTGTCCACCGCTTTCCGGGAACTTGAACCAGAGGGGAAAATAAATCGACAGGGAGGTGTAAATTCCCTCCTGCTTCAGAGCCTCCACCAGGGTGAAGAGGCGATCGCGCTTCTCCGATTCCAGCACCAAGCGATCCGACGGATTTAACGGTCCGTGGAACCGCACAATGTTGACCCCCCGCTTTGCCAAAAACCGTGCCATATGCGCCAGAGAATCGGCATCCAGGGCCAACACATCCGGCCCCACGTTTACCCCCCAAAACCGCACAGGCTCCCTGGTTCTTTCATGAATCAGCGATTCTCCCTGGGCCTGAATCCAGCCCTCTGCTCCGGCGAATGGTTCGTTGAGCGATCGCAAATCAATTGGGCTGGCTGCAAACGTATCTGGCTCGGGATCGAACACCGCCCAGCTAGGAATGTCGGCAATGTATCGCTGATCGGGTTTCAGCTTGCCCCGCGCCGAAATGGGACTCTGGCTCAGCACAAAACAGTCAAAGGCAGCAGGGCCACGGTTCTCTGTGAGCTCTACCCGCAAAGTATGCGTTCCAGCGGTCAGAGGGACAGCTCCCAGAGGAACCCAGTTTGCGACCACATAGGGTCGGATGGGAGACTCATCCATGAGAAAGCCACGGCCAACCGTAGTCCAGGGCTGATCATCCCAGCGCCATCGGAAGGGACCATGTTGCCAAAATTTGCGCGTGTAGAAGTAGTAATTCCCCACCTCCGGAACGGTGATGTCATAGGAGAGGAAGAGGGGCTGGGGGCGATCGCCATCGGTTCCAATCCACTTACCGTCGGATAACACCAGGGCTTCTTCCAGGCCATTCGGTGCAAAGGGATTTCGAGATGGGAAGTTGGTATCGGTTGGGGTTTCTGCTTCCCACCAGATATAGGGGGCCGAATCGGGCAACGTTTCTACATCCAGAATGGCAGCGGGCTGCGCGGCTACCTGCTCTAAATCTACGGGAATGTTTTGAGGCAGACTTCGGCTCATCAATGCCAGCCCCAGGGCAAGGCTAAACAGGATCAGCAGGTAAAAACGTCGCAGCATCAGCAAACAGCTTAGAATCAGGACTTCAATATGGTCATCTGCACAACTGTCAGGTTGCGAGGAGCTCTGAGTTAAGCCCGGTTTAGCCGCTCTGGAAGGCCCGGTGATTTGCTTATGCAGCCTCAATCGGAGCCTGTTAGCATCAAACTCACCCCTCACTTTAGAGTTCCCAGATGGAAAGATTCCTCTGCATAAAGGAACTGACCAAACCTTTGGTAACGACCTGATGAACTTTGTCCTCCGCATATTCTGCGCTAAGGAGGTTTCTGCATAAGAATCTACCCAGGATGTTGGTGCTTTGCCCGCTTCGCGGGCAAAGCACCAACATCCTGGGGGTAATTTCATTGTTGGAAATCTCCTAAAACCAAAATTTTTCGCTGGGGCTTAGCTTCAGTCACGAAAAAATCTGGGTTCAGAAGTTTTGTCCCGTACCGGGATCGCTGACACCTTTTAGGCGAACGCGATACACTCGAAATTGCTGCTCGCATTGGAAGCTATGCCCACCAACATCGATAATCTGGCGACTCAGGTTCAAGAAGCGGCCCATCGCCTTGGTATTCAGAAATACGACATCTATGGTGCGTCTGTGGATGAAACCAGCGTTCAGGTGGATCACGGCGAACCTAAGCAGGTAAAAGCCTCTAACCGCTCCAGCGTGACGGTGCGGGTGTGGAATGGCGATGGCACTGTCGGTGTCACCTCCACCAGCGAAATTGACCCCACTGGGTTGGAACTGGCCCTAAAGACGGCCTACGAAGCCAGCGAATTTGGCATTAAAGAAAACTCACCCGACTTCAGCCCTGAAGCAACGGCTCCCATCAATGTCACTGGAGAAGACACAGCCCCTCAATCCGCTGTGGCCGAGCTGATCGAAAAGCTCATCGTTGCTGAAAAAGACTTGATGGCGACCCATCCCGCTATCACCTCCGTTCCCTACAATGGTCTTTCCCAACGGGATGTCGATCGCTTCTACCTCAATAGTGATGGGGCGCGCCGCCACGATATTCGCTCGGCCGCTTCCATCTACCTCTACAGCAAAACCGAGCAGGATGGCAAAAAGCCTCGCAGCGCCGGAGCTTTCCGCGTTGCCCGTAATGTCGAAGGGTTAGACATTCCTTCCTGTGTGGAAGAGGCCGCTGAGAAAACTATCAGCCACCTCACCTACGAGAAGATTAAGACAGGGAAATACCCCGTGGTCTTCTCCCCTGATGCGATTCTGAGCCTGATGGGGGCATTCTCCAATCTTTTCAATGCTCAGAATATTTTGGATAAGCAGAGCCTTTCGACATCGGAGTCGTTGGGGACGGCGATCGCCTCCCCCCTGATCTCCCTTTACGACGACTCTCTACATCCTGAGAACATCGGCGGCGAAACCTTCGACGGCGAGGGCACTCCCACCCGACGCTTGGCTCTGATTGAGAAGGGCGTGCTGGCCAACTTCATGCACAGCGCAGGCACCGCCAAGCGGATGAACGCCCAGCCCACAGGTCATGCCAATATGGGTTCTAAAGTCACTGTAGGTCGCCACTTCTATCACATCTTCCAGGGCGAACCCGCCAGCAAGGAATACAAACTGGAGGATGCGGACGGAGTCATCTACATTGATGACCTGCAAGCCCTCCATGCGGGAGTACAATCCTTGCAGGGCTCCTTCTCATTGCCCTTCGATGGTTGGCTGATCGAGAATGGCAAACGCACGAGTATCGAATCTGCTACCGTTGCAGGAGACTTCCGCCAAGTCCTTAACTCCATCCTCTACGTCGAAAAAGATCTGGAGTTGGTGGGCGGCGGCATCGCTCCTCGCGTCTGGGTAGAAGAGCTCTCTATTACAGGCGAGTAGTGAACAAAAACGCCAAGGATTGGTAAGCCGCAGGTTTTAAAGACCTGCGGCTCCTTCAATTCAACCTAAAGGCTGAAGCGCTCATTTTTGTACACACAAAATTGGGCGTTTTTGCGTGCCACGTGTTGCGCCGCACTCAAAAACGCCCTTATCCCGACTGAAGGTTAACTAGATTGAGCATTCGTTGCCCGAGTTGCGTTTTCTTCGGGCACAATGGCGTGGCCTAATCTCTTTGCATATACCTGAGTTAAATTGGCTCCAAATAAGAAAATGTGGGCTGAGTAATAGATCCAGGTCACTAAAACAATGAACGTACTGGCAAAACCGTAGGCAGAACCAAAGTTAGTTTGGCGCAGAAAGAGCCCAAATAAGTACTGCCCAAACATGAAAAGAACAGCTGTAATGGCAGATCCAACTAACGCATCTTTCCAATCAACTGTCGCATCAGGAAGAATGCTATAAATGCTTGTCATTAATAGAATGATGATTGTTAACGTAATTAAAAAGCTAAGGGGTTGCCATAAGCTCTCTAACATAGGAGAGACACCCGTTAACATATCTATGAAATATGCCAGAACAATATTCGCGGATACAGATAAGAAGACCAAAATTGAGATAAGTAGAACCATCAAGAATGACAACAGACGCTTCTGAAAAAATACTTGTACTTGTCGTCCTTGCTCTAGCTCAACCTCCCAAATTCGATTCAGGGCATTTTGAATTTGCACAAAAAAGCCCGATGCACCAAATAGTAGAAAACCAACACCGATCATCCAACGGATACTATTACTACTTCCACTTGTCTCCTCGCGCAGATTGTAAACAAGCGCTTCCACAAAACGTGCCCCATCCTCCCCAATCACACTGCGGATAGGCCCCACAATTTCCCCTTCCGCAACGGCCTCTCCAAAGAAGGCCCCCACAATCATGACGGAGATAATAATCAACGGAGCCAGGGAAAAGATCGCATAATACGCCAGTGATGCAGCGAGCACCGAAATTTGTTTAGCGTGCCATTCTCGGATAGTGGCCTTTAACAACCTCCATCCCTCTTCAAGAAATCCCATGCTCCTATCCGTTGTAGCTACGGAGTGATTTCCGCCGCTGAGTACTAGCTTCTAGCATGAACGGTATTCTTAACTTGTTCTTCCCCCCGGAGACACAAGGCGTAATCCGAGAAAAAATCAGTGACCTTGCTCACAGCCACCTATTGAGAAAGAACACTCAAATTACTCTGGAATGCTGCGACTCTGGCTGGAAGTTATGGGTATCAACACCCCCAGAAATCGCCAGAGCCAGTCTTATGAGACTTTCCTACCGTGGCATCGCCTACTCTCCAGAATTGACTTTCGACGTGCCTATCGGTGAAGGGCTCGGCCAGTACCGGGGCGTATCCACTCAATTTCGGGCCACCAACATGCCCTTGCCCGACAATGCTCCTCAACTACGGTACTGGGGCACGACTTACTGCAGATTGCATTAAGCATTGAGCCACAAATGGGTTGAACGAGAACGCACCCGATATCCGACTGAAGTGCGTTTGGTACTGTCCCAACAAGAATGATCTTTCCTCCTCTCCTCAGACAAGATGACCGACAACGCAGAGCCGCTGCATGAACGATGCAGCGGTTTTTCTTTACCCACACCTTGCTATTTCACACAAAACTTACGTCATTCCAGCTCCTGCACAAAAATCGCCCCTTCAACGCTAAAGATTTCGTACAAAATAAACCCCGATTTTTTTGGAAAGCTTGGTGTAGTCGAGCTTTCCAAAAAAATCGGGGTTTATTGTTTCGCTACTAATTTAAAGACCAAACTAGTAGGCTGCGGCCTAAGTTCGCAACCTATGTTTTGTGTGGGGTGCTTCGCACCCCACACAAAACATAGGTGATGGATTTCTGCCTCAGCGTACTAGGCAGATGTTTGTAAGGAAATGGCTCTACGAGCTATTTCCTTACAAACATCTGCACTGGGTTCTGTTCAAATTGGTAGCGATCCTAAGACAAGTCGAGTTGCAGTTGAGCGATCGCCCCATACTCCCGTCTAAATAACTCCAATAAACGCACAAAATGTGGCAACACCCGCCGATACTGAGCCACATGCTCGGGATTAGGCTGATGGTGACCAACCGCCTCAAAATAGCTCATCGTTTCCTCCAAAGAGGGTAGATAGCCTAGAGCGTACAACCCCAGGAATGCAGCGCCCATACCCGAGCTTTCATAACTATCTGGAATGACCACTTCGTGATTGAAAATATCCGCCAGCATTTGCCGCCAGAAGGGCGATCGCACAAATCCACCGGAGGCCCGCAGGCTCTGTGTCAGGCCCACCGCATCCTGTAACGACTGCATCACAACATACAGGTTGTAGAGTATGCCTTCCATTACCGCTCGAATCATATGGGCGCGGCTGTGGTGCATATTCAGCCCAAAGAAGCTGCCACGGGCATCGGCATCCCAAAGGGGCGATCGCTCCCCCGCTAAGTAGGGATGAAAAATTAGCCCATTTGAGCCGGGAGGAACCTGGGCTGCCAGGGCCGTAATCAATTCATAGGGATCTTGTTGATTTTGAATAGCCAGCGCCACTTCTGCCGCCGAAAAGTTATCCCGTACCCATCGCAAGATAATACCGCCGTTGTTGACCGCACCGCCGATGACCCAGTGCTTCTCCGTCAGAGCGTAGCAAAACAGCCGCTCTAAGGGATCTGTGACGGGCCGATCCACAACCCCTCGTAATGCACCGCTCGTGCCAATGGTAATTGCAACGATGCCAGGGGCGATCGCCCCCACCCCCAGGTTTGCCAGCACCCCATCGCTCGCCCCCACAACGACAGGCATCTCGGCTGGAATTCCCATGGCGGCAGCATAGTCCGTTTTCATTCCCTTAAGCACATGGGTAGTCGGGACCAGTTGAGAAAGGCGATCGGGCTTAATATTGGCAAGGGACAGCGCTTCCTCATCCCAATCCAACGCTTTCATATTGAACAGCCCGGTCGCGTTGGCAATCGAGTGATCCACCACATACTCACCAAACCAGTGGTACAGCACATATTCCTTAATGGAAATGAACTTGGTTGCCCGCTGAAAAATCTCGGGTTGTTCTTGCTGCAACCACAGCAACTTTAACAACGGCGACATTGGGTGAATGGGGGTGCCTGTACGGTGATAAATCTCTTTACCGTTGTGCTCAAGACGTACTTTGTCGACCCAGCCTGCGCTGCGGCGATCGGCCCAGGTAATGCTACGCGTCAGGGGTAATCCCTGAGCGTCCACCGCGATCAAACTATGCATTGCCGCGCTGAAGCACATACCCACCCACAAGTCAGGGGGGATAGGGTTTGCCTGAGCGACGGCCTGCACACATCCCACCACCGCTGCCAGAATTGCCTCGGGTTCTTGCTCCTGAATGCCAGGTTCTGGAGATAGCAAAGGATAGCCGATCGCATGGTGAGCGACGATTGTGCCTCGTGCTGTAAACAGCAACGCTTTCGTGCTGGTGGTACCAATGTCGATACCAAGAATGAGGGGTTGGATGTTCATAGCAAGACAGAAGAAGGAGGAAAGGCGAGGGAAACCGGGGGAAAGAGAGACTTTGGGACAGAAGGAAAGAAGCAATGTCGACAATTTAACGGAGAACTAACCTTCTGCCTTCTGCCCCCCGCCTTAAAGCAAGAGGCTAATCAGCAAAATCACCAAAAACCTAAAACTCTCGGAAGATTACAAGTTGAATGAAAGCGGGAATTTTAGGTAACGTCAGCTCGGGATAAGCCAAACCGCCCATTATTGCGTGCGCGACGCGCACGCAATAATGGGCTTTTTCGAGTGCCGCGCGAAGCGCGGCACTCGAAAAAGCCCTTAACCCGAACTGAGGTTAGGTAGGAAGTGTGGCCTAGCCGCACTTCCCACTCAAGATTCCCGCTTTCATGCTGGACGAGATTCTTATAGAGCCTCATAAAAACAGAGAAGCCCTGGTTAACTTTTTAAGTGGTAACCAGAATGTTTTGACTGGCGTTTCCATTCCCAAAAGCTAGTATTAAGGCCGTTTTGGGTTGATCCGTTTCTTGATAGGACGACAGCAGCGATCGCCCCACACCAGAATGCACTAACTCGGCATCCAACACAGGCTGCCAGTTCTTTGGAGCAGGCGTCTGAGAAGGAAGATGGGGGTTTAGATTTAGAAAATTCTCAGGTAGAATTGGCAGTCTCGATGGAGCTGCTTCAGACTGCGCAGGATTCAATAGCGCATCCGTAACCCCTGGATTTGACGGCTGAGCAGAATTGTGAGCAGGAGCCGCGCTATCTCCCAAAAGCGGATCGGTCTGTCCAGAGCCTTGAGATGATACTGGCACAGTTTCCTGCTGCGGTGCCTGGGAACCCGATGACGGCCCGGAGGGCGGCGATTCTGTCGCCATTGTCGGCTGATCCCCTGGAGGAAGCGATTCTATCGGAGCCCCCGAGGTTGGGGGAGAAGACGCAGAGCCTGAGCCTACACCCATCAGACCGACACCAGGAGACGGAGGGTGAGGCTGGCCCGAGGAGGGCGCACCATTACCCGGTCCAGCTACTGGTAAACTTCCGCCTGGATTCTGTGCGCCTTCCCGAGCGGGGAATCCCTCTACCCTCTGCGGTTCAACGGGTGCAGCCGGGCGCACCTGCGGAGTAGAGCTTGCCCGAGCGACGACTGTAACTGGAGCAGCGGCAGGTTCTACGACTGGAATTGAGGCATTGGACTTAACCGGTGGGGATGGCAGTTCTACAACGGTCGGGGCAGGTGGATCAGGAAGGCGATCGCCCCCCCTGTTTCCCATAACGATTTCCCGCCAGGTAAACTGTGGAACCTCAGCCAAAGGACCAGAGCGAGCAATTAATAGGGGATCCGCCGACAGGGTTGTGGAATCGGAGGGTAGGTTAACCTCCGATGAGGGGAGCTCGTTGCTCTCCCCTTGGGTGGCCCGGGGAGGTGCATCCTTTAACGAGCGGACATCCGGGCCAGAAGTTGTTGCATCGGATTGGGGATAAGAGGCGATCGCCCATCCCCCTGACAACAAGCCATTTGTAGGCCGGTCCCCTCCGGGCATCATCTCCGCAGCCAGCAACCATTGTTGGAATGCAGGCAATTCCTGCAAAACCAGCACCAGAGCCACAGGCCACAGCAGCATCGGGTCAAACCCTGAAGCTCGCCATCGACGGTACCATCCGCCCTGGGGTACTTCTGGGGTATCGGTTTGATAAAGCTGGTAAAGAACGTACCGTTCCAGAAAGCTGGCGACCGATAAGGTCGGCAGGTCTTCAGTCGGTTCAAGGGGATTATCGTCGTGAGGGTGGGCGATCGCCACATCCAGCGCCCCATCTCGGTCAGGGGAATAGACCTTGAGCACTCTCCGAAACTGGCTCGTGAGCTGGTGGGCCGGACCACAGCCCTGCTCCTGAGCCAGTCGGTGGTACAGTGCCGTCAAATCATCATCCGTTACATAGCCCTGCACCTCGCGAGATTGCAAAATCTCCCATAGCACGTCAAAGTCTGACGTGGCGTCCTGGTGCAGTGCCTCCCAAATCAAGCGTTCTCGCACTAAAACATGCTTCATAGACCGCTGCCTCTGGCCCCTTTGATGTCCTAGTGTGCCCGCTTCCTCTCCCGCTTAAGCATCTGATGTCACAGAGCATCGGGTGTCACAGGAGACGAGCTTAAAGCTGACAGACGCCCCTCCCGATACATCTGACGCAATTCTTCAAACGTTGGCTCAGAAGGTTCTGCTTCAACCTCCTCTGCAATCAAATCTTCGAGATTGCAATTGAGGGTACGGCACAGGCGAATGAGCCGTTCGATCCAATCCAAACCGCTACGACCCCGCTCCCAGTTAGCGATCGTCGTTTCAGTAACCCCAACTGCCAGAGCCAATTCTCGCTGGGTGAGGCCAGCCTGCTCGCGCAACGCGGCGATCTGCGAAATTGTCATCGTTTCATCCCAGAGATTGAGGGGAAAGGCAGACTGTGGGGTATCCGCCTTAAGGTCACTCCTCTATCATAGTCGCGCTTGACTAAATTTCTTTAGGTAAACCTTGCAGATCTATGAAGTTTTAGCCTAAATTGTTTTAGGGTGAAGTTTTTAGGGCATCCTGATTATTAGAGGCAGCGATTCCAATAGGCCGTGCTGTCCACGTCACTCATATGGAGAATTAGTTTATGGCCTTAGATTTAACCAACACGGACTCATCGCTATCTAGCGAGCTTTCCCCTTCCTCTGAAGAGACTGATGTTCAGTGGATTGACCCTATTGATTGGGTGGTAAATGATTGGGTTGCTTTCGAGCCAGTTGATTCAGGCGTTTTTGAAACATTTCAGACCTTCCAAACCTTAGGCGGCGAAGCAACAGACAATTCACCCGAGGAGGGAGCTACCACCCCTGATGCTGAGCTTATGGCCACGACCTCAATCATCATTACAGATCCGCTGATCTGCTTCCCTCCAGGCTTTCGTCCCGGATCGACGACCAGAGGCCCCAGACTCGATGACCCCATTCCTACAGATCCGTGGCCTATGCCTGAAATACCCGGTTCTGACCTCGATGTCATCTATGTAGATGACATGCCCACAGTTGTAGATAACTTAATCACAGGCACTTCCGGTAATGATCGGCTGACGGCTGGCTCAACCAGCAGTGGCATTTATGGTGGGCAGGGTAACGATACGATCCGGGGGAGCCAGCAGCGTGACTTACTCTGGGGTGACGAGGGAAATGACAAAATCCTAGGGCGTGGCGGGAGCGATCGCCTCTATGGGGGCGATGGCCGCGATCGCCTGAGGGGTGGTGCTGGGGATGACATCCTGCGGGGTGGCACCGGAAGAGATACGCTTCTTGGCGGGACTGGGGATGACACCCTGTTCGGTAACGAAGGCCGAGATAGGCTCAAGGGCGGAGCTGGAGCCGATGTATTTGTTCTGGAAGCAGGCACTGGGACAGATAAGATTGTAGATTTTGGGGCGGGCGATCGCTTGGGTCTGGTACAGATTGCCTTCTCCGAGCTCACCATCCGACAACAGGGCGACAACACCCGCATCAAACTTGGCGGAGAAACGTTGGCAATCCTTGTTGGAGTTGATGCCAACACTATCACTCCAGCCGATTTTGGCCATATTTCTTACGCTCTATAAGTGCGTATTTGAAACGTTAAGCGTGCGTGTTATACAGAGAGACTCATCCGTTCTCAAACGTTTCAAACAACTTCTTGAACAGGGTTGGAATATTTTGGTTCAAGGGATGCTTAAGTCCGTAAAGTATCTGTCTGTTTCATATGTTTCAACCTTTCAACTATAGAATGTTCGATTCGATGCAAAGTTAATAACTGTGCTTCGCGCCCACGGTCATTAATCTGAACATTCTCTCAGGCTGGGCCGCTCCAAAGTCCAAGATGCTGATGCCTTCCGCAGGTCTGGCGGGAACATCAGCTTTTTCTTTTGTTTAAGACTTATTTTTTTATGCAAGTTATACGTCTTGCCAATCTAATGAGATATGAGAGAAGGCGTGGAACGTAGTCTGACGTTTGGGGTTTTCCCGCATTCATATCCTTCTCTTTTGCTGAGCTGGCAGCATTATGTAGGTTGATGAAGTACAAAAAGCAGTGTGTGGTGCTACGCACCACACACTGCTTTTTGTACTTCATCAAATTGAATACTGAAATGGATTCAGGGCCTGCTTGAAAGGCCATTTTTTCGTGCACTTCCTGCACGAAAAAATGAACCTTTCAGCCAGCTTTAAAGCGCGTCCTACCGAGGACGAACAAATCGGCTATTCGCCCGTACTAAGCAAATCTGATCGTTATTTCCGATCGATACTTTAAGCCAAGGCAGCCCTCGGGAATCTGTCATTGTCGCAAATCCAGCGGGAGTCGTATTGGCAGTTAATACTGTTCCCGTCGCGAAACGGCGTACAACGCCCCAGTTCACCACATCCCTGCGGGGAAGGCGCGCATCCGGTGCATACCATTCTGCAGGCATTTGGCTCGACCAACGACAATTCAAGCCATTTGGGTCAGGATCAACTACTTGCCAGGAACTATGGCTGGTACGCGCTGTGTAGTCACCATTCGCATTGGGTTGAGGTAATCGTGCTTGCTGGGCAGCCACCACCGAAGAAGTAGACAGAACTCCTACAATGGCCAGCAATACAAGGGCTCTCGCTTTCATAAATATGAACCTTTCAACAAAAACGATAATCAGGATAGAAAAGTGTCCGAAAAGTTTATTCTTTTTCGCACTCTCTACAGAAGAAACTAGCTTTACTAGAACGGATAAACATTCTTGAAAACTAAATTCAAAGGGCTGAATTCTTCTGTTTTAGTGCAACTCTCAAACACTTTTTAGAACTACAACAGAACCTGAAAGCAATACGGAAAAATGCGATTAAATAATGGGAACTTCACCCATTCGGGTGATTATTTAGTCAAGGTGAATAACCCAGCTCAATTAAACCTACGGTGCTTTGCACTTGAATCAGCTACGGTTGTTTTTGTGAGAGCCACGCGGAACATGGCTCTCACAAAAACAATCAGATTTTAAGCGTTTGAAAAGCGCTGTAAAATTCAAAAAACCATGCTCCTTACCACACTAAGGCATGAGTTTTGGGTCTTGTTTCATTAAGTTGCACTGTTAATCCAAAAAGCAGGGATTGGTAGAAACTACTCCTAGAACGATTGAGTGAATAAACAATAAGTGGCTCATACTGTTTTTATATGAAGCTGCACAGAATGAGAGTTGCGGCGGGTACCCGCCGCAACTCTCATTCTGTGCAGCTTCACATTGATTTGGTATCAGCCAATTAACAGATAACCCAAAAGACGATGCTGACTGCATTGTGGCCAACATAGCCTTCAAATTAAATGGTTAACGATGACCACTTACTCAGGCTTGGTCCCGGAATGCTGAAGTTTTGTGATGGCTTTTGAATTTAATGCACACTTCTGGCAATTCTAAAAATAGGCATTTGCCTTTTTATAGCCATTGAGAAGCAGGTAAACCTGTTCAATAATTGGAACTGCAATCTTCAAGCGTTCCAATCTATTGCATTGGAGGTTGTCCTCCGGGCGATCGCTATAAACAGGCCAATGTTCAAGCAGGTACTAAACATTGGGAGGAAAGGCTGTGGTGCGGATACCTCGCGTCCTGATTACGGGGTTAATTGTGGGGGTGTCCCTGGCGGTAGTGCCGCTCGTTCCGCGACTTGTGCACCCTGCACCGCGATCGCTCACTCTACTGCCCACAGATTGGCCCGGCGATCAGGGCTTCATTGCTATCCAGGAGTTGGGCTTAGACAAAAGCCATGGCTTGGATCTGAATCTACCAGCGATCAAGACATCAGACGATATCGTCCAGGCATTTCGCAATGGCACCACAGATGTTTTAAATTTCACCCTCGATGTTGCCATCAACCTGGCAGCCACGGATCCCGATATGGCTGTCATCTATGCCTATAACGAATCGAGTGGAGCCGATGGCATGGTTGCCCGCAAGGAGATCCGTACCCTGGCTGACCTACGGGGCAAACGGATTGGAGCAGAAACGGGAGCCACCAGCCACTACCTGCTGTTGGCTATTCTAAAGAAAGCCGGGTTAACCCTGGATGACATTACTTATATTGATGTGCAAGCCGATGAGGTCAACCAGGCCCTCGAAACAGGTCAGGTTGATGCCGTCGTCACCTGGGAACCGAACCTAAGCACAGCAGTGGCATTGCCCAACATGCACATTCTCACCACATCTCGAGATTTTCCCAATTTGATTCTGAATGTACTTGTGGTTCGCAAGTCAAAACTGCAAGCTAATCGAGATTCCTATATTCAGCTCGTGGAAGCCTGGGATCAGATGCGGGCAACGTGTGAAACCGAAGCAGATCGCTGCTGGCAGCTACTTTCGGCAATCAACAATCGCCCCAGCGAAGCTCTTAAAGCCGAGGCCGATGGCATTCGTTTTCTACGGCTTGAAGACAACCACCGATTGTTTGCCCCCCAAGGCGGACCGAACACCGTTGCGGCACAATTGCAAGCGACCTACGACTTTCTGAAAAGTACGAATCCCAACCTATCAGACTTTGACCCTCAATCCCTTTACGAGCCATCCATTGTAGAGGCGGCCCGACCATGACATGGCAGTATTCCAACCGGGTTTCAAACTAAAATCACTGATTCTGGCTACCTATGGGGCATTTTTGGGCAGCTGGGGTGCTGTTGTACTCACCCATGCGATGCATGACACGGCGACGCATGCCCATACCTGGCGAGAGGTTGGGCACCAGGAAACCCTATTCATCGGTCTGGTTTTAGACCGCGCCTTCAAGACGGGCGATCGCGTCGCTGTAGAAGCGGCCCTATCTCGGCTGTCTGTAATTGGGGGGCGTGTAGATGTCCTGGTGGTCGGGTCAGAGGGAACCGTGCTGGCCCGTCAGCGGGGAGATTCCCATTGGGATACCGAAGGCGATCGCGCTTCTTCTCCTGCTGCATGGCAAGACCTGGCAGAAGAGGCCATGCGATCGCTCCGCCTCTCCTCGGCCCCTGGCCCCAAACCCTACTACCACAACTATGCCCTCCCATTGACCAACCAGCAAGGTCAGGTGGCTGCGGCTCTGGTGGTGCGAGTGAACTGGCAGCGGGAGTATCAGGAGGTCTGGCGATCGGTAACAATCCGACTTCTGCGGCAGGGACTGGTGGGCATCGCTCTGGTAGCCCTGGTGGAAGCCCTGGTGCAATGGGGTTTGTTTGCACCCGTTCAGCAGCTCATTCAATTAAGCCAGTCGGTATCTCAGGGCAATTTGCAGGCTCGCTTCCACTTCTCCGGCAGTGTACTGGAGTTGACGATGCTGGGACAAACGTTTAACCACATGCTCGAAGTTCTAAGCACTCAGCAAACCCAGCTTCAGGATCTCAATAACAATCTAGAAACCATGGTTCGTGTCAGAACCGAGGAATTGCAATGCCAGAAGGAGTTGGCCCAGATCACCCTGCAATCCATTGAAGACGCTGTCATTACAACCAACTCGGCAGGCCAAATTCAGGCCATGAACTCGGCAGCTGAACGGTTGACAGGATGGCAAGAAGCCACTGCCGTGGGATGTCTGTTACCCCAAGTTTTGCAGATGCGAAGTATTGAGGGAGAGGAGATCGTGCCTGCCTGCCTGCAACAGGTGCTTCAGGGCAGCCCCGTAATGAGTTTGACCCATGACAACACCTTGCATCCCCGAAGCGGTCAGGCTTTTGCGGTGCACTACTCGGCCGCTCCCATCCGCCTTGGGGGCGACATTATTGGGGCTGTGCTGGTGCTGCGAGATATGACAGAGGCTCTCTCCCTCTCCCAAAAACTCTCCTGGCAGGCCAGTCACGATGCGCTAACCGGGCTAATCAACCGCCATGAGTTTGAGGTTTGCCTGCAACAGGCCATGTCCACAGCCCATAGCAGCAACCTGAAGCATGTTTTCTGCTATCTCGACCTCGACCAATTCAAAATTGTGAATGACACTTGCGGTCATTGCGCAGGAGATGAACTCCTCATCCTGATTGCTCAGCTTATGCACGAGCAGGTCCGCAAAAGCGATGTCTTTGCTCGGTTAGGGGGCGATGAGTTTGGGGTGTTGCTATGGGATTGCTCTCCGGAAACAGCGATGAACATTGCCCAACTGTTGTGCGATCGCGTCCATAATTTCCGCTTCTCCTGGCAGGATAAGGTTTTTACCATCGGGGTCAGCATTGGCCTGGTAGTGGTTGATGACAATTTTCAGAACCATACCCAGGTACTCAGTGCGGCTGATTCTGCTTGCTATGCAGCCAAAGCCGGAGGCCGCAACCGGATTCATGTGTATCGGCAAGACGACGAGGATCTGATGCGCCAGCGCAACGAGCGTCAGTGGGTTTCCCAAATCACCCGGGCACTCGAAGAGGAACGGTTCCAACTTTATTACCAGCGAGTACAGCCAATCCAATCGGGCCAATTGGCAACACCGCGACCTTACATTGAAATTCTGCTGCGCATGATAGGCCTGGACGGTCAGCCCATCCCTCCGATGGCATTTATTCCAGCGGCTGAACGGTATGACCTAATGCCCAAGCTTGACCGTTGGGTGATTGATCACTTATTTGCGACTCTGTACATCCGTATGCAGCAACCCGATCCACGATGGAGTGGGATGACCCTGGGGCCATACTGCCATCTTGATGGCATCTATGCGGTGAATTTATCGGGAGCCAGCCTCAGTGACGAACATCTGGTGGACTTTATTCGTGAGCGCTTGAGCCACTATCAGATTCCCCCCAGCATGATTTGCTTTGAAGTGACGGAGACAGCAGCGATCGCCAATCTCAAAAAAGCTGTTGCGCTCATTCAGGATCTCAAACGCATGGGGTGTCACTTTGCTTTGGATGACTTTGGTAGCGGCATGTCATCCTTCGCCTACCTGAAGACTTTGCCAGTAGATTACCTCAAGATCGACGGCATGTTTATCAAAGATATGATGACCGATGTACTGGATCTAGCCATGGTCAACGCCATTAATCAGGTCGGCCATGCCATGAATTTGCTCACCATTGCCGAATTCGTCGAGAATGACGAAATCACCGAAAAGCTAAAACAAATCGGCGTTGATTACGCTCAGGGCTATGGGATCTCGTTTCCTCAACCATTTTTGGCACGAGAATTTGACACCGTGGAGGCCGTCTATCAGCTCTAAAGCCGGAAACTGCTGTCTGAGACGAGCGGTTTTCGGGCTGGATTTCAGCATGAGAATAACTGGGAAATCAACCCATGAGGGGGTTCTCTCACCTCCGAACCTTCGCAAACTTAAGCCGTCGAGTACTATGGCGATATGATGACTTCAAGAACTGTATCTGTAGTAGCAATCGGGCCGTGGCAAACAAAAACGAAACCCCTGCACTGATTCTGTCTCTGCTCGTGACCCTGGCCTTAATCGGGGCTGGAGCCTGGTGGTTTGTGGGCCGCTTCAATGTGGGAAATGTC
This sequence comes from Leptolyngbya sp. FACHB-8, assembly GCF_014695575.1. Lineage (GTDB taxonomy): Bacteria > Cyanobacteriota > Cyanobacteriia > Elainellales > Elainellaceae > Vacuolonema. The sequence goes on along the minus strand of NZ_JACJOO010000047.1, from coordinate 108,265 downwards.
TTGCGTCCCTCCTCACCCACGGCGACGGCTCCCGATGCACCAGACCAGGGCACTTCCCCCGGGACCGATACCCCCATTGCTCAACGATTGAGCCTGGGACAACAAGTCTTATTTCCCCAGGGTGCGTCTGAAGACAAAACAGCGGCGGTGGCGGCGATCGCCAACCAGAACTACTCAGAAGCCGTACGTCTGTTAGAAGCCTCACTGCAACAGAACTCCAACGACCCTGAAGCCCTAATTTATCTGAATAATGCTCGGATTGGAGATGGCCCGTCTTACACCATCGCCGTTTCGGTACCGGCTGGCACGGTCACTAATGTAGCGCTGGAAATACTGCGGGGCGTTGCCCAAGCTCAGAATCAGGTAAACCAGGCAGGGGGCATCAACGGTACTCCCTTGCGGGTGCTCATTGCCAGTGATGATGACGATCTGGATACGGTGAAAACCGTTGCCCGTAGCCTGGTGGATGACTCCAAGGTGCTGGCGGTTATTGGCCATTTCAGCAGTAACGCGTCGCTGGCGGCTGCGCCCATTTATAACGAGGGGAAACTCGTTATGATTTCTCCCACCAGTACCTCCATCCAGTTGTCGGGGCAGGGGAATTATATTTTTCGCACCGTGCCGAGCGATCGCTTTACCGCCACGGCCCTTTCCCGACACTTAATGAATACAGGACAGCAGCGCAACGTTGTCGTCTTTTTCAACGGCCAGAGCGACTATAGCATCTCCCTTAAAAACGAGTTCTCTACGGCCTTTGCAACGGACGGCGGGCAAATTCTATCAGAGGTAGATATTACAGGTAACGGGTTTGATCCTGGGAATGCTGTAAAGGCAGCCCAACAGCAACAAGCTGAAGCGCTGGTTTTGTTAACCAACTCTGGCAACATCGATACCGCGATTCAAATGGTTGCGGTAAACCGCCGACAGTTGCCCCTGGTGGGTGGCGATGGCCTTTATAGCCCCAAGTTGTTGCAAATTGGCGGTGCCAATAGCGAAGGGATGGTCGTTACAGTACCCTGGATTATCCAGGCCAATGCTCAATCGCCATTCACCAAAACGGCCCGGCAACTCTGGGGGGGAGATATTAACTGGCGTACAGCAACAGCCTATGATGCTGTGATTGCCATTGTTGAAGGATTGCGCGCCAATCCCACTCGCGAAGGTATTGACACAACGCTTCGAAACTCTAGCTTTGCCGTTGAAGGGGCAACCGGAAGCATCCGCTTTTTGGCATCGGGCGATCGCAATCTTCCCATGCAACTGGTAAAAGTCGCTCCTGGTTCCCGCTCAGGCTTTGGGTATGATTTTGTGCCTGCTCAATAACGCCTAAACTCATCGCTATGCTGGCTATATGCATCACACACCATAGCCAACAAAAACACACTAGTACGCTGAGGCGGAAATCCATCACCTATGTTTTGTGTGGGGTGCTTCGCACCCCACACAAAACATAGGTTGTGAACTTAGGCCGCAGCCTACTAGGGATAGTGAGCTTACACAAGCCCTAGAATCAACAGACCTCCTGCGTGAGTCGTTGCGCGGCGGAGCCGCGCAACGACTCACGCCCCCAAAAACGATTCATACAGAAGGTCTTTTAATGCACGATCCTAGCGATGCCACATCCATGGATGCTTTATACGTTTAACTACGAACACTAAACAGAGAAATAACGTGCAACAGATAATTGTAATTAACGTTTCTCGAATATTAGGGGACACAATCAGCAGAAAGCCCTGATCTTTAATGAGAGCCGAGAAGCTAGAAACGCAAAACGGCATTAGATAGAGCCTAAATAGTTGCCAGTGATCACGTCGACCATCTCTACTAGAGGATACACTCAAGATTAATCCGGTACCAATAACAGCACTGATTCCTAATGAATTAATCCAAAGTTTGAGAGATGAATCAAAGTAGAAGTAAACGGTAACCAGATACCAAATGAGATAGCACCAGAGAACAGCTTTAGCTGGCTTAATCTCATAAAAATATCTAACCAGCCATTTCATGTTGCCACTCTCAAGAGTTGAATTAGCATTCAACATACACTCACTCTTTAAAGTGAATGTGTAACAAGGAGTGCAATTTCGATCGCTCTAACTCAACGACCTTCTACTTCTCAAAAGATGTTGAATAGGGTTGGGGTGTAACGTCAGAATTTGAAGAGGCTGAGCTCGGTAGCCAGTAAATTTTACATACTGTGAGCGAGGGTTGGGCGATCGCTGTAGCCAAAATCGTTTGAAGCAGCATCAGCAATGCTCCAACGAGGGTAATGCATGCAATCAACAGAGTACAGTAAATCATAAAAACCCTGAATACTATAAAAGTCGAGTCTGTAGCCTTTGGATAAGAGCTTACCCCTAGAATGCCCGTCCCTCGCACAAATTATAAAGCCGCCACAAAATCTGATATTAACCAGGGGGTGAAATGGAGCGCCAAACTATAGTTGACGTTCCATTTCACCCCCCAGCTAGCAACACCCAGAACTGAAGATGTACATGATGCAAAGCACCATGTACATCCCGAGTTTAAGTTTTGCTGGGTAGAAGGCTCATGCTAGAGTATGGGCCTTTAAACAACAAGGTTTTACTGAGGGGGCTGGTATTGATCGTAGGTAAACGAAGCCCCACTCAAGTTCAGATTTGCCGCAGATACGCCCTGTACAACACCAATGAGCTCCGCTACTGCTAATTGATTGCCCTTGATATAAATTCCAGCTCCACTGACAGAACCCAGAGTTACATTCTGAACAATGTATTGGGATGCGTTATTGATGAGCTGAATTTTGTCTTGACCAACGGCGAAGTCTGTAATCAGCGCATAGTCGGTTGTCCCAGAGGAGAGAAAGCTATTGTCGATATAGTAGTTCCCACCCGTTGGGGTCAAGGCCTGCCCTAGCACGAACGTGTCATTGCCTGCACCACCTGTTAATCGATCAATTTCACCCCGACCATTGAATGTTCCCACTAGCCGATCGCTACCCGTACCACTTAGCAAATTATCACTACCTGTGTGGCCATAGAGGTTATCATCTCCACCCAAGCCTCGCAGGGTGTCATTCCCTAACCCACCACTAATTTGGTTATTTAGTGCATTACCTCTACCTGATTGAGCGGTGGTGGTGTTGGAAACCAGTTCCAGGTTTTCAACATAATCAGACAGGGTGTAGTTGAGAACAGATTTGAGAATGACGCGATCGGTTCCACTTGAAGCCGAGCTGCTGTCGGCGACCACATCACCCACGTTATCGACATAGTAAGTATCGCTACCTGTACCCCCATACATGAAGTCTGCGCCAAAGCCACCGTCTAGAAGGTCAGCCTCGCTGCCGCCATAGAGAGTATCGCTACCCGAACCGCCCAGAAGTGTATCGGCGCCGCCTAATCCTTGCAAAACATTGTTGCCAATATTACCCGTAATACGATTTTGGAGGTTGTTGCCTGTGCCGTTGAGGTTATTGTTAACAGCAGGTTGCCCAGGAAGTGAGATCAGGCTTTGTAATTCGAGGTTCTCTACATAATTCCCCAAGGTGTAGGAGACGTATGAATGAACTGTGTCATTTCCTGCTCCGTTTTGTTCAACAACACTATCAATAAATAAACTTCCCCCTGTCACAACATAGGTGTCATTTCCTGCACCACCATACATGGTGTCAATACCTGAGCCCCCATCCAATAAATCGTTTCCGCCTAATCCATACAGGATATCTTCCCCACCCAACCCATACATTTGATCATCCTGTTCACTCCCAACCAGTTGAGGGCGAGTAACGTTATTTTCATTGGAATTGGTACCAGTAACCAGCATTACAGTTCTCCAGAAGGAATGGGTTATTTTAGGTAGTTCATGGCAGCGCAGCAGAGCCTATGCCTACGGTTCGTTGCCCCGTTGACGAATAGGATTTTCCAAACTTGAGGAAGCTTTTTTCTGAGACTTAAGCCTGCAACAATTGGAGATTTTGAATCACTTGAATGGTGAATTGTAGGAGCGCTTTCTCAAGAGCAGAAACTCTTTTTGCAATTCATCCATTTCGCAGTTTTATCAGTGCTTTGCTGTGTTTATTGAACTCTATGTTTATGACTATAATTTGCGATTTTGTGTGTGTCGTTACAGAAAAGGTCTGGAGTTAGCGTTAGCAAAAGCCCCTCTATCCCTTGCCCCGCCTAAGCTTTCTTTAGAGGTTATTGATTCCTCACCCGATCGCACGACCACCCCTCACCCATCTGGGGGATACTCTCAGTAGGCTTAAAAATTACCTGAAATCACCCAAAGCTATACTCTGACAGTGGTTGTAAAAAGTGTGAGAAGCAGCCTCTAAAAAACCTGAAGTTCTGGAAAGTTCAGTTGTCGCTAGTCCCACAGGAAATTTACTTATAAAGTAACAGTCTGCTTTCTCCTGAGATGCCCAAATAGAGGACACCCCAGCAAATAACATACCGTTTCTATACAAAGCGGAGGTCGTATCAGATCATACATAAAACCCAGGAGAGGAGCTTTTCTGCCACTAAGTTACAGAAAAACTCCTCTTCGGTTCTGGTACTGGGAAGGTGCAGAATGTTAATTATGAGAAGGAGAGCATGGGGCTTAGTCTCATACTCTCCTTCTCAGGATAATCAAAATAGCAAAATTATTATTAGCGCCCTCTATCCCTTTCCAAATCAGCAATCACTTTACTGACAATCCAGCCAGTTGGTCGATTTGGGTATTGGCTCTGCATTTGCCGAATTAATCAGGGTTCCCTCTTTCGGCTTTCAGTGCCGATCGCGGTTCAGATCGAAGAGGGCTTTCTCGTAACACCACTGCTCAGGCTTATCGGGATAACTATCCAAAAGGTTTTGAATTAGACGATCGGCAGCGGCGCGATCGCCATGTAGCAATTTCTCCAATTGTGGGTAAGCCCGCGTAGGCTTACGTCGTTTGGGCTGAGCTTGTGCGCGCGGACGGGTGCGATCGCTCACACTTCCCTTGGCTAACACGGGCGCTGACGAGCGCTGACGAGCGGTAGGCGATCGCTTAGATGAATAAGGCTTGAGGGCGATGGGCTTGGGCCGCTGTTGTTCTCGGATGATGGACAGCAGCAGGCCAAGCAAACCCAGGGTGATCGCTACGCAGACAAGCAGAGCAAGATAAAGCATGAAGCCCCTGAAGGCATGACAATAGTTGCAAGCTCTCAATTTTTAAGATTGAAAGCTTCTCCTTAGAATGCCCCTGGCTTCCCTAAACGGCTCATGCAAAGACCAGGAATTGCTGGCTTGGCAATTGTAGGGATGATGGATAGAAGCATTACCTTGCATGATGGATGGAGAGCGATCGCAATGAAGATACGCTTATTTGAAGCACAGGATGCTGAACAAATCGCGCAACTGTTTCATGACACAATCCGTGAAGTGAATGTGCGCGATTATTCCGTGAATCAGGTTAAGGCCTGGGCTCCTGACGACATCCACTTTAGAAACTGGGTTGAGGTTTGTTCTAACCGATTTACCTATGTGGCAGAGGATGAGGGTGTGATTGCTGGATTCGGAGAGCTAGAGGCAGATGGACATATCGACTGCTTTTACTGTCATAAAAACTATATAGGTCGTGGTGTAGGTCGGCAAATCTATCAGACTATCGAAGCGAAAGCTGTTGAGCTAGGGTTAAGCCGATTGTTTGTTGAAGCCAGCATTACCGCGAAGCCGTTTTTTGAGCGGATGGGATTTTCAGTTGTCAAAGAACAGCAAGTATCTCGCGGAGGCGAAACGTTCATCAACTATGCAATGGAAAAGTTCCTGTAGCTAATAGCGAAACAATTCCCACGACACTGACTTTGCAGAACTGCTGTCAGTTCTTTGATTGGCGATCGCTTCCCATTATCACAAAAGAAATGACAGGTTATTAAACACACGCCCCTAAATAACAGACTGTTCGCCGCTGCTTTCGATGTAACGGCGTAAAACCGAGTTGATTAAAGCTCGATATTCTCCACCTTGAGCTTGAAACCATTTCAAAATGTCGGGCTCAAGCTGTACCAAATGCTGAGCTTGAGGTGCAGGAATTCTTAAGGTAGCGTTCTCAAAAAACTCTGCAGTCAATGGAGGGATGTCAGAATAGTCAATCCCTTCATCATCCATTGACTCCAATGCTTCCCAATTAGTACGAGAGGTATTGCTTAAGTCTTTGCCGCTCATATCGATTTGCCCTTCGTGCTGAAATGATCCGAATTACATCATTTTGTCGCTCTGTCCAAACCACAACCGCCACACCGTTGCCTAGAAACCCAATACCAAACCAGCGATCCTCACCATAGTCAAAGCGATCGTCCAACTCAATCAGCATTGGGCTTTCAAACATCTCAGGAACATCAGCGAAATCAATCTCATGTTTACGAATGTTTTCTAAGTTTTTCGCTTCGTCCCACTCAAACTGCATGAAGGCCTAAATACCTTAGTTAGCGTATATCTATTATCTTGTATGACATCTCAAATCAGCAAATGCCATAGAGCTGCTATTTCCCAACAAGCAAGGCAATTTGATTGACTTTGCAGCGAATTCGGGAAGGCGATCGCATCCTCGTCTCTCAGTTCTGAGCATGAGGACTAGATTTGGACTACATAACCAATTGGCTATATTCTGAAAACCTCATTCTCTCATTCAGAAAGATGAAGCTTTAGAGCTGCAATAGTTACTTTTCCGTTTGAATAGTTGCCCCTCCAGGCAACCCATCACAGGAGGAAACCATGGTAATGACCCAACAAAATGACCATCAATTAGCGGCGATGTGGGCACATGAACTGCTAAAAAATAGCAATTTCTGCATTCTTGATACTGAGACAACGGGTCTAGGGAGTACAGATGAAATAGTGCAAATTGCAATACTAAGCAATTTAGGTTATCCGCTTTTTAACTCCCTGGTAAAGCCCACCTGCCCTATTGGGGCACGGGCAACCGACATCCACGGAATTGATGATGAGGACGTAGAAAATGCCCCAACATTTTCCCAGCTGTTAGTGCCAATACTCCAAGCTGTAGGGAACAAAGACCTAGTTATCTATAACGCTGAGTATGACTTGAAGTTGATTCGTCAATCGCTGCGCCCATACGGAATTCACTTAGCTTTCCCCACAAGCGATCGGCGGCAATGTCGCGTTTTTCTCAATGGCGGCTCCATCCATTGCGCCATGCTTCAGTATTCGGCCTGGTGTGGAGAGTGGAACGATTACCACGGTAATTATCGCTGGCAGAAGCTGCCAGGAGGCGATCACTCTGCTCTGGGAGATTGCAAAGCCACATTGTCAGTCATGCGTCGGATGGCGGCAAGTTACCAAGAGGGGGCTTAGTTGTAGCTATGAATGAAGTTGAATCTTTGTGTGCCTCGCAAACAATTACTTAGGAAATGTATATGTCAAGTAAAGAAATTGAAGCGATCGCCTGGGGTGTGTTTGTTGGTTGTGGAATTGCATTGATAGTTGCACCTATCATCTGGTTTGTTGAGGATAGGCTCAGTTTCGACCAATGCGTCAATGAAAGGCCCCTCGATAGCTGCATTGATGAATATCGAATAAAGCGTGGTCTGGAACCACGAGAGGATTAATTTATTACCCATTGCAGTGCTATGAAAGCAAATCATTGGTTTTTCACTGCTACACCTGAACCTGGCCGTCTTTCCTATCCAGTGCTATGGGAGCCTCGATTGATTAGGGTAACCATTGCTTTAGATGGTGGAAGGCTTAAAGCTCTACTCCGTGTCGGTTATGAGGTTAAGTAAGAAATGGATAAAGACACAGAAATTCAACGCCTTAAAAACCTGGTTAATGGATTAGCTAGTGAGCTTATTCACGTCTATGCAACCTTGCAAGAAGGTCCTTTCAAAGGTAAAAATGATGCTTTCTTTGAAAGCAAGATTAATGACCTCAAACTGTTAATAAAAAACCTCCAGGATGGAGGCTAAAATAGTCCGACTATTTTCCTTTCCAGCGGGTGAAGACGCTGAAACAATGCCAGGAGGCGGACTTGAACCGCCGACACGAGGATTTTCAGTCCTCTGCTCTACCAACTGAGCTATCCCGGCTGGGATGAAGTAAACGTCAAACCTTTTCGGTGAGGGCGTTTCGCTTCGTGCGCCCGTTTCCCGAGCGCTTACTGATAGTAACAAAGGGTCAAAACATTTTGCAAGGTGTTTTTAAAAAAAAGTGGAAGTTTTTTTTGAAATGCCTCGCGGGTGGGAAGGGCGATCGCCTCACACCCCTCATTCTGCCTATGGTTGAGAGCGGTATTGGGGGAAGGAGAGTGGGAGCGATCGCCAAAAAAAGCTTTTTGGGCGGCGGGTAACCACAACTCACATGTTGCCCCTTGGTCTTAAAGAACAACATCTTTTATGGATAGGCATCTTGCCTGCCCAACGCTTAGCCAGACAAGATGCCCGCCCCCAGAAAAACCCCACTTCAAGCGAGAATTGCCGGGCAGATAGTAGGCGACCTGGGTTTCTCCCAGCAAGTCATCTAAAATAGACTTCAACCACAGACTGCTGCCACTATGACTGCGCCGACCGAACTAGACACTGCTCAGACCAGTCCTCCGCCAGCGGATGCCACGCCTAAGGGCACTCCCGACACGGAGGTCGAAGACGAACTCCCCTATGACGTGGAGATGTCGCTGTTCGACCACCTCGAAGAGTTGCGGCAGCGGATCTTCTACGCCTTAATTGCCGTCGTTGCAGGGATAATTGGCTGCTTCGTCTTCGTCAATCGCATTGTGCAACTGCTGGAAGTCCCCGCTCAGGGCGTGAAATTTCTGCAATTGTCGCCAGGCGAGTACTTCTTTGTGTCGATCAAGGTGGCGGGATACAGTGGCCTGCTGGTAGCCAGTCCCTTCGTCCTCTATCAGATCATCCAGTTCGTGCTGCCGGGGCTAACCCGCAAAGAGCGACGGCTGATTGGGCCGATCGTGCTCGGATCGAGCCTCCTGTTTGTAGGTGGACTATTTTTCGCCTACATTGCCCTCATTCCCGCCGCGCTTAACTTCTTCATCAGCTATGGTGCAGATGTAGTAGAGCAGCTCTGGTCAATCGATCGCTACTTCGAGTTTGTGCTGCTGCTGCTGTTTAGCACCGGGTTGGCCTTCCAAATTCCTGTTATTCAAATGCTGCTGGGGTTATTAGGAATTGTGACCTCGAAGCAAATGCTGTCGGGCTGGCGCTTTGTCATCCTGGGCGGGGCCATTCTGGGGGCCGTACTCACCCCCTCCACCGACCCAGTGACTCAGAGCTTGCTGGCAGGGGCAATTCTACTGCTGTACTTCGGCGGCATTGGAATGACCAAGCTGCTAGGTAAATAGGCAAACGTCAGGATATTTTGAATAGTGTTGATAGGGCGTGCGCAAAGCGTACGCCCTATTCTTTATAGACTTACGTATTCTGGTTGTGCGTAGGATGCCAAGCAACCTACGCACAACCAGAATACGTAAGCCATGGTTTAGAGAGGTGGGGAATGGCTGAGATTACCTATGCCGACTTTGAGAAAGTCGAAATCCGCGCAGGCCGGATTATTCGCGTTGAGGAGTTTCCAAAGGCTCGGAAGCCTGCCTATAAGTTGTGGATTGATTTTGGGGAGCTGGGCACGAAGAGGTCGAGTGCCCAAATTACAGATTTTTATACGCCAGAGACACTACTGAATCGGCAGGTTTTAGCGGTAACGAATTTTCCACCCCGACAGGTAGCCGATTTTATGTCAGAGGTGCTGGTGTTGGGAGTGGTGCTGGATGGTGGAGCAGTAGCCCTGATTCAGCCCGACCGGGAAGTGCCACTGGGGTTACGGGTGTTGTAGCGAGTTTGAGGACATTCCTTGGGAGGGCAATCGGCTACAGTGGGATTTCTTGGGTCAGGGCAGGTTTGATAGGGAGTCCCTGGCTTCGTTGTCTGTTGACGGCAAAACCTGCCCCTACAGATTTGGATGGAGGTTTGTGTCTTAAAGGAACCGATGGGGCGATCGCGCCACCTATAGGCATAGGGCGTAGGGGCGGGTTTAGCAGATACCTCCCACTTCTCACCATTAACCTGACGGCAAAACCCGCCCTTTCCCAAACGGCTGGGGTTTTACGTCATTCCAACATCCACTCGGAGGCGCGATCGCCCAAATCTAGCGCCACACTCACGGCCTTACCGAGGCGCGGGCGTTCACTCGTCTGGTCAATATAGGCCTGCACCTGGTGAGAGCTGCCCCAGGCGTTGAGATATTGGGCGATGTCATTCAAATGATCGAAATACTCCTCCTCTGACATCGGGAAAGACGCCTGCTCCAGGTACTTCCACATCACCTGAAAAAATACCTTCCCCTGCACCTTGCGAAGCTGCACATCAAAGGAGCAGCCCCATTTACTCACGATCATTTGATGAAGTTCTTCCCCCGTCATGCCCGACCCCTGTAACAAAACTTTGCAATCGATGGGTTTAACCCGTATGGAATCTAGAAGATGCAATAATACAGACTGTAAATCAATGCCGCGTTCGGCTGATGGGCCAGGGTGCCCAATATTGGCTCAGCCTGAAACACCAGGGGTCATCGCGGCGGTTGCCGATCCATTTCGTAGCTTATCCGATTCACATCATGACTCAAGTTTCTGGAAATGCTGACGTGCCTGATTTGGGGCGGCGGCAGTTTATGAACCTCCTCACGTTTGGGGCGGTAACGGGGACGGCGCTGGGCGCTCTGTATCCGGTTGTGAAATACTTCATCCCCCCCTCCAGCGGTGGCGCGGGTGGTGGCGTAACAGCCAAAGATGCGCTGGGTAACGACGTTGTTGTCAGCGACTACTTAACCTCTCATAAAGAGGGCGATCGCTCGCTGGTTCAGGGCCTCAAGGGTGACCCCACCTATCTGGTTGTAGAAGATGGCGCGATCGCCACTTACGCAATCAACGCGGTTTGTACCCACCTGGGTTGCGTTGTGCCCTGGAACGCAAGTGCTAACAAGTTCATCTGCCCCTGCCACGGGTCGCAATACGACAACACGGGTAAAGTGGTTCGGGGTCCGGCTCCCCTGTCCTTGGCTCTGGCACATTCCGATGTGACCGAGGACGGCAAGGTAACCCTCACCCCCTGGACGGAGCAAGACTTCCGCACGGGTGACAATCCCTGGTGGTCCTAATCTCTCGTTGTACCAAATCTTTATTGTCAAACCCCTGGTTGAGAACAGATATCCGATGAAATCAACAATTTGGTCGTCTGTGCCTGCACGTATTCAAACAGGCCTCCGAGCAACCCTGGCGGTATTGGCGGCGATCGCCCTCTGCTTCGGCAGCGATCTGCTCCATCCCCAGGCCGCTCAAGCCTATCCTTTCTGGGCACAGCAAAACTACGCCAGCCCCCGCGAAGCGACGGGTCGCATCGTGTGTGCAAACTGCCACCTGGCCGCAAAACCTGCGGAAATCGAAGTACCCCAGGCGGTTCTTCCCGATACCGTCTTCAAAGCCGTTGTCAAGATCCCCTATGACCACAGCATTCAGCAGGTCACCAGCACCGGCGAAAAGGGCTCCCTGAACGTGGGTGCCGTGCTGATGCTGCCTGAAGGGTTCAAGATTGCTCCCGAAGATCGGATTCCTGAAGAAATGAAGGAAGAAGTGGGCCCCAACTACCTCTTCACGAGCTATGCCGAAGGCCAGGACAACATCGTGATCGTAGGGCCTCTGCCCGGCGATCAGTATGAGGAAATCGTATTCCCCGTACTGTCTCCCGATCCTGGTAGCGACAAGGCTATCCACTTTGGTAAGTACTCCGTTCACCTGGGTGCTAACCGCGGTCGCGGTCAGGTTTACCCCACGGGTGAAAAGAGCAACAACACCGTTTACAACGCCTCTGCGGCGGGTACTGTAACGGCGATCGCTCAAAACGCTGACGGTAGCGCTGCGGTTACTATCGCAACTGCCGATGGTGAAGTGGTTGACGCAATTCCCGCTGGCCCTCAACTGATCGTCTCTGAAGGCGACGAGGTAACCGCTGGGCAAGCGCTGACCAACGACCCCAACGTGGGTGGCTTCGGTCAGAAAGACACCGAAATCGTGCTGCAAAGCCCCAACCGCATCAAGGGTCTGATCGCCTTTGTTGCAGCGGTGATGCTGTCGCAAATCATGCTGGTGCTGAAGAAGAAACAGGTCGAGCGTGTTCAAGAAGCCGAAATGTCCTTCTAAGTTAACCCGCTGAGTTTCAGACACCCGGTGTTTTTATAAATACCGGGGGTCTTTGTATTTATAGCAATATGCAAATACGTTAATCACACCACCATACTTAACCAACAGGCACAGCGCTATAAGACAATGCAGCAACAGCAATTCTCAGTATGGGCTTCAAAGCCGAGAGGGCGCGCCCTCTCGGCTTTGAAGCCCGAAAACTGCGCGCCAAAGGCGCGCAGTTTTCGGGCCTGATTTCAAAATGAGAATTGCTGATGCAGCAACCAAATATGGGGAAAAGTTTCAGAAAACTTGAGTGACGACGCTAGAGATGCGTGATACATTTTGCTTCAATTCCGCTACTCTTGAGAGTCAGTGTGGAGCTTTAGGGCAAAATGGTACATCCTCGGTTTGGTTCTAAGGTGATTTCAGGCAGGTTGGTGCAAGCGTCTCAACCTACAGGCTGTGTTTCGTTGGCGGTGCGATCGCTATCCTGGTTAACCCTGCTGGCTCTCCTGCTACCTCTGGCAAAACCCGCCACCGCGCAGGTGGTGGATGGATTACCCCCAGCCCCCTTGCCTCCGGCTCAACCCTATGGGGTGCCGAGTTCCACACCATCAGTTTCCGTACCACCGCCCACCACGGCAGCACCCGCTCAGCCCATGGGCACCGTGATGCCGACCATTCGCTCCTACATTGTGGTGGTAGATGGAGATAGCCCATTACTGTTATCTCAAGTGCAGCAGGTAGAACCGGAGGCGACGATTGTACCGATAGAAGGGCGATCGCTGATTCAGGCTGGAGTGTTTGGTGATGAGGCCGCAGCTACGCAGCAAGTGCAACGGTTGAGTGAACGAGGCATTGTATCGCGGGTGGTGGCTGCGGCTCCTTTGACGCAACCCGCTCCCGTTGCGGAGGCAACCCCTGCACCGCAACCCGTTGCCCAAGCAGACTTAAATCAACAAGCGGATCTGAATCAAGTCGAGGGGTTCCCTATCCCAGAACTGCCCACAACGGTCGTTCCCCAAGAACTAGAGTTTGAGCCTTTAACTCCCTTAGAAAACCAACCGGCTCCCTCTGGCGAGCGATCGACTAGAGATGATGCGCAGGAAGCAAGGCGGGATTATTACATTGTGATTCCCGCGTCGGATGAGGATCTAGCGGACATCAGTGAACAAGTGGTTCGGATGGCCTATGGATTTCGCTTGACCCGGTTAGTGGAAGAACGGGATTCTCCCCTCGGCCCTCATGTACGAGTCGGCCCCTTCAACGGACGTAGCGCCGCAGAACGGTGGAATAACTATTTCCGTGACTTTGGAATGGATGCGCGAGTGTACTTCCGCCGGTAACGGATTGGGGTGGACGTGACGCCTGAGCCTTCAAATATCGGTGTTGAAGCTTGGTTAACGGCAGAGGTCCGGCGTGGAATGGGATAGTGTTTTGACATCTATCCACGATTAGCAACCACCAAGAGAGGAACTGTGGCCATTTTCCCTGGCATGGTAGGGCCAAGCGCCCTCAACCGACCATTAATTCTCGACCGGTTTGTGGTCACCGCAGAGCAGATGCGGGCCATTGAATCGCGGGTCTTTGCAGCGGGAATGCCGGTGCCGGCCTTGATGGAAAAGGCAGCCGGGTTGGTTGCTCAACGCATCATCGCCCTCTATCCAGCAACCTCTACAACCTTTGGCGTGTTGGTAGGGCCAGGGCACAATGGCGGCGATGCTCTGGTCGTAGCGCGGGAACTGCACGTGCAAGGATATTCCATACAGATCTATTGCCCCTTTGAGCGGTTGAAGGAATTAACGGATGCCCATGCCCGCTATGCGCGCTCGCTCACCATTCCATTCGCGTCATCCCTTGAAGCGTTAGCCACCTGTGATGTTTTGATTGATGGGCTGTTTGGCTTTGGGCTGGAGCGATCGCTCACTGACCCCATCGCTACCGCGATCGCCACCCTGAACACCTGGCAAAAGCCCCTGCTCAGCATCGACCTTCCCTCGGGCATCCATACAGACACCGGAGAGGTTTTGGGTATTGCTATCCGGGCAACCCATACGTTTTGTTTGGGCCTGTGGAAGCGAGCGTTCATGCAGGACGCGGCGCTGGAATATATCGGGACAGTCGAGCGGGTTGATTTTGGTTTGCCCGTGGCAGATGTGCAGGCCGTCGTGGGCGAACCGGAAGTGGAGCGAATGACAAACGAAGGAGCGATCGCTCTCCTGCCCCTTCCGCGTCCCGCTGACACGCACAAATACAAACAGGGCAACCTGCTCCTTATTGCCGGGTCGCGCACCTATCCGGGAGCCGCCATCCTGACAGCATTAGCAGCCCGGGCCAGTGGAGTAGGCATGCTCACGATGGCCGTACCGCAATCCCTCGCGCCGTTGCTTGTGGCTCAGGTGCCCGATGCTCTGGTGGTCGGTTTGCCAGAAACAGACGGAGCGATCGCCCATCTCCCCGCCGATTTAGATCTGAGTCGTTACAGCACGATCGCCTGTGGCCCTGGTCTTACGCCCCATCCCACCGCTGTTATAGAAGCCTTACTGGCGAGCGATCGCCCCCTGGTACTGGATGCCGACGGATTGAACATTCTGGCGGCACGGCAGGGTTGGGAGGTGCGATCGCGATCGGCTCCCACCATTCTGACGCCACATTTAGGAGAGTTTCGTCGATTGTTCCCTCAGGCAGAAGGGGTGGATCGGATTGCTCTGGCTCAAGCAGCGGCGCGCAGCAGTGGCGCAATTGTATTGCTGAAAGGGGCACGGGTGGCGATCGCCCATCCAGAATCGGGGAAAGTCTGGGTGAATCCTGAAAGTACTCCTGCCCTGGCGCGGGGTGGCAGTGGTGATGTCTTAACCGGGCTCTTGAGCGGCTTGCTGGCTCAGGCTACGCTGATGAAAATGCCACCCGAAGGAGCCGTTCAAGCCGCAACCTGGTGGCATTCCCAGGCGGCACGATGGGCAGCCCAGCGGCGAACGGAATTGGGGGTGGATGCCGTCACCCTTGCTCACTCTCTCATCCCAGCACTGCAATGGAACCTCTCACCGTAGCGTTTGGCGATCGCCTGAAAGCCGTGGCAATGCAGGTGCCAGAAGATGCTCCTTTGGATACCGTGCTGGAGTTGATGCAAATTCCACATCCCCGTCCAGTGCTGGTATTAATTGGCGGGGCCAGCCAGATCAGCGCCAGCGATCAGCAGCTCCTTCGCAGCCTATTTGTGCAAGTGCTGGCCCCCTTGGCTCAAACCCTCAACGCCGTCGTGGTCGATGGCGGCACTGACGCAGGCATCATGCGCATGATGGGCCGCGCCCGTATCCGCACCCGTGGCACCTTTCCCCTGCTTGGCGTGGCTCCGGTCGGGCTGGTAGCCCTGCCTGATCAACCTCTACCCAACACGGATGCGGCCTATTTAGAACCCCACCACACTCACTTCCTGATGATTCCCGGTGCCCAGTGGGGGGCGGAGTCTGAGTGGATTGCTCGACTTGCGACGGCGATCGCTCAGGACGAACCCTCTGTTACTCTCCTCATCAACGGCGGCGAGGTGAGCTGGTTGGATACTCGCGAGAATGTCGAGGAGGGACGACCTGTCATTGCGATCGCGGGTAGTGGCCGTACCGCCGATGTCCTCGCCACTGCTTTGGAAGGCAAGATCACCGACGAACGTGCCCACCGCATCGTTAAATCAGGGCTACTACAAGCAATTCATTTGCGTAGTCCCAAACATCTGACCCAGGTCATCGAGCAGATACTATCGCGGTAGCGTACAACCCATGTAATCCGGTGAGGTCAGTTTAGTTTTGAGAAACCGGACAGAGTGCGGTTTCTCAAAACTAAACTTCCTGGTTCTGAGCGCATAGCACTATATCTGATTCCAGTTCATTCACTTTAGTTTGGACTAATCCGGTTCTTGGATTGCTGTACCGGATCACATAGCAAACGTGCAAGATACAGCATCACCGAACTACGCCTAAAGAAATAGAACAAAGCTGATCTCTAACAATACTCTGGACAGTTTTTCTGAAACCCTTGATTTTGCGTGCGCTTCGCGTACGCAAAATCAAGGGTTTCAGAAAAACTGTCCGAACTAATGCTCTAAAAAAGATGAGAAAATTCTCCTCAGCCTAAATCAAAGCCCAGGAATTGCCCACCTAGTTTTGGAGAACTGACCATGATTGTCGTTGTTACTAACCGCAACATCAATGAAGGGGAAACTGGCGAGAATTTGTTTGGGGAAAAGCCCAATGAGGTTTCTTTAGATGAACTACGGATAGCGATCGCTAACCATGACGAAAGCAACGAGCGATGGCAAGTGGAATTATTGCCAGAACCGGATGCGATGAATGAAGCGAATGTTCCCAGCAAAAGATTATTTAATCGTATTATTACTGCTATTGGTGCAGGGGAATTGAAAGCAGATTGGTTGTTCTATGTTCACGGATTCAATCAATCGTTTCGGGGAAATTTAGAGGAATGTCGTCGGCTTGAGCAGACCTACGGCGTCAATATCATTGCCTTTTCCTGGCCCTCCAATCAGGGAGGTTTCATCAGTAATGAGTATCGTGATGCACGGGCAGCCGCTAGAGCATCGAGCCTGGCCCTCGATCGCACCTTAGAAAAATTGGGACGTTATATTGAAGAACGCAATTCGATGTCGCGATCGCAAGGGGTCAACAGCGAAGGTTGTAGCATTCGCCTTAACTTTATGTGTTATAGCCTGGGGTGTTTTCTCGTACAAGAGTTCATTAAATCTCCCATCTTTGGGGGAGAAACCAGAATCTTTGACAACGTGATTTTTCAACAGGCTGACGTAGATAACAAAAACCATTACACATGGATTGATCTGATTAATAGCAGACGCATTTATGTCACCATTAACGAACGTGATGCGGTTCTAAAAGCATCTGACATTATTAATCCTGCTCGTTTAGGAAACACGGCTGAAAGATTAATCGCTGAACGCCCAATTTACGTTGATTTTACCGACGCTGAGAATGTTGGAAGTAGCCACGATATCTTTCTCGGTATTGAGGGAAATGAGGTTATTACTCAATTCTGTCAGCGGGTCATTACGGGAGGTCGAGGAGAGCTCGTGAGGGGCTTTAAATATGATGCCTATAGCAATACATTTCGCGTCGACGAATAGCGGCTGATCACGAAGACACCCAGTGTTTTCAAAAACACCGGGTGTCTTATTCTGCGTAGATGCAGCTTTTATGCACCAACCGCTTCTTTAGCAGCGTACAGAACTTCGGCAGTAATTTGGGCGATGTGGCGATCGCGCGCAAATTTCTCCACGTTGCGCTTCACCTTACCCCGCACAAAACCGGGGATCTTGTTCAGCTCTACCAGGCCATCTTTACTCCAGGCCAGATCAGTCGTCTCCGACATCTCCTTGGTAATCACTTCCTTCGTGTCGTGACCGCCGAAGATCTCCAGTAGGTGATCCTCCATGCCCAGAGTGAAGGAGTTGTAAACCAGATCCACTACCTGGTTTGCGCCTTCGTAGCCCAGGAAGGGAGTAAAGCCCACCGGGAAGTTTTGGATGTGAACTGGAGAGGCAATCACACCGCAGGGAATATCCAGGCGTTTGCCAACGTGGCGTTCCATCTGAGTACCGAAGATGGCAGCGGGTTCTAAGCGGGCGATCGCGTTCGCAATGGCTGCATTGTCATCGCTGACTAGCACCTCGTCACAATAACCCTCTACCTGTTCCCGGAACCACTCGGCGTCGTACTTGCAGTAAGTTCCTGCCAGCACCACCTTGATCCCCATTTCGCGAGCGAGGATGCGGGTCATGGCAACAGCATGGGTGTTGTCACCAAACACCACAGCTCGCTTACCCGTTAGGTTTTGGCAGTCGATGGAGCGGGAGAACCAGGCGGCCTGGGAGACAAAGCGCGTCTGCTCGTCAATATAGCTCTCGTAATCCTTCGTGGCGCCTTGCTCATTCAGCACCTTCTGGATGGCGCGGATGCAGCGAGCGGTTTCCACGATCCCCATGGGAGTGATGTCCACAGAGGGCATGCCGAATTCTTGCTGGAGGTAATCCGTGGTCATGTGACCCAGTTCGCGGTAGGGCACCAGGTTGAACCAGGCACGAGGCAAATGTTTCAACTCATGCACAGACGCAGCATCGGGAATGATGGCGTTGATTTCAATTCCCAGATCCCGCATTAAGGTAATCAGTTCACGGCGATCGTGGTTGTTGTGGAAACCCAGGGTAGAAATGCCAATGATATTGACAGAAGGACGCTCCGTCTTGCCTTCGGGCAGTTCGCCTTTCTTGCGAGCCTTCTCGATGTAGAACTGAACGATTTGTTGCAGGGTGCGATCGGCGGCCTGAAGTTCGTTGACGCGGTAGTGATTTACATCCGCCAGCATCACGTCGCCTTTGGCGTCCATCTGCGCCCGATCTACGAAGTTCTGCAAATCCTCTTGCAGAATGCTGGAGGTGCAGGTGGGAGTCAGCACAATCAGATCCGGCGCTTCTTCCTGATCTTTGCGAGTGATGTTGTCGACCACCTTTTCCTGGGAACCCCGAGCCAGCACGTTGCGATCCACCACGCTGGTCGTAACGGGGGTAAAGTCCCGTTCCCGCTCCAACATGGAACGCATGACATTAAAGTAGTCATCGCCCAGGGGCGCGTGCATGATGGCATGGACGTTCTTAAAGGAACTGGCAATGCGGAGGGTGCCGATGTGCGCCGGTCCGGCATACATCCAGTAAGCCAATTTCATATATGAGGATCTCCCTGCAAATGATGGTTGCGTGACCGGGAGGTTGAGATGGAGGTGAGGTTCCGTGTTGCTTCGCGGCGATCGCCGCCACGGAACCGCGTGGAAGATTGAAGGACTGTTGTGATTGTCGCAGAGATGCGGAAAAGGTGAAGAGAGAGGGGAAGGGGCGATCGCCCTCAAAAAAGCCTCTTCAAGCTAGCTGAGATCCTTAGAAAACAAAGCTTTGAGGCAAATACCCCAAAGCTTTGTTCAGTTACAGATTGCAGGGATTCTTAATGATGGTTTACGTAGGGCAGGGGAATCCTGACTGAACCCCATCTGCCTATGGACATCGATGAGAGGTTGTTTGAAAAAGCCCGCTAAGGATCACAAATAAAACAACCTGTAATTCTTTTTGTGAGAGGGGCGGCTTTGCCGCCCCTCCCACAAAAAGAATTACAGGTTATTCAATACACGATCCTAAGGGTTGATTTTTCATATGTGTAGCATGCGAAAAATCAACTTTTCACACAGCCCCTCAAATGGTTTCTCCACACAAACGTATGGATCAGGTGGTGAACTGTAATTCCCCTGAGCCTTCAATCACAGAACCCATTTCCCAGCCTTCCAACCCCTGGTTTTTGAAAAATTCAAGAGTCGTGGAGACATTGGCCGGGGGTACCAACACGACGAAGCCAATTCCCATGTTGAAGGTGTTAAACATTTCCAGAGTCTCCACAGAGCCCGTTTCCTGAAGCCATTGGAAGACAGGAGGGACAGGCCAGGTATCAGAAGCAACCTGTACAGATTGGCCGGGGCCAAGGCAACGAGGCAGGTTTTCGGGGAGGCCGCCACCCGTAATGTGTGCCATGCCGTGGATGGGAAGGTTAGCCCGAAGTGCGGCAAGAATGGGCTGGACATAGAGACGGGTAGGAGCCAGGAGAGCATCACCCAGGGATGTGCCGTTGAGTTGGGCAGGAGTTTGATCCAGTCCTAGCCCACTGAGTTCTACGATCTTCCGCACCAGGCTGTAGCCGTTGCTGTGGATGCCGGCACTGGCAAGACCGATCGCCACATCTCCCACTTGCACCTGAGAACCATCGAGAATGCGGCTCTTTTCCACAATCCCGACACAAAATCCAGCGAGATCATATTCTCCAGGTTGATAGAAACCTGGCATTTCAGCCGTTTCACCCCCTAACAGAGCGCAGCCCGCCTGCTGGCATCCCGTACTGATCCCTTCAACAACGCCTTCGAGTTGTTCAGGGTTGAGCTTGCCCGTAGCCAGGTAATCCAGAAAGAACAGAGGCTCTGCACCGCACGTGAGGACGTCATTGACACACATGGCGACGAGGTCGATGCCAATGGTGTTATGGCGATCGAGTTGCTGGGCCAGTTTGAGCTTGGTGCCGACGCCATCGGTGCCCGATACCAGCACGGGTTCCTGGTAGCCAGTCGGTAATTGAAACAGCCCACTAAAGCCACCAATACCGCCCATCACCTCTGGGCGGTGGGTACGGCTCACCAAATTGCGAATGCGCTGCACAAAAGCACGCCCCGCTTCTACATCAACCCCAGCCTCGCGATAATCCATTGCTCTATTCCGGAATTTAGCCGGATGTCATTTTATCCTGTTGGGGTGGCCTGAAAGTTATTTTTCGTGCGAGACACGGGCGAAAAATCCCCTTGCTGAATGGACTACCAGGCGATGGGTTCGCGATCGCGCCAAAATAACCCACTGGGTGCCCCATCTGGCAACATCGCCAGCCACACGATTGTATCGGCACCCTTCTCCACGCTACGGGGGGCACTCTCCCCACCCATCGCCGTTTTTACCCAACCGGGGCAAACAGAATTGACCAAAATATTGGTGTCCGATAGCTCATCGGCCAGAATACGGGTGATGGCGTTTAGCGCTGTTTTCGAGACGCGGTAGGCCAAAGAGCTACCGGTCATATCCGTCAAAGCACCCATTCCGGATGACACGTTGACAATGCGGCCCCGATCCCGCTGGCGCATCAACGGGATGACGGCCTGACTCAACTGGAGGGGAGCCAAGGTATTAATTTCCAGGGTCTGCCGCACAATCTCTGTTGGCACGTTCAAACCAGTCAGGCCGTTATCGAGATAAACCCCCGCATTGTTGACGAGGATATCAACACCGCCAAACTCTGCCGTCAAAAAATCGACCAATGACTGGATACTGGCTGGGTTGGCGACATCGAGTACCTGAGGCGTCACAGGTAGCCCAGCGCTTTGAAGCGTTTTTGCCGCCGCAATGCCATTATCCTGATCACGACTGGTCAAGATGACATGAATACCATGCTGAGCTAACTGGCGGGCCGTTTCTAGACCAATGCCACGGTTAGCCCCAGTCACAACAGCGATCCGATCGACGGGGGACATAAATTGCGCCTCCTGAAGCGTAGGGTTTCTACATCCAGTTGGAATGCTTCATTCTAAGACAGCTCCCGTAGAAGATGCCGCTGCTTTTTGTTCTTGAGACGCACCTTAGAAGGGCACATCCCAAGAACAAACAGGACTTACGCAAGCCTACTATCCGTAGTGCATTTGTGTTGTGGGTGGGGTGCTTCGCACCCCACCCACAACACAAATGCGTAAGCCCAGACAAAAACAAAACGAAAATTGTTGAAGCTAACTACTCGGTTGGGAGTCCTATTATTATCATTGACCTACCGTCCACTCTGCCGGAATGCCTGTGTCTCCCTCGTCCTCCTTTGCTGAACAGCCTGCTTCTGACCTGAGCCGCGATCGCCGTCTTCCTGATCAACGCTGGCGCATTGCCCCTGCCCAACCTGAACAGGCCCGGCGATTGGCCGCAGCGGTAGACCTGGAACCGTTGCTGGGGCAGGTCTTGCTCAATCGAGGAATGGATACGCCCGAAGCGGCTCAAATTTTTGTGCAGCCCGAGTTACAGGTTTTGCCGTCCCCCCTGGACGAGTTTCCTGATCTGCCCAAGACCTTGGAGCTGTTGAAGGAGGCGATCGCCAACAGGCGCACCATCGGCATCTGCGGCGACTATGACGCTGACGGCATGACCAGCACCGCCCTGCTGCTACGGGCATTGCGGGCCTTAGGGGCCAAGGTGATTCAAGCGATCCCCAGCCGGATGCAAGAAGGCTACGGGATTAACCGCCGCATTGTAGATGACTTTAAACAGGATGGGGTGCAGTTGATCCTGACCGTGGATAACGGCATTGCAGCCGTTGATCCGGTCGCCTATGCCCGAGAACAGGGCCTCACGGTCATCATCACCGACCACCACGACGTTCCGCCGACCCTACCTCCCGCGGATGCCATCCTTAACCCGAAACTGATTCGCATTGATTCGCCATTTCGAGGCGTGGCGGGGGTAGGTGTGGCTTACCTGCTGGCCGTGTCCCTGGCTCAGGTTATGCAGGCGCAAGACATCGCGGCTCCATTGCTGGAACTCTTTACCCTGGGCACCATTGCTGACCTGGCTCCGTTAACCGGGGTCAACCGTCGTTGGCTGCGGCGAGGGCTAGCGCTGTTACCCCAATCCAGACTGGCGGGAGTCAGAGCCTTGAGCCAGGTGGCTGGAGTGAATGAGGGCAATGGAGCGTTGAAGCCTGAAGCCATTGGCTTTCGCCTGGGGCCCCGGATTAATGCCGTCGGACGGTTGGCCGATCCGCAAATTGTGATTGATCTGCTCACAACCGATGACCCTGGTGTTGCCCTCGATCGCGCAATGCAGTGCGAAGAAATTAACCAGTTGCGCCAGCGGTTGTGTGAGTTGATTGAGCAGCAGGCGATCGCCGCCATTGAGGCCGAAAAGCCGGATCTATTGAGCGATCGCGTTCTCCTTCTCGTACAACCTGGCTGGCATCATGGCGTCATCGGCATCGTCGCCTCCCGATTGGTAGAGCGCTATGGCGTACCCGTGTTCATTGGAACCTTTGAGGAGAATGACCCCAGCCATGTGCGCGGTTCTGCCCGCAGTATTCCTGAATTCAACGTCTTTGACGCGCTACAAGCTTGTGCGCCTGTGTTGGAGCGCTTCGGTGGGCACAAAGCAGCTGGGGGCTTCTCCCTTAAAACAGAGAATTTGGAAGAGATGCGACGGCATCTCATTGCCTTCGCCAACCAACACCTGGAACCCGAACACCTGAAGCCATTGGTTAATGTTGATGTGCAAGCCTCTCTTCAGGACATCACTCTGGAGCTGTACCAGCAGATTGACCACCTGCAACCTTGCGGCATTGAAAACTGTGACCCTGTTTTTTGGACACCCAACGTACGAGTTGTGGAGCAGCAGTGCATGGGTCAAACCCGCGCCCATATGAAATTAATGGTGGTGGAAGATGATGGTGCTCCCGTTGCGTTGAAGGCAATCGGCTGGCGCTGGGGCCAGTATTGCCCAGTACCCGGTCGCCTGGATATTGCCTACAAACTTCGCCTCAACGAGTGGAACGGCACCCGCAACGTAGAACTCGAACTCGTGGGCATGCGCCTTCCCGAAGGCTACGTGCCCGAACGCATCCTACAACCTCCAACCCGTTCCCGTGCCGTTCAGCCATCCCTCCCCCTGACCTCCGTCCCGACGCATGCATCCGTCAATTCAGCCATCCTCCAGACTGCCTCCCCCCCACCCCTACCTGAATTGCCCGGCGTCCCCTTTATCTTTAGCCGCCGCCGTTATCAATGCCGTGTCGTTCCTCAGGGCAACAGCCGCGAGTTGCAAATTTACAACGCGGAAGGCAACTTGCTCACCATTTCACCGAAACAAACGACTGGCCGACTTACCCGCCAGGGTAGCGAGGCCGAACTGGTTGACCTCAATCAGCCCTTTTACGAAAATCTGATGCAATCAGCCCTCCATGCCCTGCAACTGGCCGAAAAGGAGGACTGGATAAAAAAAAAGACAGTTTAATTGCTGAAAAGGATCAGCAAATTGCCGCGCTACAGGAGCAAATCGAAACCTTCCGTCGCCAATACCCAGACCCAGGTAGTGTGGGGACGCCGTTGCCGGAACCTCAAGCGGGACGACAGCTATTAGAGACAGCGAACCATCAGGAGGCGATCGCCCAAAAAGACGAAGAAATCGCCCACTTGCACCAGCAGCTCGAAGCCTTGCACCAGGCTCAAGCCGACTTGGCTACAGTCACGACCGAGAGAGAACAGCAGATTTTCGCCCTGCGTCAGAAAAACGAAGAACTGGGGCAACAGCTTCAAAAGGCGTCACAGGCGACGGTCATTGCCGAAAAAGACCAGCAGATTGCGGCTCTCCAGCAGGAAACGGAGGAGCTGTGGCAACAACTGGCGGCAGGAGCTTCGGCAGAAAAGGCGATCGCCGAAAAAGACCGCCAAATTGCTGACCTGCGTCGCCACATCGAAGAACTTCGCCTCCAGCTCCAAGCCCGCACCGAGGAAGGGTCTACTCTCCCTAGCAAAAATCGCCAGATTGCCGAACTTCAACAACAATTACAGGATCTCCGCCTTCAGCTTCAAAACCGTCCCGATCCTCAACGCCAACTCGCTCAAAAAGACCGGCAAATTGCCGAGCTTCAACAAAAACTCGCCGACCAAACTTCAAATTTCATTCGTGAGAATAAGCCAGAGGGCCACAGAAAGGATAGCCATCCACCCACCGTCGCCCCGCCTTCCAGCACCCTCGATCCTGTTGACGTTGAACGCCAGCTCAAGGATCACCTCGGCACTACCGTCTGGTTCTGCCTGGACGATCGCAGCCAGCACGACCTGAGCCAGGCAATTCTGCTACATCAACAGCAGATCCTTCTGCAAGAAACAGACTTTTCAGAGGTGGGCGATCGCCTCTGCGACGTCATAGCCCGTGAAATCATCCAGCCGTTTTTCCAGGCACTCTACGACTTTTTGACGCAGCACAACCGACCACCTGACATTGGTGGTATTTCCCTGGAAGCGAACAAGCAGTACACCTTTGGCCTGCTGCCCTCCCTAATAGCTCCTCAGTGGGAAACCCTGAACGTTTCAGCCTTGCAGGGCCCCGAATTTCCCCCAGACAATCAGCTCTATATGACTGGGGTTCCAGCGCAGCTCGTGGGAGGGGGCGATCGCAACCTCATGCAGCAATTCCTTCACGACTGGGAGCATCCCCTCGCTACCTGGCTACTGGAAGAGGCCGAGGAAGCCGCTAGCTGGATTGATCAAACCCACAAACTTCACGCCCGTATCGGGCAGGATGCCCCCCTTTACGAGTGGCAATACGATCTGCTGGCCTGCTTAGTGATGGGGGATGAGGATTGGTTGGGCATCCTGCAAGCCGTTTATCGGGGGCACGGTTAATTATGACGGCCCTCTTATATCGCCTGGATGGTTAGGACATGCAGTAGGAGCAAAGCTCCTACTGCATGTCCTAACCATCCAGGCCAAGGCTACAAACGCGATCGCCCAGAACAAACTGCTGAAGAGGTGCACAGAATGCACCTCTTCAGTAGTCATCCTCCTGGTTTTAAGCACCTGGGGCTGTAAGAAACCTGAGTTCGAGTTAAGGGCGTTTTCGAGTGCCGCGCGTTGCGCGGCACTCGAAAACGCTCATTTTGGCGTGCGCTTTGCGCACGCCAAAATGAGCACTTCAGCTTATCCCGAACTAAGGTTAAGAAGGGGCAGCAACCGGAAAGGGTCAGGCAGGATGGGTAATGCGAATCATTGAACCATGGGAAGGCACAATCCCCCCCTGAGGAAGCAGCAGGGTAGTGGCCAGAGCCGCTGCTTGCGTACGGATTTCAGCGATCGCCGTTGTTTCCCACAGCTGCCCCCGACAGGCCGTACCGAGGGTGTAGAGCCAGGAGGAGGGTACTCCGTTCCTATTCCTTACAGCCCCATTGGGTGCGGCATCCAGCCCTAGCCGCAGCGCATCTGTGCGCATTAACCCCTGGTGCATGAGCGAGCGAATCAGCGGGTGATGGATTTCCCGATAGTTCGTCTGAGCACCGGTACAGTTGATCACTGCTCCGACCGTCAGGGTTTCTGAATGAGTTTGCCCGCGAGGACGGAATCGTACCACAACCCCTGCATCCGAATTCTCACAGGTTTGTAGCTGCCCTCTATGAAGCTGAAGTTGACCGGAACGACGTAAAGATTGCACCACCTCATACACTTGGGGAGCAACGCGATGGCGATGGCTATCCCAATAGGGGCGCAGATGCCGCAGGAAGCGCCGTTTTTCCTTTAGGGGAAGGTGTTGCCAAAGGGATTGGGTGTAGGGGCGCAGACTGTCAAAGACCGGACGCCAGTCATAGCCGAGGGATTGGGCGATCGCTACTCGCTGCCGTATCCATTGGGTCAACTCTCGCACCGTCGTGGGCAATGTGGCAAGCAAGGTGTCCTCACCCTCCTGAGGGACAACCAACCGCATTGACGATTGGGCGGCCTGCGCTGCACTGGAGATGCGATGCACCTGGGGTAGCAACCCCCGCCGCGAAAGGGCATGAATCGTCCCGGTATAGCCTCGCTGATGCAATGCTACTACCCAATCCACGGCAGTTAAACCCATACCCGCCAGCAGCAACGAGGGTTGGGACAATACAGAATCCAGGGCATCACTCCTCCCTGACTCGATGTAAGACGCACTGTTGTGAAACGCCAGATTATCGATGGGAAGTGAGGCTGGAGGAGAATTCCCTAGAGCCAGGACGACGCGATCGACCCGTAGCCGTTGCCCCCGTTGTAGGTGCAGGGTGGCATAGCGATCACCCACCGAAATCTGCATCGCCTCATCTTGAATCACAGAAATTTGCACATTAGCATGGCGCTGGGCAATGGCGGCCTGGAGTGACGCTTGCACATAGCGCCCAAACCAGTAGCGGGGCACAAAATCTTCAGCCGTCACAGAGGCGAGCCCGGCAACCTCCCGCAGCCAGGTGAGGAAGTCGGGGCGATCGCCCACGGTCCCATCTTCATCATCCATAAGCCGAAGGCTTCCCACGGGCACATTCATGACATGACAATCAAGGGGGCTACTGTAAGCAACACCCTGGCCTACCTGGGATTGACGCTCAATCAAGTAAATCGACAACGGTACCCGAGCCCTTCGCAGAAGGTGCATGGCAACCATGGCACCGCTGAATCCACCACCAATAATGGCGACTGTCGGCACCGATGTGGTCGATTGCTCAAACGCTTCAAACGGCATCATGCGAAATTCCCCTGGTACAGTGCAAAGAACAAAAACGATGCAGATGGATGAGACCTCGACCCGTTAGGACGGATCGGCCTCAGAAGTATCGGGGGGGCTTGCGGGTGTGTCAGAACTCGTCGGTTCGCAGGCTTGCAAGGAAGGAGCCACACTATAGCCATAGCCCGCCTCCTGGGAAGCCCAAAATGTCAGACTACAGATACTAACAACGGTCAACACACCACCTATCAAGAACAACGGAGTCAGCACGGCATTTACCTCCAGAGCACTATCGGGAGCAACCATAGGGGGGCGGGGTTGCCAACTCGGATTTCATCGGCAACCCCACGAGAAAAATTGGCTTAAACGTTTTCCGGATCGAGGCCAGTTTCAATCGGCAGATCAGGCTGAGCAGAGTACTCCGTCCAGGAGCCTTCGTAGACGCGCACCTTGGGATAACCCAGAAGGTGCTTCAGAACGGTGTATTGCAGCGTCGCTTCTCGGCCCGTGCTACAGGAAACAATGATGTCGTCATCGGGAGTAATTCCACGGCGGTCGAGCAGAGCCTGAATTTCATTGAGAGGCTTGAGCTGGTGGAAGTTGGCTTCACCAACCGTAAAGGTGGGCCAGGGTATATTCTTAGCGCCAGGAATATGCCCGTTGCGAATGAACAAGTTTTGCTCACCCGAAAACAGAGCCGGTGGGCGGGGATCAATAATTGTGATGTTGGGGTTGCCAATGGCTTGGCGAATGTCATTCAGGGTTACCCGGGTAGAGGTGTTGTCCTGCACTTCAAAGTTACCTAGCGCATACTGCGGAAACTCTTTAGTCAGGGGTAAACCTGCCCCTTCATAACCTTTGTAGCCGCCATCCAGAACTGCAATCTTGTCGTGGCCGCTGCGCTCTAGCAGGTATGCCACCATGGTCGCCCCCAAGATATTGTTGCCTTCGGAGTAAACAACCACCTGGCTATCCCCAGAAATCCCGGCCTGACGGAACAGGGATTGCAGCTTTTGTTGCTCCCAGTACTGAATAGGCAGACGACCATTAGGACCACGGAAAGTATTGTCTGCAATGTGAACAGCATTCGGAACATGGCCTTGAATGTAGTCCAACGGATTCATGCGCACGTCCAGAATTCTCAGCTGCGGATCGTTTGCATGCTCTGAGAGCCACTGCGGGCTGACGTACTCCAGAGTAGTTGCGGCTTGACCCGATGTCGCTAGCGCAGGGATGAGGGCGATCGCCACAACGACAGACACAAAAAAAGCCGTGAGCTGAGAAATCCAGCGCTTCCAACGGATATTCATAGAGTGAGTTTGCTTGGACTTGTTAGGGGATGAATGCGAGCAGAGGTGAGATTCTGACACCTTTGCTAAAAAATTTGTGGACCCATAGGCCGCAAAAGCAGGAAGGAGGGCGAGGGTGGAGACATCACCCATCGCCTAGTCCGTGAAGTTTTCCAGCGTTAACAATGCATCTTACTTGTATTCAAATACAATTGCAATTCGGACAGATACAATTTGCACTGGGATCACTATCGAAACGAACCTAAGCCCCTATTTGGGTCTACGAGTCTGCATTATGCGTTGGCACAGTTTTTAGCCCTGAAAGCTTTATGGCAATGACATTGCATGCAATGCCACTGCCATAAAGCTTTCAGGGCTAACCCGTTTTCCTATCTTTACTGGAGGGTGCAAGATGTCCTCTTACTCTCCCATGATGTCAACAAAACTACGTCCTCATCCGTTCTGCCAAAATTGGTGAGGTAACGCACGAAGGGTAAACACCGCATGAGCCAGAATGCGCGATTGCAAAGGGCATTGGATGCAGCTAGCGCGATCGCCCGTAACCAGGGGTTGCAATTCGAGCGGGCAATCACCCTGCAAAACCAGAGCAACATCATCGCCCACCTCTCCCCAACACCAGTCGTTGCCCGGGTAATGGGCTCCACGAGCACCATTCGTCAGGGTGATGCGTGGTTCACCCGTGAAGTGGCGATCGCCCAACATCTAATGACCCACGAGGCTCCTATCATTCCTCCCACTACCCTCCTCAAGCCCGGGCCACACTATCACGATGGCTTTATCCTCAGCTTTTGGAAATTTGTGCAGGTTTTACCCGAACCGTTTGACCCCACCCAAGCAGGGCAGGCTTTACGGCAATGCCATACCGCTCTGAAGCACTTCCCAGGAGAACTACCCTACCTCGCTCTCATCCGAGAAGGCCACGAAATTTTAACCAGACTAATTGCAGAATCAACGTTTGCTGAAGCCGATGCCGCTCTCCTTGTGGAGGTGAGCCAATCTCTAGAACCTCGTCTGCAAAACTTGTCCATGCAACCCCTTCATGGTGACCCGCATTCAGGCAATGTCCTGAACACGTCAGATGGAGTTTTGTGGACGGATTGGGAAGATGCCTTCATCGGCCCAATTGAATGGGATTTAGCCTCCCTGGTTGCCGCGCCTCACGTCTTCGGCGTCGATCAGGACAAAGCTGAAGCCGCCCTTCAAGGCTATGGTTCTTTTGACCCAGAGGCTCTCGATCTCTGCATTGAAGCCCGCACCTTGGTGGCTCTGGTTTGGTCAATTATTTTGTACCGCGAACATCCCAACCCTGAGCGGCTACCACGCATTGAACGCCGACTGCAATGGTTGCGCGATCGGTATCAGGGGAGCGATCGCCCCTCATAAACGGCGATCGTAAGACAACTCAAGCCAATAGACACCTGCGCTTCTTGGATAGCAAAAGCTCAGACACCCGAGGTTTCTAAAAACCCCGGGTGTCTCGCATCCAGTCACTAACCCTGGCAATTCATCCGTCGTATCTGCAACCCTATTCGGCCTCAGCCTCATCTGCTGGTTCTGCAACCTCGGCGGGAGCGCTGGGTTTCGATTGATTCAGCTTCTCCATCCGGGATTCTGCTTCTGCCATCAACGCATCAAAGTTATCCAGCATTTCGCCGGGATAGCTCTCTAGCTGCTTCGTCGACAGGGAAATGCGCCGCTTGATATCGTCGATTTCCAAAATGATCGCTTTAATCGGCTGTCCAGCTTTGAATACCGTCTCCACCGAACTCACATAATTTTTGCTGATCTGGTTGACGTGGAGCAGCCCCGAACTGCCATCAAAATCAACAAACACCCCAAAAGGCCGAATTCCCGAAATCTTGCCAGAAATGAGCTGGCCTTCGTGCAAGCGGCCAAAGCTAGCGGCCTGAGACGCATTTCGTTGCGACAGCACCAGCTTACGAGTACTGGAATTAGCTTCCAGAACGCTAACTGTCATCGCTCGACCAATCAGAGCTTCGGGGTTTTCGCGCTCGACCAGGTGCGATCGCGGGATAAAGCCCCGCAATCCATCTGCATCGACCGTCACCCCGCCCTTGTTAACACCACTGACCCGCACCGAAATGGTTTCCTTGGTGTCTTGCATCTCTGCCAGGCGCTTCCACAGGCTCCGTAGCTCTAGTTGGCGGATTGACAGAGTCACCTGACCATCAGCATCCTGATCGCGGACAATCAGAAACTCTCGTTCTTCGTTGAGGGGAACTAGCTGAGACAGATCGGTCGTCTGCCGCAATCCGGCTTCACTAGCGGGCAAAAACGCCGCAGATTTACCACCAATATCGACATACACCCCGTCGGACTCGTAGCTAAAGGGCCGCCCCCGCACGACTTGCCCTTTGCTGAAGTCGTAGAGCTGTTGTTCCAGGGCTTTGGCAAAATCGTCAGAGGAAAAGGACACGCGGACCTCCCATGAGCAGCAATAAGTCTGAACTCCTAATCTAACTCACCAGAGAGGGTTCTAAAATACCTGTGGGATGGATATGCCAACACATCCCTTAGGGTCTGTTTTAAAAGTTATTTTTTTGTGCGCCTCATGCACCCAAAAATCAACCTTTCTAGCCAGTTCTAAAACACACCCGAATCTGCCCTATTTACCCATGGATTGCCTGTGCCGCGACAACGCCTCGATATGCTGATGGTAGAGCGATCGCTCGCCGATTCCCGACAACAGGCCCAACGCCTGATCCGGGCGGGCGAAGTGCAGGTCAACCAGCAGGTGATCGATAAACCCGGCACTGAAATTGATTTAGCAGCCAATATTACGGTCAAGCAGCGATCGCCCTACGTCTCCCGAGGTGGCGAAAAACTCGCCCGAGCTCTCGAAGCTTTTGACATTGCTGTAGCCGAACGCATTGCTCTGGATGCTGGAATCTCCACGGGCGGCTTTACTGACTGCCTCCTACAAAATGGTGCTGCCCAAATCTATGGGGTAGATGTCGGCTACGGCCAGGTTGCCTGGAGCCTGCGCCAAGACCCCCGCGTCATCTTACGGGAGCGCACCAACCTGCGCCACCTCACCGCCGAAGATCTGTACGGCGACGCTCCCCTCCCCGATTTGGGCGTTGCTGATGTGTCATTTATCTCGCTAACCAAGGTAATGCCTGCCCTCTGGGGCCTGCTCCAGGCACCTCGCGAAGTGGTGTTGCTGGTCAAACCCCAGTTTGAGGTAGGGCGAGAGAAGGTCGGCAAAAAGGGTGTTGTACGGGAGGCGAAAGATCAGGCCGAGGCGATCGCCCAGGTTCTCCAATCTGCTATTAACCTGGGCTGGGGTTACTGTGGCCTTACCTGGTCACCGTTGCTCGGCCCCGCTGGCAACATCGAATACCTGCTGTGGCTGCGCATGAATTCTCTCACCCCTCCACCCACGTTGCAGGAAATTTTAGAGCTAACCAAACAAGCTCGACAGCAGCTTACCGAGAATTAGCCCGTGTATAGCGCTACGCACTCAGAACCAGAAAGTTTAGCTTTGAAAAGCTGGCTTGCGTAGCTTTTCAAAATTTAGAGCCCTTATGTTGTGTGGGGTGTGCTTCGCACACCCCACACAACATATAGCGCTGTGCACGTTGGTTAAGTACGGTGATGTGGGGCACGAAGTGCCCCACATCACCGTTGCTGTACTTAACGCACTTGCACATTGCTATAAGGGCGAAGTCCTGAACTTTTTATCGCGGTAGGTTATAGGCAAAAACCTTTGGATTGAAAGCGTTTCACGGAACTGCGATCGCAATTCGGTTCATAGGTTTTGCAAAAGCGGCGGGAGTAACCTATTGCTTTTACAAAACCTGGTTTCATCAAGGGTTCAGTTGTTGTGCTTCTAGTG
Source organism: Leptolyngbya sp. FACHB-8 (assembly GCF_014695575.1). GTDB lineage: Bacteria > Cyanobacteriota > Cyanobacteriia > Elainellales > Elainellaceae > Vacuolonema. Next base: position 76,098 of record NZ_JACJOO010000047.1, on the reverse strand, counting down.
GGGTGCTATGCACCTCCTTCGAATTACCCAGGCTCAGGCAGAAAGATGAATGAAGCCCCAGCACATCAGGGATGCGATCGGCGGGATTAGGTTTTCCAAACAGGAACCCTTGGGCCCCATCGCAACCGATCGCGTGTAGGAAATTAAGTTGTTGCTGGGTTTCGACGCCTTCGGCCACAGTTTTGAGCTTGAGCCCTTTAGCAAGAGCGGCAATGGTGCGGGCGATCGCCGCATCACTGGAGTCATGACAGGCCTCCCGCACAAAGCTCTGATCGATCTTCAGCGTATTCAACGGGAAATGCTTAATGGCGTTGAGCGAAGAATAACCCGTACCGAAGTCATCTAGAGCAATTTGAATACCTAATTCCTGAAGCAGTTGCAGTGTAGCAATGGTAAATTGCACATCCCGCATAGCAGCACTTTCAGTAATTTCAATTTCGAGATAACGCGGCTCCATACCCGTTTCCTCTAAAATCGTCAGGATTTTGTTGACCAGATTGGCCTGCTGGAATTGTTTCGCTGACAGGTTGACTGCGATGCGAATAGGCGGGAGGCCGAGCGATCGCCATACCTGATGTTGTCGGCAGGCTTCGTGCAGCACCCAATCGCCAATCGGGTTAATCAGCCCCGTTTCTTCTGCCAGGGGAATAAATTGTGAGGGAGGCACAAACCCTAACTTTGGATGATTCCAGCGCAGCAGTGCTTCTAAACCACCCACAGTACAGGTTTGAAGCTGAATTTGGGGTTGATAGAACAGCAAAAATTCATTGCGGCTCAACGCTTTGTGCAGATCGCTCTCCAGCGTCAGGTGCTCTAGGGTACGTTTGTGAATTTTCTCGTAATACAGTTGGAAGTTATTTTTGCCCTGCTGTTTGGCCTGGTACATCGCCATGTCAGCGTGCTTCAGTAGGGTTTCCACATCCTGACCATCATAGGGAGCCAGAGCAATCCCCAGGCTAGCGGTGACATAAAACTCCTGACCATCCAGAGAGAAGGGATCTACCAGATTGTCTAGAACCTGCTGGGCCAGCTTGCTGATATCCTCCGCGGAGGTTAGATGGGGCAACATCAAGGTGAACTCGTCGCCACCCCAACGGGCGATCGCATCACAACTTCGCAGCCCTCGCCGTAGTCGTTGAGCCACCAGCTTCAGCAGCTCATCTCCCGTCGCATGGCCGAGAGTGTCATTGATCGTCTTAAAGCGATCGAGATCTAAAAAGGCAACCCCAAGCATTTCATCCCGGTACTGGGCATCCGCCAAGGCCAGCGCCAGCCGCTCCCCAAACATGAGCCGATTGGGCAACTCCGTCAGGGAATCATGGGAGGCTTGATAGCGCATCAGGCTCTCCACTCGCCGCTGCATCACGGCCATATATAAGTGCGTCCCAATGGCCTGAGCTAGGCGACGTTCTTCCAAGGTCCACTCAGGCGCTTGGTCACGGCGCACCTCCAGCCAAGCATCAAAGGATGCACAGGGTCTTTGATGTCGCTCGTTAGGATAACGCTTACCGGCCCACAAAATCTCCTGGTCGTAACCGTTACGGAAGATTGTGAAATATCCCATGAACTGCCCCTGAAATTCCAGCGGCACCATCAATAAGGAACGAATTTTAGAGGCAGCAAACCCCTGAGCCAGGGTCTTGAGTTGAGGGCTTCGCTGCAGTTCTGCCAGGGAAACGGACCGAAATTTCTGCACGGACAGAGGCTCCAGGTCGCTCCCCTGTATCAAGGGCGACTGACTGGTCTGCCAGGAGGCGATCGCCTCCACCAGGCTCATGCGTGTCAGGGAGCTGCTGGAATAGTGCATTAAACTCTGCCACTGGGGCTCCTCCTCTAACCGCGCGATATGAGGTTGTTCCCCATGCAGATACACTTGCCCCCGAGACTCTGAAGACTCAGGAATAATGTAGAGCCGTCCTCCGGAACCACCTAACGCATTGACCGCAGCCTCTAACACACACTGGCGGGCTTCTTCCGGCGATAGTGGGCAGTGAAGTAACCCACTGATTTTATTCAGGGTGCTTTCCTGAAAGGCTTGATGACGGGCTTGAGCCAGCAACTCAGCCTGGGCGATCGCAATTGAAATTTGATCGACCAGTAACTGCACCACCTGTAAGTCGGGCTCCGCAAAATGACGGGGTTCACTATGATGAATCGCCAGCAACCCCCATAATCGCTGCTGATGCAAGATAGGCAGAATAACAGAAGCCTTGACCCCCATCGCCTGCAAGTATTCCAGGTGGCATGGATCAACCGGGCTGTAGCGTACGTCTTTTTCTTGGGCTCGGCCTTCCGGGTGGGTTGGATCAAAACTGTAAGTTAACCGGCGCTGAGCGGCCACATCCGTAATAACCCGTTGCTGAGCCTGTACAAAGAGCTGGCGGGCCTGAGGTGGAATATCCTCGGCGGGAAAGTGTAGATGGAGGAGAGAAGGCAGCCGATCAGGGCAGAGCGCTTCGGCAACAACCTGCCCTGAGCCATCTGCATCGAAGCGATAAATTTTGACACGATCAATGTTTAGAAATTGCCGGATTTCTTGAGAAGCAGTTCTTAAAATTTCAGGCAATTCTAAAGATTGGCGAATCCGGCTCGCAATATTATGGAGCAGGTGTTCATGGGGGGAAGGGGTGTGAGCCAAGGTAGTTTTCTCACAACAAATGTAATAAGAGACTAGAAGATAACTTTGAAGAAAATTTGAATTTCAGCCAGCTCCTAAGTAGGACAATAGTCCGTAGGAACCCGCCTTGAAAACGATAAACAAACTGAACTTTGTAGAAGCATTTACAACAAACTTTACAATTGTTGATCTTTATTTACACGCTTGAGACACACCCAATTTTTTGCTGACAAGGCAATTTTGTCTAACGCCTGTCTATCCTTTCAAGGTACAGAATCATTTCTACAATTAACTTAGGTAACCTTGAATTAAGTATTCCCAGAGATGGAGTAAAAAGATGCCTTACTCCACCGATATTCAGAGGCTGTATAAAGTAGGTACTCAAACGGTTAGTTTTTACCCTGAGGATCAAAAAGTAATTGTTTCAAATAAGCCTCCAAAACCAAAATCGGTCAGTAATGGTAATCAACCTCAGTTCAGGATAGGCCCGAGTGCCCGTTTTGGCGTACGCAGAGCACACACCAAAATGGTCTTTTCCCGGGGGTTTTCAAACCGCTTCTCAGATTAATTAACATAAACCTCGAAAAACTGTTCCCACCGCACAGCCGTAGGAACAGTTTTTCGGGGTTTATGCTAATTGATTGAGTCAACTACCGAAGAATAGAAAATGTTGTTTCTAGCTTTTGGAAAGCTTATGAATCTATAGCAATGTGCAAGTGCGTTAAGTACAGCAACGGTGGTGTGGGGCACTTCGTGCCCCACACCACCGTACTTAATCAACGTGCACAGCGCTATATTGAAGAACCCAACTTTGATAACCAACTTATAGCTACCCTAAGCTTTTCTTCTATTACAGGGAAACTAGAAAGGTAACGTAAAAGATCATCTTCGTCATTCTTGTTGTGGGAGTGGTGATTTTGTCACCACTCCCACAACAAGAATGACAGGTTGTTTTATTTGTGATCCTCAAGACTTTGGGACTATCACAAGTAGGTATGGTCCACAAAAGGTAGAGAGACAAGATACCCGGAGACACCTTCCACCTGGACCTGTTGCAGATTACCTTCCAACGCCTTTGTACGAATGTAGGCTAAGCCCCAATAGCCTGCATCCGTAGCAATGCTGCTAGTCAGAACGCCGACTTTTTCAGCGCCTGCTGTGATGGTGCTACCAGGTGTAACTGCACCCTCTAATTGAATGCCCCAGAGCTGTTGTTTAACACCGCGATAGGTATAAAGCCGGGCGATCGTCTCCTGACCGATATAGCAGCCTTTAGAGAGGGAAATGGTAGACCAAAGCCCGGCTTCTAGAGGGTTAAAGTCATCCGTGAGTTCGTGGTCAGGGACAGGCCGGCCCTGTTGAATCCGCAGTTGTTCCCACGCGTTTTCTCCCATAGGCACTGCTCCAGTATCGACCAGGATGCCCCATAGATCCGCAGCATGGTCTATAGGCGTGATCAGGGTATATCCGGCGATCGCCACCCCACTGCCCACCGCGACCCGCACAGGTATTCCCTTTAACGACACCTCTTGATGGGTGCCATAGGGCTGATTACTCAGCGATTCCACTTCCAATGTCCGCAACAGCGTTTCACTCTCCGGCCCAATCACGCTGAAAGCAGCCGTTTCAGTGGTCACATCTTGCAGACTTACCTTGTCTGCGAAAAAGATGTAACGATCCATCCAGGCGATAAGGGAGGTCGATCGCCCGGGTGACACCAGCAATAACACTCCATCTTCCAGAATGTAAGCCGTTGCCAGGTCAATAGTGCGGGCTGTAGAAGTGACAAAAACTGTATCGCAACCCTCACCGGGTTTCCGCCCCTCAAAGGCATTGGTGGTCTGGTTATGGAGGAAGCGGAGGTAATCGCGATCGCCCACTCGAATGCGGCCCCAATGGGTGCGATCGTACAGTGCGACCCCTGTTTGAGTAGCCTGGAGGGCGATCGCATCATTACTAAAGCTGAGGGGTACAGCCTGCTCTGCTACAGTGCCCAGTTGGGCTCCTTGGGCGGTTTGTTGGTTGCGAAGTGCCTGGCTCATCTCAATTCAGTCTTTTCGATTAGGGGATATCGAAGGCGATCAAGCCTTTTCTCCAGTATCCTGCATACCTGCGCTCTCATTTGCGTCACCGTGTCATTCGGCACCAATTCTCCGTGAGCTTCAAAGCTGATAGTTCAGGCCTTGGGGTCACAAACTCTCGGCTTTGAAGCCCGAACACTCGCCTCGGGCGAGTGTTCGGGCTGGATGCCAAAATGAAAATTACTAGTTCCTACCCAGGGAATTTGTCGTGATGGAATGGGATTGGTACGATGATCTCTCCTGTGCCACCGCAAAACTTGCTATCAAAATTCCTCACTCATAATCTGCCTGGAGCTACCCCATGCCCATCGACCTTTACATCGTTCGCCATGGCCTCGCTGGAGAACATGGCAGCTATGCTGATGATGAAAAACGTCCCCTTACCGACGAAGGCCAGCGAAAAACCAAGCAGATTGCTAATCGACTGGAGTCCTTTGGAATTCGCTTTGATAGTATCTTGACCAGCCCCCTCGTACGAGCCCGGCAAACCGCCGACATCTTTGTAGCAGCGGGTTTAGGAAAAACCCTGGAAGAGTCGCGCCTACTTGCGCCAGAAGGCCATATTCAAGATTGGCTTCCCTGGTTTGAAACGTGGAAACAGAGCGGCAGCGAATGCTTGGCTTTAGTAGGCCATGAACCGAACTTGAGCACTTGGGCCGAGCAACTTGTTTGGGGCGAAATTCGCTATCACATTCGGTTGAAGAAAGCCGGGGTCATCGGCATAACCTTACCGAAAACTGGATCACCGATTGGGCAGGGTGAACTGTTCTGGCTCACACCCCCACGATTCTTGATGGACTGAGCATGAATTGAGGGGTAGGGTTCCAGCACTCTGTCAAAGAATTTTTGAGGGCTACGACCTCTCAAAAATTCCTTAAATCTAATTACAGGGCTCTGTGCTTGAATCAGCCACGTTTGTTTTTATGAGAGCAGCGCGCTGCACAGCTCTTACAAAAACAAACAGATTTTAAGCACTTTTCAAGCGCTATAAGTGTAGGGTTACCCCACACTTAAACATTGGCACACCACTAGACGTCCAGATGGGATGTGGTGAAAAGATAACGCCCTTTCCTTCACATCCCATGTCCAGAAATTAAAGCATCAACTCATCGCTATACAAATCCTTGAGAAAAGCTATATACATGGATTGAGCGTACTAAGGGCAAAATCAACTGTGCTGGATTGGAAGATTACTGGGGCTGGGTTGCCTGGGCGGGATGGGCTCTGGGATGTTGGCATTATGGGCGATCGCATCTCCACCATCGCCCCCCACATTGAGACAGAGGCTGCCCGTGAGCTAGAAGCCAGTGGCCGTCTCCTAATTCCTGCTCTGGTAGACGCTCACTTTCATTTAGACAAAGCGCTCATTTATGACCGCGCACCTGCCTATGAAGGCACGTTTGCCGAAGCCATGCGCGAGACCCTGCGATTAAAGCAGAGTTTTACCATTGAGGATATGCAGGAACGGGGCCGGAGAGTCCTGGAACGGGCGATCGCCCACGGGATCACAGCCATCCGCAGCCATGTGGAAGTTGACCCAACTTTGGGATTGCGATCGCTGGAGGCAATGCTGCCTCTGCGGCAGCAATATGCCTGGGGTATCACTCTGCAATTGGCAGTTTTTGCCCAAGAGGGCATCACAAATGTTGAAGGCGAAGCTGATTTACTGCGTCAGGCCATGCATATGGGTGGTGATGTCATTGGCTCAGCCCCCTATGTGGACCCCGACCCTCACCGCAACGTACAAATTATTTTCGACATTGCTCAGGAGTTTGATTGCGATGTCGACTTTCATCTAGATTTTCTGGATGATGACGCTCCCATGCTGGTGCCCTTCGTGATCGAGGAAACTCAACGGCGAGGTTGGCAGGGGCGTGTATGCTTGGGCCACATGACCAAGTTGGCAGCACTGACCCCCAACGAGTTGACAGACATCGGTCTAGCCCTCAGGGATACCAATATTTCAATTCTGGCTTTGCCAGCCTCTGACATTTACATCATGGCCCGAAAGGACACTCACAATGTCCGGCGGGGAGTAGCCCCTATTCATCGTCTGGCGGAACTTGGCGTCAATGTGGGCGTCGCAGTGAATAACACTCAGAATCTATTTACCCCTTTTGGAGACGGCGATGTGCTGAAGGTGGCATTGCTGTTGGCGGAGGTACTCCAGTTAGGCACCATCGAGCAACATCGGTTGTGCCTGGAAATGGCCACAACTCAAGCCGCCCGGGCGATAGGTCTGGTCCATAATTTGCAGGAAGGGTGCCCGGCAGATCTGGTATTGTTGGGAGCATCCTCTGTATCAGAGGCGATCGCCCTCACCCCAGCCGATCGCACCGTCTTCAAGAGCGGCCACTTAATCGCTCAAACCACACTTCAGCGCTCATTTTCCCCCAGCGCAGCCCTAGCCCTATAAGATCTATGCTGCTTGATGTCACCACCTGGTATCTGGAAATGCGCGATCGGTCGGAATTCCGGCCCAAATACTCTGATGACCCTAGCTTGACCGTGTTGCAGGCCGAAGTCCCTTGCCCTGAGCTCAATCGGTTTCTCTACACAAGTGTGGGGGGGCATTGGTATTGGTGCGATCGCATTCCCTGGACCTACAAGCAGTGGTGGGCTTACGTCAATCGTCTGGACCTGCAAACCTGGGTCGCTTACTACGCTGGAACTCCAGCCGGTTATATTGAGCTCGAAACCCAACCCGACGAGAGCGTAAAAATTGCTTACTTTGGGCTCATTCACCAATTCATCGGGCAGGGAATTGGTGGGCACCTGTTGAGTACAGGTATTCAGCAAGCCTGGGATATTGGGGCCAACCGGGTATGGGTTCACACGTGTTCTTTAGATGGCCCCACCGCTCTTAAGAATTACCAGGCTCGTGGTCTCAAGGTTTATCGGGAAGAACACTATAGTCGCGACTTCCCAGAGACCCCACCTGGCCCCTGGCCGGGGGCTCATCCTCCCAGTTTTTACGGTGATCAGTAGCTGGGTTAGCTACCAACAGCGATACCTTCGGCCTGAGCATGGCCTAACAAAGTCATTTCAACGGCCGTTCTTAACCAAAACGACAATTAAGCACTGCAAATTGACCTGGTTGGATAAACATTAGGGAAATTTCAGGCATATCCTATTGTTTTCAAGCAGAATTTAAAAAGTTGCTTGAAAATTGTTTTGGTAGATGAACTCCCAAACAGCAACATGTCGTCTGCAACACTTTTTAAGCAAAGTCTAAGAAGGGTTAAGAACCGCCCGGAAAGGCGATTAATTCTCTAGATTTATGGATAAAGTGCCCTGTTCCGTTTCAGGTTCTTTTTGCATTATTTGAGAGTCACTTCTTCATGAAATCGTCCTCTTTGCAAGATGTCTCCCTCTACGAACTAGCGCTTAGCTCGGAGCAGCCCCCTCATCCTCTGCAACTTAGCCCCACCACCTTCAAGTCGCTTATCAGTTTGCTGATCGACCTATTGCTAGAAAAGCAGATTCCAGCGACGGTGTGGATGAAGCTGCCCCGAGGAGACGTATGGCAAGCAGAAGTTGAGCGATTTCGGCGTTCGGCTGTGGCTCCGCACACCATTTATGCCTTTAGCAGTCACCGGAGCGAGCCGCCCAAACAGTCCTCTCTAGCCGCGCAGATGGGGATGCTCGCTGCCGAGCTTGGCTCTGACATGGACTCTTGCTCCAGTATTGAGTTGCAGCTGATGAGTGCTGAAACGGATGCGCTGATTGATGACCAGGGCGTCATCGCAGCAGCACAACCCGATACAGCCAACAGCGTCTTTTTACCCATTCAGTCAGAAATTCAGCTTCGGCGCGAATATTTTGTCCTTATCCTCTCGGAGGAGTTTTCGGTGCTGGTGCTGGCCCACCGCCCCCGCACCATTCGCAGTCAGGAGCGCTCGGTAGCAACCGAAGATATTCCAGCCGACACCTCTCTAGAATCACCGCTAGCGGACGAGGAGGAGCGGAAGCATTTACTGTTAACCCTTTGCTCCTTTGACTCGGCCACGATTCAGAAGGTACTGACAGGGATTCATCTGGCGATCGCCTCTAGCGTGCCCCACAATCAACAACAGGAAGAACTCACCTCTTTGCTGCTGAACTGGTCTCAGGTAACCGCTCCAGCGAACAAGGTTCATCTCGACCCGGCTATCCTGAGCCACCTAATGGTGCGCCAGATCCAGCGCCAAGAAGAAATGTGGCATCGTACGGCGGGCTATCGTCGGCAGGCTGAGTCGGCATCGACTTTACAACTCGAAAATGAAGAGTTACAGAACGCGATTCGCTTGAAAGACGAGTTCCTGAAGAACGTCGGGCAGGAGCTTCGTACGCCCCTTTCCAGTATGAAAACGGCACTGACGCTGCTCGGATCGCCGACTCTGAAGCCGCCCCAACGACAGCGGTACATGGATATGCTGACCCAGGAGTGCGATCGCCAGGGTTCACTGATCACCAGCGTGCTCGATCTGCTGCAACTGGAAAACGTGGATGACCACACCGCCACCCAACCCATCCGCTTGTCTGATGTCGTTCCAGGAATTGTCAGCACCTACCAGCCTCTGGCTCAGGAAAAGGGCATTATGCTGGCCTACACCGTCCCAGAAGATCTGCCCACGGTGACTTGCACCACCCCCTGGTTACGGCAAATCGTGATCAACCTGTTACACAACGGGATTAAGTTCACGCCGCAGGGCGGGCAGGTTTGGGTGAAGGCAAAACAGCAGGGTGAATTTGTTCAAATTGATGTGCGCGATACAGGCGCTGGCATTGCCCAGTCTGATATTCCCAAAATTTTCGATCGCTTCTATCGGGTACGTCATGGGCAAGGGGATGACACGAGCGGGGCTGGTCTCGGGTTGTCTATTGTGCAGCAGCTATTGCTGCGCTGTGGCGGCTCAATTTCTGTCCGGAGTAAATCGGGTGAAGGCAGCACATTCTCAGTGATGCTTCCAGTTTACGAGTAGGCCTTCTCTTACCCGGTCCTGCACGGCAAAATCAACCGATGGTTTGGGGTATAAGTTGCGACGCACCCTGTACTCCAAACCCTAGGCAAACCAAGGAACTGAGACAAGCTCAGGTATGCCGTGCAATCCAGTTTTGTAGCAGTGGATTTACGAGCTCAGGTGCTTCGTCTTGGGGGCAATGGCCCACTCCTTCCAGAGGCACGAATTCTTCGACCGCAGGAAACTCTGCCAGAACACGCCCCAACTCAATCGGTTCCCAGGGATCGACTGTTCCCCACAACATCAGCACCGGGCAGGTCATCTCTGGGAGCAAATCTTCTGCTAAAGGCCCCTCAGAGTATTTAATAAAGGCTAAAAAGACGTCAGCCGCTCCCGGCTCAAAGGCAGGTTTGAGGAGAAAATCCACCAGTTCATCGGTCACAGCGTCTTTCCGCCCGTAGGCTTGCAGCAAAATTTTACGAATGGTGCGCCGATTCGCCAGCTGCGAAAAAAAGAGATGACCAAGCGCGCGATTGCTTAAAATTGATTGCAGAACCGGCGCTGACATCCGACGATACCAGGGCAGAGCTAGACGTTTGCGATCGTGCAGCAACCGTAGGGAGCAGTCCAACATCGCTACCCCCCGCACAAACAACGGATTCATCACCGCTGCCTGAGCCGCTGCCACACAACCAATGGAGTTACCTACCAGAAACACGGGTTCGCCGACAATCTCCTGGCAGAAGTCCAAAATTTGCTGGCCCCAGGTTTCAAAACTGTAAGCCAATGGATTTCCAGGCTCGGGCTTTGCCGAGAAGCCAAACCCGAGTAAGTCCAGTGCGAACACTCGGCAGGTTTCCCCGAGAACCGGTAAGTTTTTTCGCCAGTGATCACTGGAAGCTCCAAACCCATGAATCAATACCACCGCTGGCCCTGTTGTTCCAGATTGCTGATAGCGAATTGGAAACCCCTGCCATTGCCAGGTTTTTGTCTCAACGGAAGCGGTGTGGGTGAGAGTCATGGCGATCGCAATATTACATTATGTAAACCACTGCCTCGATCATAGCGAGGTTTCGGTAGGGATGCTAAATCTCCTGAACGGAGGGGACAGGGGCTGCGCCCTCCGGTTCCAGCAGGGTAAAGCGCACTGACATGGAGTGATTCCACAGATCGATAAACGCCTTTAGCGCAAAGGGAAGTGCCTTTTCCTGGCTGGAGATCTTAGCGTCGTCCGTATCGTAAAAATGTAAGCGCTCGATAATCTCGGCACGACTCGGCTCGGCTAGATTAGCCCGGTAATTGCCCTGCTCATTGACCTCTGAAAAGCAATACACCTGGTGATAGTTCACTCCTGTGACCTCGCGGTATTGCAAAAGAGCATAGACATCCACTGGGGTAGCAGGAATTTTGAGGGGAAGTTCCAGACGTTTTTGATAGGCCAGAAGCGGATAACGAGCGCTGTTGCGAACGCCGTAGTAACCCACCTTATCGGGTTGCAGCGGATATTTGCGAAAACGAGGTTGCACAAACGTTCGCATAAAGGTGGGAATATCCATGCCCTCGACGGCATAAGCACCAATGATGTCTATGTGCACGTCATAGGCCGGGGTATTGCCGATGTTGTAGATGCCCAGATGCATTCCGGCACCATCGGCCAGGGGCTGGATGTCACAGTAAACATGGGGCAACGACGCTAATCGTAGCTGACGCTCGATCGCCCCCCGGTACAGGCTATTCTCATGGCGAACCTCTTGCAGAATGCGGTACGAGAACCAGGCATGGAACCCGACGATAACCAGCAAAATGAGACTGCCAATGAGTAGAGAAATTTCCATCGGACTCCAGACCAGACCATGCTCCAGATTGTACTATTAACCTCCAGTCTTGCGGATAGCAGCTTACAAGGCACACACCCGTCAGGACAAAGGATTTGTACTGCTTCTACAGCATTTTCCGCTCCTATAAGGTACGAGAGGGGGATGCAGGACGAAGTCCTACATCCCCCTCTCGTACCTTATAGGGTAAGAAGTGCGTTGATGGTGAGTAAAGCACCCTCAATGCACTTTTAACTGAACTGGTGTAGCTTTTAGAGTTCCTACCAGCTAGTGCGATCGCGCCCTCCGCACCCATACAAAGACGTCTCACGGACTACAATCTGCGGTACCCAACAGCGGCACAATCGGAAAGATTCAACATAGGAGGGGCTATGACAGAGACATCATCAAACCGGGACGCCGTTGAGACCTATGTAGAACAGGTAGCAGCCCTGATTGGGCTACCCATTTCCCCCGAATGTCTGGAAGGCGTAGTAGACAACATGATGCGAACGTCGGCGATCGCCCGCCTCGTTATGGAGTTTCCCTTACCCGACGACCTGGAGGCAGGCCCAACTTTTGAGCCGTAATCGTTGATTCATGAATTTTGCTCAGCCTTAACTCAGCAAAATTTAGGCCCGTGTCTTCTGTGTAAGAGGGTTATCCTGACGCTCACACGTTTACGAGAGTTTGTGTTCCTTAGCTGGAGAGGTAGTGGGATGGATTGGGGGAAAGTAGATGCGATCGCCATTGCAACAGCGGTGCGCTCGGGTGAGGTTAGTGCTAAAGAGGTCACGCAGCAAACCCTGGCACGGATTGAGGCAGGTAACGTGTCGCTCAATGCATTTACAGACGTGCTGACCGAGCAGGCAATGGCAGAGGCAGAGACGGTGGATGGAGCGATCGCCGCCGGTCAAGATCCTGGTCCTCTGGCTGGTGTCCCCTTTGCCGTCAAGGATTTGCTGGATGTCGCCGGGGTTGTCACCCTTGCCGGGTCCAAAATTAACCGGGAGAATCTACCTGCCATTCAGGATGCTACGACGGTCGCAGCGCTCAAGCAAGCCGGCGCAATCCTCGTGGGCACCCTGCGTATGGATGAGTATGCCTATGGCTTCACCACTGAAAACAGCCATTACGGCCCCACCCATAATCCCCATGACCTGGCCCGAGTGGCTGGAGGTTCCTCTGGCGGATCTGCTGCCGCTGTCGCAGGAGGATTGGTGCCGCTATCCCTCGGCTCAGATACCAATGGTTCGATTCGGGTACCCGCATCCCTCTGCGGCATCTTTGGATTGAAACCGACCTATGGCAGGGTTTCTCGAGCCGGAGCCTACCCGTTTGTTGCCAGCCTCGACCACATTGGCCCTTTTGCCCGTTCCGTGCAAGATATCGCTACCAGCTTTGATGTCTTACATGGCCCTGACCCAAGAGATCCCATCTGCTCGACCCGGGCCCCTGAACCAACTCTGCCGCAGTTAGCGAAAGGCTTGGAAGGTCTGCGGGTGGCGATCGCTACAGACTACTTCGCCCAGGGTGCTCACCCGGAAGCACTGGATGCCGTTGCCAAAGTTGCCAAAGCCCTGGGAGCTGATCAAACCGTTGTCATCCCCGAGGCAAAGCGAGCCAGAGCTGCCGCTTATGTCATTACTACCTGTGAAGGGAGTGCGCTGCATCTGCAACGGCTAAAAACTCGCCCAATGGATTTTGACCCTGGAACGCGCGATCGCTTTCTCTCAGGCGCTCTCATGCCGGCCGCCTGGTACATCCAGGCACAACGGTTTCGCCGCTGGTACCGCGATCGTGTCCGTGAGTTGTTTCAGACTGTTGATCTCATTCTGGCTCCTGCCACTCCTTGCCCCGCACCTTTAATTGGGCAAAAGACCCTGATGTTGGACGGCGAAGAAGTGCCTCTGCGTCCCAACCTGGGGCTTTATACTCAGCCCCTTTCCTTCATTGGCCTGCCCATTCTTGTCGTACCGGTACAACAAACCGGCTTACCCATTGGCGTGCAGATCATTGCGGCCCCCTACCATGAAGCGCTAGCTCTACGAGCTGCCGCTGTTCTGGAAGCAGAAGGGGTCATTGCAGCTCCCGTGGTTTCCCCTTAAAAACGATTGATCAAACATTTATCCTCACGAATACAAATAGAATAAAACCTGGATTTTTGTGGAAGGTGCGCTTTAGCCGCATCTCCCACAAAAAATCCAGGTTTTATTCCGTACGAGATCCTAGAACGTGTTTTAAAGCTGGCTTTAAAGGTCTTCTGTCATGCGCTCCACACACGGAAAAATGACCTTTAAAGCAGACTTTAGTAACCTGAGTTCGGGTTAAGGGCGTTTTTGAGTGCCGCGCGTTGCGCGGCACTCAAAAACGCTCATTTTGGTGTGCGCTTTGCGCACACCAAAATGAGCACTTCACCTTATCCCAAACTGAGGTTTAGCAATAAGTGGCAGAAATCAACCCATGAACTTAAGCCGTCACGTACTAGGAAAACCGGGCGGGAGATAACTGCGCCAAAATTGGGTCAGCTTCCCCTTTTTGGGATTTGGCAAACCGGCGAGCCAGCGGAGGAGCCAGTAAAAAAGGCCCATTAAAACCTGAGCAGAGATACAGACCACTGACACCAGGAAGGGCCCCTATCAGAGGCAGGCGATCGCCACTAAACCCCACCAAACAGCTTCCCCAGGCGGCCGGAACCGATTTCAAGCAGGGGAGAACTTGACCAATGCGATCGCGCAGTTGTTCTTCACTTGCACTTGCATTCACCAGAGCATCTGGGTCCGTCAGCACCCGACTAAGCTGCCCAATCCGGATGCGTCCGTCTTGAAATTGAATCGCACCGACATCCAGGATAGGAGGCACAGGTTCGTGACCCGGTTCATCCCAGAGGGACTCATACTCGGGGCGAGTAGCCTTCGCTTCCATGGGCATTCGTTGCAGCTCCGCAGACATCACAATGGTTTGCAGAGACACAGTCTCTAGAGGCGGCGTCTCCAGAATCTCGGCTTGGGTGTAATAGAGACGTGTGGAAATGCCCATCTGGTACAGCAGCCTTCGGCTCAATCCCCCGGCGCTAACTATGACCTGGCCGCTATAGATTTCCTGCGACGTCACAACCCCTTCGATCCGTTCGCCCGTCTGCACAAATCTTTCAACAGACGCAATTTCTACCCGTCCCCCGGCTTGCCTCAAACCATGCTGGTACGCCCGAGTCAGGGACTCTGGATCAACGTGCCCGTGGCGAATGTGAAGGGCAGCTGCGATCGCCTTTGGCTCTAGCAAAGGTTCCATCTTCACCGCCATAGACGGGTCAAGCAGTTGAGGTTGGATGCGGTAGTGCTGGTAGGAAGCAGCAATGGCAGTGGGATCGCGATCGCGGTCGATCACTAGCAACATGTCCATTTCACGAAACTGGGTGTCATAACCCAATTCCTCGGAGAGTTGGGGATGAATGGCCTCACTTTCCTGGCAAAGTTGCCGAGTCAAGTCACTATCTCCAGCCCAAAAGGCAATACCGCCATAACTGTATCGAGTCGCGTTTGAAGGATCGGGCGACTGGTCCAGCAGCAAGACTGAAAACCCGACCTTTGCCAACTCATAGGCTACAGCAGAGCCAACCAGTCCTGCACCGACTACAATCCAGTCGTAACTCATGCCTGTGCCTCATGCATTATGTACGCATCTACTTCGATCTCGACCAACATATCGGGTGTAGCCAGGCGACTGACCTCAACAAGGGTATTGGCCGGACGGATATCCTGAAAAACTTCATGGTGGGCACGGGTGGCCTGCTGCCATTCATCCATGTTGGTGACATAAACGCGAGTTCGTACAACATCTTGTAGACTCGCACCCACCGCCTTTAAAGCACCCTCAATCTTTTGATAAATATAGATAGCTTGCCCATAGAGGTCGCCCGGATGCTGTATTTGTCCACTGGCATCACTGGCCGTTGTTCCTGACACATAGACAAATGGCCCAACCCGTACAGCACGGGAATACCCAGCTAAAGATTCCCACGGGGTACCCGTGGAAAAATTCTGTCGTTCCATGCAATTGCTCACCTCGCATGTGGCTAGTATACGAAAAAGCAATGTAACACTTCGTTGCAGAAATGTTCTGAAACGGTTTCGAAGCCTTATTGGCTCGTACGAGCCAATAAGGCTTCGAAACCGCTTTAAAGCACCGCCTAGAGTGCTCCGCTCGATTTCCTTCCGGTAGCTTGCCAGCAACCACCCAATTTCGTCTTTGTTGCTGCGGCTATTTGAGAATTTTCTTTCGAGTTACCTTTGGGAGTTTTCTTCCAACTCATCCCGGCGGCCTCAAACAGATCGTAGTAGCTTTACTTAGATTCATAGACCACATCATAGTACTCGGTCAGGTGCTGCTCCAATTCACCGATTTCAGTTCTGGTACATCAGTTTCAGCGCTAAGGCTTTTCGCATTTCACGGGCATCTGGATTGCTCGCAATAAACCCTTGCAACTCTTCTACAGCAGCCTGAGCAGAGATATGCGTCATTAGGCACCCCGATTCCGAGCGGTCTTCGTATTCTCTCCCACCTCTTTCAAAAATCAAACCGGATTACTCTAGATAGAACGTTATGGACTCAGCACCAGAAAGTTTATTTTAAAAAGTCCCAAATCCTAATAAAAAGAGCGCGGTGAAAAACACCGCGCTCTTTTTATAGACTTCCCAAAAGCCCTTACAGGGTTAAGGATTGGGCATTGGTTTCAATTAGCTTCGCCAAGTCTTGCAGGAACGCTGCTGCATGGGCACCGTAAATAATGCGGTGATCACAGGTAATGTTGACCTGCATCTGAGTGCGAACTCCCAGCATACCTTCGCGGTTTGCCACCACTTGAGGACGGGAAGCTCCGATCGCCAAAATAGAACCCTGACCAGGAGGCAGAATTGCATCGAAGCGATCAACTCCAAACATTCCCAAGTTCGAAATGCTGAAGTTGCCAGTGCTGTACTCAGCAGGTTGCAGTTGCTTCACCCGTGCCCGTTCCACCAGATCCTTCCAGGTGCGAGACAAGGTGTAAATGTCCATTTGGTCAGCGTTCTGTAGAACGGGGGTGATTAGCCCACCGTCATCCATGGCAACTGCAACGGCTACGTTAATGCTGCTGTTGTACTGGATGCCCTGATCAGTGTAGTTGGCATACAGTAGCGGGTGTTTTTGGAGGGTTACGGCGATCGCTTTCGCCAACAACGCCGTCATCGTCACCCCTTTGCTCTTGATCTGCTTATAGAGCTTATCCAGCTCGTCGGTGGTAATGGTGTAGCCGACGTGGAAGGTAGGAACATCCAGACTTGCCACCATGCTGCGGTTTACAGCTCCTTGCAGCGTGGTAAATGCCACAATCTGACCGGGTGTCGCAGGGACGGGAGCCGGAGCCGGAGCGGCCGCAGGGCGGGCTGTAGGAGCCGGGGCCGGAGCTGCCACAGGAGCGGGAGCCGTTGCGACAGGAGCCGCAGAGGGCGCTTTACCCGCTGCACGTTCGACATCTTCAGCTACGATCCGACCGTAGGGGCCGCTGCCCTTGAGGGTGGCCAAATCAACCTTCAAATCTTTTGCCAGTTTGCGAGCGCGGGGCGAAATGACCGGGCGACCGCCATTGCTGGAACCATTCTTAGAGGGAATCACCTCTTCCAACACTAAGGGAATGGCCGATTCTACCACAGGAGCAGTAGCGGCGGCCGGAGCAGCAGCTCCACCGCCAAGGTTAGCGGCTTTCTGCTTAGCCGCTTCGATTTCAGCTTCAGTCTCAGCAATAAAGGCGATCGCATTTCCTACAGGAGCTACACCACCAGCCTCCACAATAATTGTCGCCAGATATCCCTCATTGAAGGACTCCACATCCATATCGGCCTTATCGGACTCGACGACCACAATGGTTTCGCCTTTTTCGACCTTGTCTCCCGGAGACTTTGTCCAGGACACAATTTTGCCCTCCTCCATGGTGGAGCTGAGGGCGGGCATGAAAACTTCGTAAATCATTGGCTTTAAGTCTGCTAGGGATGAGGATGGATGGGATGGGTCAGTGCAATCTTGGCAACTGATAATTGTATCGTGTTGAGGGAACATCAAGAGCGTCTGCACAAGGGCAAGCTCTTAGACATGGACGATTTTTCACACACATTGCGTGTGGGGAATGGTCTCTCAAATTCTCAAATAAGTTCTAAATTTCGCCGCGAATCTCTTCTACGATGCCATCGCGCAGCAGGACTTCGACCTGCATCTTCCGCACCAGGTTATCCCCCTGCTCAATCCGGAAAAACCCTTCAATCGTGCCCTGAGTCACTTCCTTGTCCATCTCCAGCAATTGCACTTGCTGAAGCTGTTGAAGGGTCTGGTTCTTGCGCTCTAACAACTCGCTCTTACGCTGGTTGACCTGGGCCTGGAGGTTGCCAACTTGCTGAGCGATCGCAGCATCGCTCGGGTTAGCCGCCTGCTTTTGAACTTCGGCAACCATGCGCTGGCCCTGCATTTCAATCTGCTGCAGTTGGCCGTCAATCTGATTAATTTGGGCCTGGAGTTGCTGTTGAACCTCCTCCTTCCAGCGGGGAGTCACAATGACTTTGATGTTAACCGGACGTTTAAGCAGGAGATGAGGCTTTGAAAGATCCATGAGAAGAGTTTCAGCGCAGAGTGACCAAAAAGACTATACAGAAAAACGGGTCGCCTGCACTGAAGTCCTATTAAATAAAAGGCTTCAAGCTCAGGCAAACATACCGTCAATCATACTGCGATAGCGATCCCTCACGACATCGCGCCGTACTTTTAGGGTTTGGGTCAGGAGACCGTTCTCAATGGTGAAGGGTTCTTCCAACAACACGAAGGGGCCAATTCGGTCGTCAGGACGATAGCCGGGGCGGTTCATTACCTCCCGATTCAGCTCCTTGCGAATTAAATCCTGCACCGCTTTGCTCTGCAGATCCAGCGAGACGTTTTCGGTTTTTGCCCAGGCTTCCAGGGCTTCCATATTCGGCACAATCAGGGCTCCCAGCACCTTCTGATCCTGACCCAGTAGCATGATTTGATCGATATAGGGGCTACGCAAGCAAGCGTTTTCGATGGGTAGCGGCTCAATGTTTTCGCCGTTGGTCAACACAATGGTGTCTTTGGCCCGTCCGGTAATGGTCAAGTCGCCCTGGGGCGTCACCCAACCCAAATCTCCTGTGTCGAACCAGCCATCGGGATCGATCGCCTTCTTTGTAGCCTCCGGGTTACGGTAGTAGCCCATCATCACCTGACGCCCCCGCAGCAAGATCAAACCCTGCTGCCCAACGGGTAAATCCCGACGAGTTTCAGGATCGACAATTCGCGTTTCTGTGTAGGGCAGAGGCTGGCCGTCGGCCCCTCGCAGGTTACGCATGGGACGGCGCACATGGGTAATGGGGGAAGTTTCCGTCAGACCATAACCACTGAGAATTTCGATCCCCACAATTTCAAAAAAGTCTTCCAGGTGCTCGGCAATAGAGCCGCCACCGCTGACGACAAAGTGGATATTGCCGCCAACGCCCTCGCGTACCTTGCGGTAGACGAGGCGATCGCCCAAACCATGCACGGGGGCCAGTGTCACCATCGTTGCCAGTGCTACCGCTTTGTCCAGAGGCGACGGATTCAGGTTCTCCAGGTTTAGCCCCAGGAAAGTACGGCGCGCTTTGATGTAGCGATCGCTCTGCCCCAGGAAGAACTGCACCAATTTCTGTTTTTTCTCAGGCTGTTCCCGAAACTGCTTCTGAATTCCTTCGTAGATGGATTCCCACAGCCGGGGCACCGCCACCATGTAGTTAGGACGATAAGTTTTGAGGTCTTTTTTGACGTAGCGAATGTTGGTGTAAATCTGCGTGCAGCCGTGGCCAAAAATAAAGTACTCAAAGCTGCGCTCGTAGCAGTGCCAGATAGGCAGGATACTGAGGACGCGATCGCCCGGCTGCAAATCCACCACCGTCCCTGCGCCGGATACCTGAGACAGCAGGTTGCCATGACTCAGCATGACCCCTTTAGGCTGTCCGGAGGTTCCGGAGGTATACATCAGTGTGGCTAAATCTGTACGTTTGGCGGTAGTTGGCTTGAGAGGGTGGCCCTGGCCTCGCTCCATCACAGCGGAGAAGGTCATCACATCGATGCCTGGAACTTCAATGGGCGTTTCATCAGACAGGATAATAATTTGCTTGACCGGAAGCGGCTCTGGTTGTGCTAGCAGCTTCTTTAAGGTGTCAATGTCCTGCACAACCAGAGCAATGCTTTCGCTGTGGCTGAGTATGTAGCGCAATTCTGCCGGATCAGCCTGAGCACCCCGCACCACATCAATCATGCCAGCTGTCATAATGCCCTGATCTACCAGCAACCATCGGGGTTGATTATCGGCAAAGAGAGCCACACGATCCCCGGATTGCAAGCCAAGGGACTGTAAACCGGCTGCAAATTGCTGAGTCTGCTGATACAGCGCGCTGTAGGTGATTTCGACGGGAGGATTGGCGTGGGGGTCGTGAAGCGCCACCACTGAGCCAAAACGCTGAGCGGCGATCGCCCACAGTTCAGGAACCGCTTGCAGCGAATCAAAAGCCATGGGGCGCTGGTTCGTCTCGGTGTTAACCGGATTTAGGGTGGCTGCATTGCTCATGGAAGGACTCCAGGTTGACGTAATTTACGTGCAGTTGAGGGTGCTTTATTTCACTATGGCACTGACCGCGATTGGCTTCCCCATTTCATAACATTAGGAGCTTCGATAGCAAGAATTAGCAAAATGCCATGAAAGTTGATGCCAGCCCTGGCGTGAGTTTTATGTGCCCTGAGAACACCCAAAACTCCCATCAGATTTTGATGTGCCCTAAGGAATTCCAATACTTTTTCATGAGCGTAGGCATCCGGACGCTAAAATGGCAGACGGTGTAGACAGAGTTTTTACCTGGCATCGTTCCGGATGGATCAACTTGACCCTCCGACGATTTATACGGATCTCACCATTCCCCCATTGGAGAAGATATATGCCACGAGCTACCTGGAATGGCGCTGTTTTGGCCGAAAGCGATCGCTGTGTCGTCGTCGAAGGGAATCAATACTTTCCCCCCGATGCTCTTCACTCCGAATATTTTCAGCCCAGTGACACCCACACAACCTGTCCCTGGAAAGGGTTCGCCAGCTACTACAACGTGGTAGTGGATGGAAAAGTCAACAAAGACGCCGCCTGGTACTACCCCACCCCCAAAGATGCAGCGAAGCAAATTACGGGGCATATCGCCTTCTGGCGTGGAGTTCAGGTCGAAGTCTAAGTTGTGTTCCATCATGCGCGATGCCCACAATCTGTCATTGATCCCTTTGAGGATTAAAGTGGGCACCCTAGACAGGATGCTGCGTCGTTAGACTTAGCATTGCCCCCGATCTGCGCCTGGTTGAGGGGTGGCTCGTTCCAGTCACTGTGTTAAGCGCTAAAATTCTGCTGATTCTGTGTGTCCATTGCGAAACCATTAATGCAAGTCGATAGCCCTCCCACCCCACCCCACGGTTCCCTGCTGGATGCCCTGCCCAACATTGACGGCCTGGGCGATAACTGCCCCCATCGTGCCCGTGTCCAGCTCGACTTGCTATTGCTGGCGATCGAAGCCCTGGATTTGAACGGGTCTGAAGCACTCCTCAGCTTGACCCAAGAACTCAACCTCAAACCTGTGATCGAAAACCGGGTTAAACTCTGGCGTTTGCGTTGCACCAACCCCTTACGTCGCTACGGTAGCCAACATCGCGAGCTGAGCCAGACAGAGGGAAAAGCTCTGGTGATGATGATCAGCTCTCAGGCACGGCGGCTCACGGTGCTGATCCGGCAGTTACTGCTAGCTTATGAGCAACTGAACGAACGCAACATTCCGCTAGAATCTTCCTTCCGTTTATCCGAATATTTAGAACGTTTCCGTGCCCATTTCCGCTCCCGGATGAACCCCAAGCGGGCAGCGGTCATGGCCTACAACACGGATGAAAAACTTAACAGTCTGGCCCTTTCTCTGCTGAGTCAACTGCTGTTTTGCACGGGTATTTCAGGTACTCAGCGGCTGTGGATTAGCCTGTTTGATGGAGAGGTGGCATGACCATTCAGCGTGAATACAATCTGCCCAACTGTAAGTTAGTCGTCGAAGGATTTGCCCCAGACGGCACTGAAACCTCTCCCCGTCCGCCTCTCTCCGTCGTTACCCATGTCGAGTGTAATCTGCTGGGTCTAGAGCCGCCCCTTACCGGGGGGCGATCGCTACTCGACTCCCTGGTGCTCGTTGTAAGCAACTACGCCCAAGAGTTTCTCAGCGGCGTACCGCACCCTCACAGCCCTGGGGCGTCCGGTAGCCATCGGGCGGATCGGGAAGTGGTACGGCTAGAACGTGTTAATCCAGACGTGCATCGTCTAACTGTGCAGTCAAAAGAGGATGCATCCGCAGGTAATGGACAAGTTGCGATCGGCGCTCCTGGAACCATTCAGCTAGACCTGAAAACGGTACAACTTTTTGATCTGGTAGAAGCGCTCGATCAAATGTTGGCGGATCAGCAAACGGTTCCTGACCTGACCGTTCCTCTAGCCCCCATTTCCCGTCAGTATGCCGTTACCCATGAGCCTGTGGGTAAGCGTGTTGTACCGATTGCAGTGGGGTTAACCAGCCTGGCAGCAGCAGCGATCGCTCTCTTCTTCCTCCCCATTCCCGAGCGGCGCGTGGAGCAGGAACCCACTGCGCAGGAATCGCCGGCTGCAGTATCCAATACAGCCGCAGTTCTCCCCGGTGCTTCTCCTGCAACCAGCCCCTCTCCAAGCCCTGAGGCGACTGCTAGCCCTGAAGAAACTTCCAGTCTTGAAGAAACTTCCAGCCCTGAAGAAACTCCCAGTCCGGAGGTGACCTCCAGCCCGGAGGCGAGCTCATCGCCTGAGGCAGAAACGTCACCTAGGCCCAGAACAAGCCCAACAACGGAAGCCTCAGCAACACCTTCTCCAAGGCGCTCGGCTGCGGCTGGCAACCTCAACCAGGCGTTGACCCGGGATAACGAAATTACGGATCCCGAGGTTGTTGACCAGTTACAGGATCAGTTGCGCAATCGCTTGGATGAAGCCTGGACTCAGGGTTCAGATTTCCCTGAAGAGCTAGTCTACCGTGTTCGTACCGCTGAAAACGGCGACATTCTTGGCTTCCGTTATGTGAATGATGCGGCTGTACAACACATGGACAAAACTCCCCTCCGAGATTTGCAGTACAACTCAACGGGCAACGATGCCCCTGAGCCGTCTGCCGATTTTCGGGTGGTCTTTACTCCCGGCGGGGCGGTCCAGGTCAGCCCATGGCATGGGCGGCCTGCTCAATAAAACTCAGAGTGGGGGTGGTTTTGCCACCCCCACTCTTTAGTTATGGAATATTGGCTTTGTCAACACTCCATCATTTTAAGAACCCTTATCGATAAGCCTGGGGCCCTGCCCACACATGATTGACGTATTGCCCAAACGTAATGGGTTGATCCTCTGGGGCGGGATCGGTAGTACCGCTGGGATCAACGGCCCATTGTTCCCATTGGGGATCGCCCATCATTCCCGCTCGGAAGAGAGCCCGATTGGGATGAGTGCGGCTCCAGCCCAACAGGATAGCGTTGCTATAGGCAATGCCACTGGGAGCAAGGGTGTGAGTGCGGTTGGTGTGGTGATCCCAGATTACAGCGAAGTCTGATGCTAACCCGGTGCCAAACATCGATTCAAATTCACGGGCCAGGATGCGATCGCCATCAGGAGACCAGGCCACGGGGATCACGATAGCGATCGTGCCAGAAGTTTCCTGATCGGCTTCATGCATGAAGGGGTTATCGGCAAAAGGGGCTGTAATGGGGATCGTCTTTAAGTCTCCCGTCTGCAAGTCTTCAACAAACATTGCGCTACTCACCCGACTCCGGGTAAAGTCAGATTCGACCACCAGTTGAATCCGGCTGTAGGCGGCAAAACGCCCATCCGGCGATAGCAACGACTGGGTGCGAAAATAGCGCATCCGAGAAACAGAATTGCGGGTGTCAGACAACGTGGCCAGCACCCAATTCCAAGGAATTGGGAAAGGGCTGTTCAGCGGATCGAGTTGAATAGACGGTTGCATGGCAGTGTGAGGGCGTGAGGGAAGTGGAGTTGTGCTGAACACAACAGCAACATGCAGGCGTTCAACACAGATATTGGAGTGATATTGTGTCAGGCGATTGTCGATGCCCGACGGAGAGGAAGAGAAATAGGGGCATGAACGAATCACGTACAAACACGTGATCCCTCAACTCCAGATTGAAACTCACGAAATAGCCAAGAACAGGAAACAAAGGAGTGCATTACCCGATGCCTAGGTGTCGCAGCGGAGTATGCCTTCAAACCGATACAAATCAGGTTCAAAAGCCTCGGAGAAAACCGCAACGATCCCCATCGAATTTGCTCTAATGTAGTCTAATTGACGATTGATCTGGGGTTTCCCTGAAAAAACCGTTACCAGTCTTAACGACGCCCTTTGCCACCAATCCGGACAGGATGTGGGAATATGGAAGCGGTTATCCAAACTGGTATTTGAGCACCATTAAAGCGTTGATTTACCGTTTTCCCATAAGCCAGAAGATGGATTTCCTCACTATTTCCCGGTGCTACAATCAACCCTCGGTGTCTTGTTTTGACATAGGCAATCCATTCGGAGTAGACGTATAGCAGCACTGCATGTCCTGTTTTAGCTGCTTGCATTGTCTTGTTGCACCCTTGCGCTTTGCACTGTTGTCATGTCTCAGACCCAAGCAATTCCTCCCTCAACTCAGCCTTCTTCCAGACGCAAGAATCGGGCCTTAGGAGTTTTAACTCTTATATTTCGTCTACTGTTACTGGGGGTCAGTGGTGGGTTGGCTTGGCTGATTGGGATAGCGATCGCCCAACTAGCCCCCGGCACAGTAGCCGAACCGCCTCTCACGGAGCGCCTGCTCCAGCAAGTCGAAGACTTGAATGCGCGTCGGCAAACGGGGGTTATGCCATTTCAGCCCTCAACCCAACCTGCGGCAGAACCATCGTTAGCACCAACACCACTAACCCTGGCTCCCTCAGCCCGCCAGACGGCTCAAGCCGAAGTTAACCAGATTCAGGGAAATTTGCAAACCTTGAGCGATCGCGCCACCGCTCTGGAAACCGAATTGGGGATCGTGCCCACCGCCGCGCCATTGGATGCCCGGTTGCGACGCTTACAGCAGAGCATTGATCCAACAGCGGCTCCCGTAGAGACGAGCCCCGTTGCGGCGGGCGAGCGGACTCTGCTGGTCACTCTACCCAGCGATGCGTTGTTCGAGCCCAACGGACAGATGCTACGACCGGCTGCCCGTGGCATTCTAGACAGCATCGCTCAGGATTTACAGGCTTATCCCAATGCGGTCATGCGGGTAGCAGCCCATAGTGATGCGAGCGGTAGTGCTGAAGCGCAACGGGAGCAATCCTTTGCGCAAGCTAGTACGGTGACAGGGTATCTACAAAGCCGCTTAGGTGCTGGCTACACATGGCTGACCGTTGGTTATGGCAACACTAAACCATTAACAGGCGCAGGCAATTCTCCGGATCCATCCCGAAATCGGCGAATTGAAATTCGTATTGTTCCTCGATAGCCCAGTTCAATCAAGTGATTGGGAGAACCGGGAAATTAAAAAAAGCAGGCTATGGTGTCAAGGAGCAAACTATTAAACCCATTCGGTTTTATCGCTCCTTTGATTTCTCTGAAAAATTTGCTTGCCAGCTTTGAAAAGATCAGTAAACTTCTAGAGACGGACTATGATGAGGGCAACTTTAGTCTTCCTCGGCTTTAGATTCTGTTGATTCCGTCCTCTCTTTGGAATCTTTTCCAAGGCGGAAAAAAGACGGCATCAATGGGCTCTTGAGTCTGTCTAAATACGGCTTATTTGAAGGATTTATTGAAGGAGTGAGGTTATGACTGCTGTTCCTAAGCCCCTGGTACCGTATCCGCGATCGCCCCGGTCACGCCAGGATGGCTCACTTCAGGCCATTAACTCCTCCCGCCCAATGCCCCTGGCTCCCAGGTCTACACAACCCTCAAGCCTAGCTGTACGTCCCTCAGCAGCAGACTTACGGTTGGCTCCGCCCGGACGGCGGCAGAATAGTGCCCCCACGGTACAGTCTCTGCCCGTTTCACGGTCCATGCCAGCGGGGCTGCGGACGTTAATGCTTGCGCAACAGGTTGCCACACCTCTGACCTTTCTGGTCATTGCAGTGACCGCCGTATTCTATGGCTGGACGGTTTATACCCAGCAGCTCTGGAGCCAGCAGTACCATCGGCTGGAAGCTCTACAACGGCAGGAACGTCAACTTATGGCGGCCGATGAAGTGTTAAAAAATGATTTGGCCCAGCAGGCTCTCAACCCCAATAGTGGGCTGATCACCTCTGACTTAAACACGACTGTGTTTTTGGATGCTCCGCCGCCCGTTTCTAGTGAGGCGATCGCTCCTACAGCAGCGTCTGCACCCGCTCCCGAGGTTGAACCTGCTCGTCCTTTTGCCTACTAACCTCGCCCTAAGCCACTCATGATTCGCCCTGGCTCTCGTAAGCCCACCTCGGCTCCACGGGGTGCCCACCGCCCCAGCGTTCAATCCTTTCGCTCCCGCCCTGTTCGCCCTGAACGCTTACCCAGGGGAATGGGGAGTAGTGCTCGGCCAGTGAAGCCATCGCGCTCCTCAGCTCTGGATCATCCCAGGGCGCGGCTGCTTATCGTATGGGCCATCCTGCTTGTCAGTATGGTAGGGCTTGCTGCAAATCTGGTACGTTTGCAGGTATTTGATGCGGAGAGCTTACAGGCGCAAGCTGAATCGCAGCAGAGCATCATGCTCAATTCACCACCGCCCCGTCGACCCATCGTTGATCGCCTGGGCAATATTCTGGCGGTGGATCGCCCGGTTTACACACTGTATGCTCACCCCAAGCTGTTTAAGGAGTCGAAGGAAGCCATTGCCCAGGCTCTGTCTCCTATCATCAACAAGCCAATGAGCGACCTGGTACAACTCTTTCAGAGTGGGGAAAGTGGGCTGGAAGCTGGATATGCCTTACCCGAGGATATGGCTGACCGGATCCGCGACTTACGGATGGATGGATTAGAGCTGATTGAAGAACAACAACGGCTTTACCCTCAGCAAAATTTGTTTGGAGAAATTGTTGGCTTTGTCAATGGCGAGCAGAAGGGACAGGCAGGCATTGAATATAGCTTTGACGAGCAGCTTCAGCTCAAGCCCCGCAAGTATGAGCTACGGCGTACAGCCATGGGGGAAATCCTCCCCGGTTCAGACCCCGGAGACCTGACCCACTCTGATGAATTGAGTCTGCACCTGACGGTTGATAGCCGGCTGCAACGGCTGGTCCGCATTGCCCTTCAAAACACCATCAAAAGCTATGGTGCCAAGCGGGGAGCTGTCCTGGTGATGGATGTGCGCGATGGTTCCCTGATCTCGTTGGTCACCGAACCTACTTTTGATCCCAACCAATTCTACAAGTCCCCAGCAGATCGCTATCGCAACTGGGCCGTTAGCGACCTGTATGAGCCAGGTTCTACATTCAAGACCGTGAATGTGGCGATCGCTCTAGAATCGAAGGCCGTTAAGCCCAGTGATAGCTTTGTGGATGAAGGCCAAATTATCGTTGGAGAATGGCCTATTCAGAACAACGACTACTCCTACGCTGGGGCACGAGGCCCGCAAACTATCACTCAAATCATCCAAAACTCCAGCAACGTAGGTATGGTACGGGTGATGCAACAGCTCAAGCCAAATGACTACTATGGTTGGCTTGAGAAGATCGGCCTGGGTGATGTGACAGGCACCGACCTACCCTTTGAAACCGCCAGTACCCTGAAGGACAAGGAAACATTTTTATCAGACCCTATTGAACCTGCAACCACTGCTTTTGGTCAGGGAATTTCGCTGACACCGCTGCAAATGGTTCAACTTCAAAGCAGCATTGCCAATGGCGGCATGTTAGTGACACCTCACGTTGTCACCGGGCTCTACGACGCCAACAACAAACTTCAATGGCAACCCAAGCTGCCGGCTCCCCGCCGAGTTTTCTCCACAGCAACGGCTCAGGCCGTGTTGAAGATGATGGAAGCCGTGGTAGACGATGGCACTGGAAAAGCCGCACAAATCCCCGGCTATCGGCTTGCGGGAAAAACAGGTACAGCCCAAAAAGCCAGTGCCTCTGGTGGATATGATTCCTCGGCACGAATTACCAGTTTTGTCAGCCTCTTTCCATCCGATGCTCCCCGTTATAGCATCCTGGTCGTTGTTGACGAGCCTCAGGGAGACAACGCCTATGGTGGGACTGTAGCAGCCCCTCTGGCAAAGACGGTCATTGAAACAATGATTACCACACTGGGTGTTCCTCCTAGTCGCCCAGCAGAACTGAAGGCTTCCCCCGCTGCTGAAGCAGCTACCGATAGCTGGGATGACACTCAGACCTCAGATGATACGCTTGATTCGCAACCAACCGATGCAGCTGATGATGGGTTGACGCAGGACACAGACGACCAGGGCTGGTAACTTGAACTCGGATTTCTAAACTGGTTTGAGAAGGTTGGTTTTCTGTGCCCTTTAGACACGAATAATCAACCTTTTCAAACGGGTTCTTATAGTAATTCAACCTCAGTTCTGGTTAAGGGCTTTTTCGAGTGCCGCGCTTCGCGCGGCACTCGAAAAAGCCCATTATTGCGTGCGCGTCGCGCACGCAATAATGGGCGGTTCGGCTTATCCCGAACTGACGTTAATTCAGTATGAGGATGCGTCGAATGTTCTACACTTTTTCCTGTTAAAAAGATATGGTGATGAACTTCCTGCAAAGGAAGCAAAACTGCGCCCACCTTGGATCGCGTATTTATTAACCTGTAATTCTTTTTGGGGAAGGGGTGGCGCAACCACCCCTTCCCCAAAAAGAATTACAGGTTATTTTGTTTGTGATTCTTTGGATAAAACAAGTGCCATAAAACTTAGTGTTTCTCTACAAACTAGACGAGGCAATCGGTCTAAAATTAGGAAAGTTAAGATTATTGGCTTCACTTCAGTTCGCTCCAATTCCGATTCTTAATTTGCGAACAAAGCATTACACTTCAAAGCCTTTTGTTTGCGATCGCTCAAATTTTGCATCCTACCTCATTCACCTAAAAGGGCATTGATGGAACATTTTTCGTAGGCACATTGCACGAAAAATCTACCGTTTCTGGGGCTCAGACATGCTCTCATTCTCTGCGTTTCTATCAATTTAAATGGAATGGAATAGATCTGGGTGAAGTGACCTCTCGCAGAGGAAACGTCATCATGAGTACCACTATTCAACATCGGCCTGAATTAGATGTATTCAGGACCTGGGATCATTTTTGTGAATGGATTACTAGCACCAACAATCGCCTCTACGTTGGTTGGTTTGGAGTACTGATGATTCCCACCCTGGCAGCGGCAGCGATCGCCTTCAGCATTGCCTTCGTTGCGGCTCCTCCCGTCGATCTGGATGGAATTCGGGAACCTATCATTGGTTCGCTGCTAGGGGGCAATAATATTCTGACTGCCGCCGTAATCCCCACCTCAGCCGCTATAGGACTGCACTTTTACCCTCTCTGGGCAGCGGGATCAATTCCTGAGTGGCTCTATAACGGTGGGCCTTATCAACTGATTGTGCTGCACTTCCTAATTGGAATTTTTGCTTACCTGGGACGACAGTGGGAGTTGAGTTACCGCCTGGGGATGCGGCCTTGGGTAGCGATCGCCTTCTCCGCTCCCGTCCTGGCCGCCACTAGCGTGCTGCTGATCTATCCCATAGGTCAGGGCAGTTTCTCGGAAGGATTGCCCCTGGGCATTTCGGGCACCTTCAACTTCATGTTTGCTTTCCAGGCCGATCACAACATCCTGATGCACCCGCTGCACATGCTCGGCGTTACTGGGGTATTAGGCGGAGCTATGCTCAGCTCTGTGCATGGTTCTCTCGTATCTGCCAGCCTGATTCGCACAACCTCTGACCTGGAATCCGCCAACATGGGCTACCGGTTTGGACAACAGGAAACCACTTACAATTTGTTGGCAGGGCACGCAGGGTACCTGGGCCGCTTGTTGATCCCTGCTACCGCCTTCCGAAATAGCCGTGTCGTTCACTTTCTGATGGCTGCTCTCCCAACAGTTGGCGTTTGGGTTGCTGCTGCTGGGGTTGGTGTTATGGCCTTCAATTTAAACGGCTTTAACTTCAATCAATCCATTCTCGATAGTCAAGGTAAAGTGATTCCTACCGATGCGGATCTTGTCAATCGAGCCATGCTAGGAATTCAGGCCATGCATGCACCCAACACGCACCACTTCCCCAACATTTTGGCAGGAGGTGACGCAACTCCAGTAAGCCTGAGTGCTCCAGTGGTTCAGAGCTAACGGACAACAAATTGTCTACAGATGTCCCGGTGGTGTGAGGACAACACGAGCTACACATGTCCCGGTGGTGTGAGGACAACAAACGAGAGGGGGAGCCAAGCTCCCCCTCTCGTTAAAGTTAGAGCTTATGCAAAAACTTGGATAGCCTATCCATCCCCTCTTCGATCATCTCCATGCTGGTTGCATAGGATAAACGAATGCAATCGTCTGCCCCAAACGCAATCCCCGGTACCGCAGCGACCTGATATTCATCTAAAAGAGCGTTGCAGAAGTCGAGAGAGGTCATTCCGGTGTCTCGAATGCTGGGCAGCATATAGAATGCGCCATCTGGTTTTAAGCAGGTCAGACCGGGCATTGCATTGAGCCGTTCATGCATGACTTCACGACGCTTTGCAAAGGCTGTCAACATGGTCTGAACACAGTCCTGAGGACCGTCGTAAGCAGCGATCGCCCCATACTGAGCAAACGTACACACATTCGATGTGGAATGACTTTGGAGCTTCGTAGCCGCTTTAATCAGAGGTTGTGGCCCTGCCAGAAAACCGATGCGCCAGCCCGTCATGGCATAGGTTTTAGCAAAACCGCTGCTGACAATGGTACGTTCGTAAATTTCTGGCCCAACGGCACCCATGCTGAGGTGAGTGGCTCCATCGTAGAGAATTTTTTCGTAGATTTCGTCAGCGACAACATAGATGTTCGCATCGACAATCACCTGGGCGATCGCCTTCACCTCCTCGGGCGTATAAACCATCCCGGTCGGATTTGAGGGTGAGTTGAAAACAAACAACTTTGTCTTGGGAGTAATAGCCTGCCGCAATTGCTCCGGTGTTATTTTAAAGTTTTGTTCCACAGTGGTGGAAACAATGACAGGGGTAGCTCCGGCCAGCTTCACCATTTCGGGATAACTGACCCAGTAGGGAGCTGGAATGATCACCTCGTCGCCTGGCTCTAGAAACACCTGAGCCAGGTTATAGAGAGATTGTTTGCCACCGTTGGTCACCAGAATATTGTCAACGCCATAGCAAAGTTGATTATCGCGCTGGAGCTTTTGGGCGATCGCTTCCCGCAGCTTCAGTTCTCCAACAGCGGGGCCGTAACGGGTTTTGCCCTGATCGAGGGCTGCCTTCGCGGCCTCTACGATGTGGGCTGGTGTATCAAAATCGGGCTCCCCGGCGCTGAAGCTACAGACGTTGACACCTTCGGCCTTCATTGCCTTTGCCTTAGCATCAATGACCAACGTCATCGACGGTGACACCCGATCTACCCGCTCCGCCAGTTTCATGACAAACCCCAAAACTCTTTCATCAGTGTTGTTATGTATCGATTCCTGACGAGGCAAACGCTGCATCGCATCCCGACGATGAAGTATCCCCGGCAGGGCTCCTAGCTAGAATAACGTACCCACCATAGACAAGATGCGAGAAATGTCAGATAACGGTTACATCAACGCTGTGTCCTGGCGATTGAATGATACCGCTGGATATATTCCTATAGACTCGCATATCTTTCACAGGCGTTCGCCATGGCAAATCCAGAGCACCTCTCCTTACTCCGGCAAAGTATCAACCACTGGAACCGCTGGCGGGACGACAACCCTAGCGTAATTCCCGACCTCAGCCAGATTAATCTCATCCAGAATGATTTACAGGATGCTAATCTCAGTCGGGCTAATCTTTCGGATTCCATTCTAGCGGGGGCTAATCTTAGCCGAGCCAATCTTGAGCACGCGACTCTCTGTCAGGCTGATTTAAGTGGAGCCGAGCTAGGAGCTGCGAATCTCAGTGGAGCAGATCTGCAAGGGGCCAATCTCCTGGGCTGCTATCTGCGAGAGGCCGATTTAACAGGAGCGAACCTCTCCCAGGCGGTACTGAACCGCTCAGACTTGGGCCAGGCTAATTTGACAGAGGCCAATCTTACTCAGGCCAACCTGAGCGGAGCCGACCTGAGCACCGTGACTCTAACCCAGGCAACGTTGAGTGGTGCTGACTTGAACCGGGCTGATTTGAGCCGGGCCAATCTGAGAGCCACCAATCTGAGTGGAGCCAATCTCAGCTATGCCCGATTGATAGGAGCCAAACTGTCTCAGGCAAATCTCTCAGGAGGGAATCTGGCCGGCATCCGGCTGAATCGCGCTGATTTAGGAGAAGTTAATCTGAGTGGGGCCGACCTGAGTGGGGCTGACCTGTTGGGAGCAAAATTACAGCGAGCCAACCTGACCAGAGCCAATCTGAACAGTGCGAACTTAAGCGGTGCTAATCTTCAGAATGCTCAAGTGGAAGGTGCAAACTTACAGGATGCCAACCTGGAAGGGACGATGATGGAAGGCGTAAGTCTTGACCAGGTAGTTTATGCCGAAGCTGCCCCTGTAGCCGACTCCGACGAAGCATCGCCAGATATCGAAGAAATTTTGGCCATTTAACACGTCAATTCGGGAGCATCTGCTTACCCATTTTTGCGCGAAACGTAGGCAAAAATGGATTTTGATGGGGCAACGCAATGGGCTGCCCCATCAAAATTATGGCTGAGTTCAGGTTGTGGAGGTTAAGGCTTAAATATTGAGCTGGGTTGAGGGCGATCGCCATTCACCCCCTCAAGCTCTTCCTGATCCTCGGGTCCAGAGTGCAACAGCAGTTGTTGCACATTACCCACATAGATATTCTCCTGATCCAAAGCCAATTTCAGGCGGAACCGAAATTCTCGGCCTACAGCCCATTGCTGCAAGGGTTGAGTCTTAATCCAGGTGCGGATCAGGATGCCTGTAGACGTAATATTTTCTACACCCAAGACCTCCGGCGGCTCCACCAATAAAGGTTGCCATTTGGGGTCGTCATATAGTCCCTGAGCCACATCCCGGATCACCTGCAAACCTTTATTAACATCTGTGCTGAGAGCCAGTTCAATCGTGTGATCGACCCGAGCCCAGGAGCGAGTTAGATTTTCGACCCGGTTGATCAAGCTGTTGGGCAAAATAATCAAACGCCCTTCTCCATTGCGAAGATGGGTCGTACGCAGGTTCAGGTTCTCAACCAACCCAGCGGCATTATCCACAGAAATCACATCCCCAATCGCGTACTGGTCTTCTAGCAGAATCAGAAAGCCGTTCACGAGATCACGGATCAGGTTTTGGGAAGCCAGGGACACAGCAAATCCTATAATCGCCCCAAATGCCAATACCGACTGGGTACTAAAGCCCAGGGTTTCGAGAATAATCAATACTGCCAGCAGGTAGACCAGAAATGTTTTTAGCCCTTTCAGTACATTGGTGATGGTGGTGATGCGGAGCGATCGCCGCTGCATATCTCCCCCACCCCCCTGGATACGCCACAACGCCATGAGACGGTTGATCCCAATGTCTGCCAACCGATTCACTAACCCGGTAGCTCCCCACACCAGCACAATGGTCAGAGGTGCCAGCAATACCTCCAGGGCTGTGACCTGCATCAGCGGCAACTCTTCCACCAGGATGGCAATTCCCACCAACCAGGCCAAAACTCCGGCCCAAATTAGCAACCAGCGCAACAGATCTAACCAGCGCAAGCGTTGATCCAAATCAAAGTAGCGCTTCAGAGTTTCAGGAAAATCTAGCAGGAATGCCGGATCGGGGTCTCCTTCCGTGGGTGCCTGGGGTGGCACAGGAGACGAAGCAGCAGATTGCCGTTCTTTTAAAGCCTGACGGCGATGATTGAGCCGCTTAACCCCCACAAAACCCAGCAGGCTGAGTAGCAGCAGACCCAACACAATAATCAGGGCTAACCACACCCAGCGGGCTATGGCTTCTGGTTGTCGCGATTTTAAGGCGTCGAGGAGAGCGGTTTGGAGGCGATCGCGCCACCGCTCTGCCAACTGCGTACGAGAGAGGCCGTAATAGTTGGCATCCTGCTCTGTCACCGTCAGAAGGATTTGCGGCTCTGGATGGTCAGCATCACTCGCAGCCACAACCGTTTGGCCACTGAGAGGCGCTACCCCAACAGCAAGGGTCTTTGGATCAAAGCGAGTGCCATACTCCATCTCGTTGTCGAGCAGAGAAAATTCTTTCAACGATAGGATATAGTCCAGGTTCTCCCGAATGCGCTGAGCCCGCACCTCTACCGGGGTTCGCCCCCCCAAATTATTCCGGTCCAGGATTGTAGGAGCGACTACGTCAAATAACCGTTCCCCATCCAGGATGACGGGGGCCAATTCAACATTGCCTACCCGGCGCACATTGTCCGGTGGTCCCAATACCTCACTCGGCGCGGGTGACGGCGATAGGGCGGGAAGCGGTACCTGAGCTTGAGCTAGCGGTCCTGTCAGCCCCATCAAGCCTGTCATTACCAGCCCCAACAAGAGTAGGCCAAGGAATCGTTTCGGTCGAAATCTCAACATGAAGCATCTCGATGCACGACATCCACAGCCTATTGTCCGGATTTTCTCCAGGTTTGCTTACTCATATAGGATCGCATCCCTACCACGGGCGGTCTGCCGAAGGGATGTTTTTATAGAGGTTCCTACCTAGCTGCCAGATAAAAGACCTCCTGCATGAATCGATTTCTAAAGCGTGAATCATTGCGCGGTGCAGCCGCGCAACGATTTACGCAGGAGGTCTAAAGGCTGTCTCTTTCAGCGCTATGCGATTAGGGCTTAGCAAAAAATAAAAATCCCGAAGAAGGGGGCTATGGGCAAAGCCTGCACCCCCTTCTCCGAGATTTCATTTGACAGCAAGTCCCTTAAGCGATCGCCACAACCTCAGGTAATCGCAATGCCAAACCATGAGCATTGGCCCAGGTAGAAAGATCTTGGAAGGAGCGATCGCGATATTGCCCATACCGCTCTCGCTTATCCCGCACCTTCGTCGGCAGGGTTGGAAGAATTCCAAAGTTGGGTGGCATCGGCTGAAAATGCTTTGGCTCAGCCGAGCTGATGAAGTCAAACATTGCTCCCATCATTGTGGAAACTGGCATAGTTAGCAACTCACGCCCCAGGGCAACACGAGCGGCATTAGTCCCAGCTAACCAGCCTCCTGCGACAGCCGCCGTGTATCCTTCAGTTCCGACCAATTGCCCCGCCGCTAGCAACGTTGGACGCTGATGGAACTGAAGACCCGCACTCAACAACTCTGGTGAATTGATAAAGGTGTTGCGGTGCATCACCCCCATCCGCACGAACTCAGCATTCTCTAGACCAGGAATCAGCTGGAAGACGCGCTTCTGTTCGCCCCACCGCAAGTTGGTCTGAAAGCCCACCATGTTCCACAGCTGACCAGCTTTGTCCTCCTGGCGCAGCTGCACTACTGCATAGGGCTTCTTGTCCCGGTTTGCCGGGTCTTTGAAATCTCCAAAGCGGGCATCAAATAGACCCACGGGTTTTAGAGGGCCATAGCGCATGGTGTCCTCGCCTCGCTTTGCCATCTCCTCAATCGGCAAGCAGCCCTCAAAAAACTTGGCGGTCTCTCGCTCAAAATCCTTCAGCTCTGCCTGTTCTGCCTGACATAGCTCCTGCCAGAAGTGGAGATACTGATCCCGGTTCATGGGGCAGTTGAGGTAAGCCGCTTCACCGCGGTCGTAGCGAGACGCCATGAAGGCAATGTCTTGATTGATGCTCTCCCCCACGACAATTGGGCTGGCTGCATCAAAAAAGCTCAAGTAATTCTGCCCAGTGAGCCGCTGTAAATCTGCTGACAGAGCTTCGCTCGTGAGTGGACCCGTCGTCAAGACCACCACTCCCTCTGTTGGAATCTGAGTCACCTCGCCCCGTCGCAATTCGATCAAGGGATGCTGAGCCAGGGTTGTGGTCAAATCTTCACTAAAGACGGCCCGATCGACTGCCAGCGCACCCCCGGCAGGCACCTGATGCTCATCTGCCTTGGCAATCACCACGGAACCGAGCCGCCGCAACTCCTCATGCAGAAGCCCCGAGGCCCGATCTGTGGCCTGCGCGCCAAAGGAGTTGCTGCATACTAACTCGGCCAAGTGCTCGGAGTGGTGAGCAGGAGACTGCCGCTCAGGGCGCATTTCATGCAACACCACCGGCAATCCTGCTCGCGCAATTTGCCAGGCCGCTTCGGTTCCAGCCAGTCCACCACCTATGACATGAATCGGTTCCATCGGGTTTGGGTGGGCGATCGCCCCTACATCCATAGCTCAACCTATCCAGCATAACGGTTTACGCTCAGCTCCTATGGCTATGGCCAGGTTCGTTAGAGCGATTACAGGCATTGCTTGTAATCGCTCTAACGAACCTGGCCACGGCTCTAGATCAACAGGGTCGGATGAGTGCTTAGCCCCTATCCCCCTCACATCATTGCGACGATCGCCCGATCAGAATAACTACTGAATGTGGTTTTCTCTAACCCTTCCAATCCGTATTTCTAACCGTGTTTTCTCAATTCTCTCCCCGATAAATTGAGCAAGGTGATTATGTGTGCTCTGTCTCAGTACAAAACAAAATCTCTAAAACCTATTTTTCGTTGCGGTGAAGCCGCCGCAACAAAAAAATCCAGTTTTTAGCAAGGTTTGAATTTTTGTCCTGTGCTGAGCAGCGCTGCACGTCATCACTAAGCCAGAACTGTTTGGGTGTCTCTCAAAACCATGTTGAAGCATTTTTCCCTGGCCCTGGGGCTCTCCGTTGTCTGTGGATTGCTACCGGGCAATTTTGTTAGGGTTTCGGCCCAAAATCTATCGCTATCCGATTTGACTACTGCCCTACAAACTTCTGTTTGTTTGAATGATTGGACGACGGCAATTCGGCTCACAAGTCAGATCATAGGGCAGGATAGCGTGTCGTCGAGCGATCGCCAATCCTATCTACAGTTGCGCCGTCAATTTGAAGCCTACCGCGCTGCTCAAACTGTCTTTGATCGATCGGGACATACCCAGTGCCAAACCCTATTAGCTGTAGCAAATACCCCTGAGGTCGCCGCAACTTCCAATTCTGAGTTGAACTGGGACCGAGCAGCTCAAAGTCTCTCTCAGTCCAATGCTTCACCGGGTTATATGGCAACAGCAAACTCAACAACCCGAGCAGCGGTAGCACAGGAGTCTGCAGCGGAGTGCTACACAATTTCTGAGGGCGATCGCGAAGTTGCCAGTGGCTCAATTAGCTCTCGTTGGGGCTATGACATTATCCAGGAGGATCGGAGTAACGACTTCTACCTTGTATACTGGCCACAAAATGACTGCACAGCAATTCGTAGGACGGACACCTATCCCACTCAAAATGAGGCCTATCGAGCATTTCGCACTTGGGCAGATGACCAGGCTTACTAATATCGTGTCGTTGTGCTGACGATAAAAAGTGGTGCAGCGCTTTGTGCTACACCACTTTTTATCGTGTGTTTACCCTCGTTCTTGTCTGAAATTAACCCAACTGCTCTGTCAGCTGGCGCTTAGCTTCGGCTAAAGCCTCAGGCAGCTTAGAGGCATCGCGCCCACCGGCCTGGGCAAAATTAGGACGGCCACCGCCGCCGCCACCGCAGAGCTTGGCGATCGCCCCAATGAACTTACCAGCCTGTACCCCTTTCTGGTTCACCCCAGGGCTGAAAGCTGCAATCAAGTTCACCTTTTCCGCTTCAGGGGAAGCTCCCAAGAATACTGCCCCTTCACCCAGCTTTTGCAGCAAACGCTCCGCAGCGGTCTTGAGGGAGTCAGCATCAGCACCGGGCATTTCTGCCACCAGCACCTTAAAGGAGCCGACGGTTTCTGCCTGATCGAGGAGTTGGTCAGATTTTGCTAGAGCCAGTTCAGCCTTCGCCGCATCCAGTTGTTTCTGGGTCGCCTTCAGTTCCTCCTGAATGGCCGTGACCCGATCAGTGAGTTCCTCGGGCTTCGCTTTGAAGCGATCGCTCAACTCTCGCACCACCTTATCGCGCACGTTCAGATACTCCAGCACTGCGGGACCTGCAACCGCCTCGATCCGGCGAATTCCAGCCGCCACACCCGTTTCGGAAATAATCTTGAACAGACCGATTTCAGCGGTGTTGTGGACGTGGGTTCCCCCGCACAACTCCATAGAGACACCTGGGAAGTCAATGACGCGCACCTCATCCCCATACTTCTCACCAAACATGGCGGTCGCGCCCTTGGCTTTCGCCTCCGTCAACGGCATCACAGTCACGTGCGCCCCATGGGATTCTGCGATCCAGGCATTCACCTGTTCCTCAATCTGTTCAATTTCCTCCAGGGTGAGGGCACGGTTGAAGTTGAAGTCAAAGCGCAGACGGTCGAAGGCAACCAGAGAGCCTTGCTGCCCGATATTCTCGTCAACTAGCTTCTTCAGAGCGGCCTGGAGCAGATGAGTTGCCGTATGGTTAGCCTGAGCCCGACGGCGGCAGGCCAGGTCAATCTGAGCCGTGAGGCGATCGCCTGTCTTCAGCGTCCCCCGCTCAACGCGGCCAAAGTGAACGAAGATCGCCCCATCCTTCTTCACATCTTCAACCCGCACCACAATCTGGTCGCCTGAGAGGTAGCCGCGATCGCCAATCTGTCCTCCAGACTCCGCATAAAAGGGAGTGCGATCCAGCACCACCTGAACGCTGGTTCCAGCCTCGGCGACCTCAGTCGGTTGGCCTCCGACCAGCAGCAATTTAACCTCGGCAGGACTGTTGACCTCGGTGTAACCTAAAAACTGGGTTTCGTGCAGGTTCTCGGCCAGCTTGTCGAGGGAACCTTGCACCGTCAAGTCAATGGTTTCGTGGGCTTCACGGGAGCGATCGCGCTGCTCCTCCATGGCGGCTTCAAACCCTTCGACATCGACAGTGCGGCCCTGTTCTTCGGCAATCTCCTGGGTCAGCTCTAAGGGGAAGCCGTAGGTGTCGTATAGAACGAAGGCATCACGGCCCGACACCTGCCCACCTTGCGGAACCTGAGACAAAATATCCGCCAATAGCTTCTCGCCCCGATCCAGCGTTTCCAGGAAACGAGCTTCTTCTAATTGCAGTTCGCTCAGGATAGCTTTTTCTCGCTGGCGCACATTGGGGTAAGGCGCTTCGCTCAGGGCGATCGCCACCTCCGCCACTTGAGTAATAAAGGGCTGCTCAATACCAAGCAAACGCCCATGGCGCACCACCCGCCGAATCAAGCGCCGCAGAATATAGCCCCGTCCCAGGTTTGAAGCGGTAATGCCATCAGCAATCATCTGAACGACCGAGCGCACATGATCGCCAATCACCTTGAGGGATACCTTGGCCGTTTCATCACACGCCGCATATTGCAGCCCTGCGATCTCCGCTGCCTTCTCAACAATGGGGAAGATCAGATCCGTTTCGTAGTTATTGGGCTTGCGCTGGAGAATTTGGGCCATTCGCTCCAGACCCAGCCCCGTATCAATGTTCTTCGCAGCCAGGGGAGTCAGAGCCCCGGCAGCATCCCGGTTGAACTGCATGAACACCAGGTTATAGAACTCGATGAAGCGAGTATCGTCTTCCAGATCAATGTGGTCATCGCCCCGCTCAGGATGGAAATCATAGTAGATCTCAGAGCAGGGGCCGCAAGGGCCGGTGGGGCCAGAAACCCAGAAGTTATCGTCAGCTCCCATGCGAATGATGCGATGCGGAGGTACGCCAACCTGATCGCGCCAGATAGCAAAGGCTTCGTCATCGTCTTCAAATACGCTCACCACTAATCGATCAGCCGGAAGCTTGAACACGTCGGTGGAGAGTTCCCAGGCCCAGGCGATCGCTTTCTCCTTGAAATAATCCCCAAAGCTGAAATTACCTAGCATCTCAAAGAAGGTGTGGTGCCGCGCCGTACGCCCCACATTCTCAATATCGTTGGTACGAATGCACTTCTGAGATGTGGTGGCTCGGGGGAACTCGGAGGTACGCTGCCCCAGGAAAATCGGCTTAAACGGCAACATCCCCGCAATGGTCAGCAGCACCGTGGGATCTTCGGGCACCAGGGAAGCACTAGGCAGAATCTGATGCCCCCGCTCAGCGTAGAAATTCAAGAAGGTTTGGCGAATTTCAGAGCCAGTCAGCATTGGGATGTTGGTAGTGGGCAGGGCAGTAGACATGGGTTTTCCTGGTCGTATCAATAGGTCAGGCTAAGAAGGATCTGGGTCGACAATGGGTTCAGATGGAGTTTTTCACTAAAGAAAAAGCTCTAAGAATTCCTGCAAGGGTATAAAACCCCTATGGCATTAACGTAATATGGGAATTTACGGCAGACATCTCAGGGTCATCTTTAGACTGAAAATATATCCCTAATCTTCTCCTTCCATGATGCCGTACGAACGAGCAATCCTCACGTCTAACTCTAGATAGGCCGACTGGAGTGAACATTCAGTTAGCCCTTTGAGGAGACGCTTTTACCTGCTTGTGAAGCGTATGGAGTTCTCGGGCAATAATTGCTGTCTACAGGGTATGTATCTGAGATCCGCAACCGTTCCGTAATATTTTCCTAACAATTTGTAGCCATGGATATCCGCGGCCTTTGCCCCATAGCACGACTGGGTTTTCATGGCCCCGGTTTGGTATCTCAAGGGTCTACTGATTTCCCATTATTACTTGCCTGGTTCTAACTCCTACAGTCCATACGCTAACGAAGCGTCTCGGTTGCCACCGCTTGCCTTATGTACCCCCACATCTGGATTTAACTGTACGGAATCCTTGACATACTGCCTGGAGTGTGCCTCCCAGACCAATGGATGCTTCAATCTTAATCGTTGGTAGCGATGACTTTGTCGATACCTTTTCAAGCTTGGTAGAGAAGTTATCGATCTTTGCAATTCAAGTGGCGTCTCATCCTCGTGAAGCGATGTCACTCGTGCAGGCCCAACAGCCCGACTTATTACTGCTTCAGGCCAGTGAACTGGGTGTCCTTGACCTGTGCCAACAAATTAAATCTCAAAGCCAGCTTGCCTGGATTTACTGCATTGTGATTCAAACAGCCCCAACGCTTGGTCATATGCAGCTTTCAGATCCGACCTTGTTACTCCAGGCTGAGATTCAGGCGTTGCAGATGGGAGCAGATGCCCTGTTGAATCTACCCATTCCCTTGCAACCTGAATCGCTTGCCCTAGAAAGATGCGATCCTCTTGTCCTGCAACGGCTTTACGCACAGCTTCACGCCGGCCAACAGCGGGTACAAAACCATCGAGATTTGATGCGTACTAACGATTTGCTGTCGGCGATCGCCCTCGTTGATCCCCTCACCGAGTTGAATAATCGTCGTGCCTTCGAAT
This sequence comes from Leptolyngbya sp. FACHB-8, assembly GCF_014695575.1. Lineage (GTDB taxonomy): Bacteria > Cyanobacteriota > Cyanobacteriia > Elainellales > Elainellaceae > Vacuolonema. Next base: position 35,056 of record NZ_JACJOO010000047.1, on the reverse strand, counting down.
GGGAACTACCCCGTCAGATCCAAAACAGCCGCGATCGTGAGGTGCCGATCAGCCTGTTGATGCTAGATATTGATTATTTCAAACGAATTAATGATACCTATGGGCACGTAGTGGGCGATCGCGCCCTAAAACTGGTATCTGCCCGACTACGCCATAATTTGCGCTTCTACGACACCCCCTTCCGGTACGGAGGTGAAGAGTTCGTTATTCTACTGAGTGATACAGGAGCCGATGAGGTGGGGGCGATCGCAACCCGCATCTGTGATCTGATCAGCAGCCAACCCTTCAGTATCAGCGATAGCTTAGAACTAACCATTACTATTAGTGCCGGGGTGTCATCCCTTCAAAGCACTGACGACAACCGTGGCGTTAGCCTGCTCCACCGAGCCGACCAAAACCTCCTCCGAGCCAAAGCCCGAGGCCGGAATCAGGTTGTCCTGAGTGACCCTCCTACAGGGAAGTAAGCCTTTGAAGAACAAAAAGCAGTGGGAGATGCTGTTAGCATCTCCCACTGCTTTTTGTTGAGTTTCGAATGAGCCGTTAGAAGCGCTCGGCTGCAGGGGGAGTGGTCGTCGTACCAAACCCGGGCTGATTCAAGAAGAGATTCTTGGCTGCATCATTTTGATAGACACAATCAATCTTGGGCTTCTCGTTAGGCCGATTCAGCTCGCCTGTGAAGCCAAAGGTATTCAGCCGCTGACGGCAATCCCTTACATCATCATTGGTTACTAAATTCTGCTTCTCCAAAATTGACCAGTTGGTGCTTCGCAACACACATCCGGGTTCCATTGAAGGCTGAGAAATATAGACGTTAAACGGGTTTAAGGTGACAAAAGCCCGCATATTCATCGTGATAGCACTGGCGCCATACTGGGCACAAATTTCTGGGTTGGGTGCACTACGGTCGATCGCTTCACGGGAGGCAATATTTTCGGGGCCAAAGTTCGCTGTCGAACTAAAGGCGATGCCCATACCGATCCCGAGAATAAAAATGGCCGCCATGACAGCCACGCTGGCATAGTTAAATGCAGAGGTCAGCGGAGATTTGTTGGGTGGCTTGTCCATAGACGGTCGTTGGGAAGAGGATCGAGGCGGAGGGGAAGGTGGGCGTCGTCTCATGGCAGTTTTGTAAAGCAACCACTAACGGTTTGCAGGGGTAGAGCGCTACGAAGATCCGCAGCCACTTTAAAGTCCAGTATAGCGATCGATCGGGGCATCCGGGGAGAGGGCAGCTTGGGGGCACCTTATCATCGACGTCAAAATTGTTTACATTAAATAACATCTAGTCCGTAATCAAAACCTGACACCGTGGCCGCCCAAACCTCCTTTCCTGCTACTCAACCCTCGCCCCTGGCGCTCATTCCTGGCATTTTTCGGGACAGCCTGACCGTTTTTTGGGGCGATTGGCTTGACTTGCGTGTACGCATTACCCAGGTCATCGCGTCAGGTTTAATCTCTCCCCTGATTTATATCCTCGCCTTCGGGTTAGGGCTGGGAAGTGCATTGGATCAAGCTGTTCAGCCCCCTGCCGGAGACAACTATCTGGAGTTCATTCTGCCGGGGATGGTAGCTCTCTCATCCATGACCATCAGCTTCGGCGGTACAACTTTCTCTATCTGCGGTGAGCGACTCTACAGTAAAACCTTTGAGGAAGTTCTGCTGTTACCCGTACATCCCCTTGCTCTATTTTTGGGCAAGATGCTAGCAGGAGTGCTGCGGGGGCTGCTGACCTCGGGTTCTGTGATTGCGATCGCCCTCGTCGTCACGGGCAACTGGCATTTCCTGAGCCCTCTATTTCTACTGATGCTCGTTCTGAACTGTGCTGTATTTGCAGGGTTAGGCGTCATCGTCGGATTGAATGTTAAATCCCTGGAAGGGGTTGGATTGCTCAACAACTTCTTGATCGTGCCCATGTCATTTTTGGGGGCAACTTTTTTCGATCCGGCCACCTTGCCTGCGGTTCTCAAAACGGTTGTCTATCTGCTGCCCCTGACTTACACCAGCATCAGCCTCCGAGCAGCGGCGTATCTGCCGTTGTCCCGCTTTCCCTGGTACAGTATTCCAGTGCTGATGTTGGCGGCGATCGCCCTTTCCGCGGTCGGTGCCTACCAGTTTTCCCATCAAAAAGATTAACTACTTCTAATGTCTTCCGACGATCTCCGTGCCGCCCGCCTCGCCAAAGCCGAAAAGCTCAGAGAACTGGGCTTCAATCCCTATGCCTATAAGTGGGAGGTTACCCACCAGGCTGCCCCATTGCAAGAAAAATACGCGGATCTGGGTAACGGGGAAGAGGTTCAAGACACCGTTTCCATTGCTGGGCGCATCCTTAATCGGCGCGTCTTCGGCAAACTCGCCTTCTTCACCCTGCAAGACGAAAGCGGCACTATCCAGCTTTATCTGGATAAAAAAGCCATTCAGGAAGGCATGGCCGATACGGACTCCGATGCCTTTGAACACCTGAAGCAACTGACCGACGCCGGAGACTTCCTGGGCGTCAAGGGGACTTTACGCCGTACCGAAAAGGGCGAACTCTCCGTCTTTGTACAGCGCTATAGCCTGCTGACTAAATCGCTGCAACCCCTACCCGACAAGTGGCATGGCCTCACGGACGTTGAGAAGCGCTACCGCCAGCGGTACGTCGATCTCATCGTTAACCCTGAAGTGCGTGAGACCTTCCGGCGACGTGCCCAAATCACTACCGCTATCCGCCGCTTCCTGACAGATCAGGACTTTCTGGAAATTGAAACCCCGGTTCTGCAATCAGAGGCTGGTGGAGCCGATGCCCGGCCTTTCATCACTTACCACAACACTCTCGAAATGGAGTTATACCTCCGCATCGCCACAGAGTTGCACTTGAAGCGACTCGTGGTGGGTGGATTTGAGCGCGTGTTCGAGATCGGTCGTATTTTTCGGAATGAAGGTGTCTCAACCCGGCATAACCCGGAGTTCACCTCCATCGAGGTTTATCAAGCGTTCGGTGACTACCACGACATGATGGAGATGACCGAAAACCTGATTGCGACGGTCGCTCAAGAAATCGTCGGCACCCTCCAAATCTCCTATCAGGGGCAGGCGGTAGACTTAACCCTACCCTGGCGACGGGCGACGATGCATGAACTGGTGCAGGAAAGCACTGGCATTAACTTTGCCCAGTTCCAAAACCTGGACGATGCTAAAGCCGCTGCGAAGAAAGCCGGCATTAAGGATGTCGACAAGTGTGATGCGATCGGTCGCGTACTGAATGAGGCATTCGAGCAAACTGTTGAACCTAATTTGATTCAACCGACCTTTGTAACCGACTATCCTGTTGAAATTTCTCCTCTGGCGAAACCTCACCGCAGCAAGCCGGGTTTGGTCGAACGATTTGAGCTGTTCATTGTCGGTCGTGAAACGGCTAACGGATTCTCGGAGTTGACCGATCCGATTGATCAGCGCGATCGCTTTGAAGCCCAGGCTGCCCGTAAAGCCGCGGGCGATCTGGAAGCCCAGGGAGTCGATGAGGACTTCCTGCTGGCCCTGGAATACGGAATGCCACCTACAGTAGGCATGGGCATGGGCATCGATCGCCTGGCCATGCTGCTGACGGATTCTGCCAGCATCCGTGATGTGATCGCCTTCCCCCTACTGAAACCCGAGAAAGACTCAGACGAGACCTGAGCAGAATCCGAGGATCAAAACAGCCCCCAGTTACCTTTAAGAACTGGGGGCTATTTGTATCAGATTTACAACTTCTTGAAGAAGCCGTGGTCGGGCCAACAGATTTAAATCTGGTTAGCCATAATTTTCTGTACCGCTTCAACAATTTGTTGCGGCTGCACGATAGTCAGGTTTTCCAGAATACCGTTGTAAGGGGTTGGAATATCCTGGGAGGCTAACCGCACAACCGGAGCATCCAACTCATCAAAGAAGCGATCCATGATAGAGGCACTTAACTCAGCCCCGATCCCACCAGACTTCATACACTCTTCCACAATGATCACGCGGTGGGTCTTGCGGATAGAAGCTCCTACTGTGGTGTAATCAATAGGCTTCAAGGAAATCAGGTCAATCACTTCAGGGTCAAACCCTTCTTTTTCAAGAGTTTTGACTGCTTGAGTGACATGGTGCCGCATCCGAGAATAGGTCAGAATAGTCACATCCTTCCCTTCTCGTACCACCTCAGCTTTATCGAGAGGCAGCACATACTCTTCTGTAGGTAGATCTTGCTTCAGGTTGTAAAGCAACACATGCTCGAAGAACAGCACTGGGTTGTCGTCACGAATCGCAGCCTTGAGCAACCCCTTCGCATTGTAGGGCGTGGAGCAGGCCACCATTCTCAGACCTGGTACGCCCTGAAAATAAGCTTCTAGACGCTGAGAGTGTTCAGCACCCAATTGACGGCCTACACCGCCAGGGCCACGAATCACGAGAGGAATCTTGAAGTTGCCGCCTGAGGTATAACGCAACATCCCTGCGTTATTGGCAATTTGGTTGAATGCCAGCAGCAGAAACCCCATGTTCATCCCTTCGATGATGGGACGGAGCCCGGTCATAGCTGCTCCAACAGCCATACCCGTAAAGCTGTTTTCCGCAATGGGAGTGTCGAGAACCCGTAGGTCTCCATATTTCTTATAGAGATCTTTTGTGACTTTATAGGAGCCGCCGTAGTGGCCTACGTCTTCCCCCAGCACAAATACATTGGGGTCTCGGGCCATCTCCTCATCGATGGCCTCTTTTAGCGCGTTGTACAGGAGGGTTTCTGCCATCTGGATTGGTTGATCGATAAATTCAGTTCAATCTAAAATCTTATCTGTTTACTGTGCCTCTTTCCGAAAAAGCCTCAGTTCTTTTTAAGCACCCTTCATGAGCTTGCTTTAACGAGCCGATCGTCATGGGAAAGGGGCGATCGCTCAAAGCCTAAGGAGATTTCTGCATAAGACCTTACCTGTCGTGTAGAAAATTCCCTGCTTCGTCAAGAAATTCTCCACACGACGGAAGCCATTTTATTCCTGGAAATCTCCTAAATGCCTGTAGAACAATAGATTGGATGCACTCCATAGAGCACGCACCCAGCCTACCGTTTAGAGCTGGCCATCGTGGCAAATGCTGGGCAATGGCCGATAGTTTTAGACATAATCAGGCAAAGTGAGCCACTTTCATTAAAGGAGAGTTACGGTGGGCCAGAGAAAATCACCACCCAAGAGACTGCCATGGACTCCTCGTATTACAGCCGGATTCGCTCGTTCCTGGAATCAGTCTGTGATTTTTCGATGGTTTTTCCTAACAGCATTGATTTGCTCTCTAATGTTAGTTTTAGGTAGCGTTGGGGCGATCGGATTTGTTGTCCCTACAGGCACTTCCCAACCCGAGCCGCATCTACAGACAGGCATCCACCCTCACAAAAACCCTGTCGCTACTGCAGCCATAACGGCTACAACATCTCCAGCACCAACGCTACATGCTCTAGCCACCAACTTCACACCGCCTGAAGAAGTGGCCCCAGCAGATCCCAGCAACTACGGACAACGGTTTCTGGTGGATGCTTACGGCAATCCCGTCTACAACGAACTCATCGTTGTGATACACGAGACCGTCGGGTCTGCCCAAAGCGCTATTAATACATTCCAGACCTATCATGTACGAGACAACGACCAGCGAAGCTATCACGCCTTAATTCGCCAAGATGGGACAGTTGTGTACATTGTGCCGCCAGAGTACCGGGCTTTCGGAGCCGGAAATTCAGTTTTTGATGGCCCCTACGGCCCTGAAGCCGTCATTACCAATGCCGCTTTCCCCCCATCCGTTAATAACTTCGCGTATCACATTTCCTTAGAAACTCCATCGGATGGCCGTGGCAATCAATCGGGTCATAGCGGTTATACCCGAGCTCAATACGAGTCCTTGGCCTGGCTCACAGCCCGCACTGGAGTGCCTCAGGAGCGGATTACGACCCATCGTGCAGTTGATCGCTCAGGCAACCGCCGTGACCCCCGAAGCTTTAACTTTCCAGAATTCATTCAAATTTGGAGTGAATTTGTAGGATAAGCCTATTTCGCTTGAGAAGCTATATAACTGCAAATGCGTTAAGTACAGCGCTATATCGTCAACACCTATTAAGTTATCAAAAAACTGAGTACTGAGCCCGTACCCTCCTCCTATAGCGGCCTCGCAATCCCCAGAAGGTGCACTTTGAGAGACTAAGCAATTCAAATAGAGGGCTTTGAGGCTTGGTATAGCATGCAACAATAGATACATGGAAAGAAGTACCATATAGGTGGATTCTACCGATAGAAAGTGATAGACTTCCAAAATCTGCTTGTTAGAGATTTATCAGTGTTCCTGCTCTAAAGAAAAACCTGAAAATTCTCTCCAGAGCAAGTTACTTCTATTTCTTTCAGTAATCAATTGATTCGGTTGTGTTTCCCTTTGTTAATGGGTGCGGTACGGGTCGCAATCTATCAAACTATCCTCAACCATAACGTATGACTGGAATTGACCTGCTATTTCTCTTGGTCATTTCGCTTTCCTTTGTGCTGGGTATGTACACCAACCCAGAAAAGAAGAAAGAAAAGAAAACGGATGAACAATTAGTTGCTGAATACCTTGCAAAACTACTGACACAGGGCGTCAAAATTCGAAATGACTAATTCTGCAATGCACTATCTACATCATCAAACTGGCATTTGAAAAGTTAGGTATTCGCGTTAGCAACGCGCGAATACCCAACCTTCTAAAAAGCTTCTCACTCAGTACAAAACGGCTCTAATCCAGTGAGGTACTTTTGTACCTCACTGGATTAGAAAATCTTAGATGTACAACTGCACACTACTTTGCTTCACTACAACACACAGCGTTACTGGCTCATAGCCTGACCCGCTAACCACCCTGTTGTCCAGGCACTTTGGAAGTTGAAGCCTCCCGTGACACCATCAATATCTAAAATTTCCCCTGCAAAGTGTAAGCCAGGGCAAAGACGGCTCTCCATGGTTTTGAAGTTAACCTCAGAGAGACGCACTCCACCACAGGTGACAAATTCGTCTTTAAACGCTCCCTTACCCTGCACCGTGTACATACACGCGCTTAGGGCTTGGACTAATGCATGTGTTTGAACCTTAGAGAGCTCGGCCCAACGCTGGTCTTCAGAAATATTGGCTCTCTGAATTAGATAGCGCCAGAGACGGCGGGACAGTTCTGGAGGATGAATAGTGGCGATCGCCCGCCGCACATTCTCCTGTCGCGTTTCCGCCAACCATTGACGAATTTGCTCAGGCGATCGCCCCGCCAACCAGTTCACCTGTAAGCTGGCACGGTAGTGAGAATCATGTAACAACCGGGCTCCCCAAGCTGACAATTTCAGAATGGCAGGACCACTCAACCCCCAATGGGTAATAAGCAGGGGTCCTACCTGTTCCAGAGGCGACTGACTAGCAACAGACAGCTTTACCTTAGCGCTAGCAACCGACACCCCAGCCAGTTCTCGTAAATCCCCATCAGCAATATTGAAGGTAAAAAGCGAAGGGACAGGAGGCTCAATGGTGTGGCCAAGCTTCTGAGCCAGGCGTAACCCTTGAGGATTACTGCCTGTAGCCAGGAGGAGGCGATCGCCCTGCCAGGTTTCCCCCGATTTAAGTTGGATTTCAAATCCTGGATTTAAGGGCTTGATATCTACAATCGGTGCTTGATTTTGCAGCCGTACACCCGCATCTCGGGCACTCTGCATGAGGCAATCTACGATGGTTGCGGAGTCATCGGTCACCGGGAACATCCGCCCATCTGCTTCGGTTTTTAGCTTGACTCCACGCTTGGCAAACCATGTAACCGTATCCCGAGGCTGAAACCGGCTCAGGGCACCCCGAAGCGCTTTGCCACCCCGGGGATAGTTCTGCACGAGCAGGGCTGGTTCAAAGCAGGCATGCGTCACATTGCACCGGCCTCCACCGGAAATGCGTACTTTTTGCAACGGTTCCCGACCTGCTTCTAGGAGCAACACAGATTTTTCAGGATTTGCTTCTGCGGCGGCGATCGCCCCAAAAAACCCTGCTGCTCCTCCCCCAATAACAATCACGCGGTCAACTGGCACGTTTACCCTCAATAGACAGGATTTTTTAACGTTACAAGATCCCCAAAAATTAAATTTTGGCTTCTTCACGTTTCGACATGAATTCTATCGGAGCCGTTTTAGCAAGCTGACTCATACGCCTATGCAAAGCCCAAACAATACGGGTCAGCTGGCTGAAACGCTTAGCATTCTTATAACTGACAGATATTTATCGTGTAGCGGAGTGAATTCGCTACACCCATCCGTACTACGCCACAGATAGTGGGCTCTCGTAAGTCCTATGAATGTTGGGGAATTTTTGAATAAAACCTAGAAACTAAGGGCATACTGATCCACAGAGTACCCGAGAGCAATTGCTTCCGGAATTTGTAGGATCGGATTTCTCCGGCTAGGCCGTCCGATTCCAAATATAGTTTGAGTGCAAGCCAGAGGACGACACGGGCATGACCATCGAAGTTCTACAACCAGCCAACCCACGGGATGTTAACGTCTATGCCCCCTATTACCAGGGGCGCAAGAAAAATGCCTTACCTCTGGCAATCAGCCTTTACCAACGGGGCAGCCTGGAGGGAACTCGGCGCATTGAAGGTGGAGAGAGCATTCCGTTTGTGGCTAGCTGGACAGTTTCATCGTTGCCAGCTGATTTGACCCGCTGCCGCATGCAATTCGATGGAAATGCTGAATTAAGCTATGAAGTCACCATGGCTAACTTTGAGTTTGTTGACTACCTGATTGATGTCATTTTCAACTTCAAAGCCACTCGCAAAGCAGACTTCTCCCAAATTTTCTACCGCAAGCTATTGCGCTACGATGATTAAACTCTCCAGGGTTTTCTAGTCCGGTTCCACCCAACTGACGGGTTGTTCAGTCTCGTTGCAGAAGGAGTGCATAGGATTCATCCCTAGGCACTCCTTTCGCTACAACAAAACTGTACATCGCAATAGTTGGTTATCCTTAACTCAGTGAGCGTTTGAAAAACCAATCCGTTTTTGTTTTCAAACATTCACTTAAAAGGATGGTTACGGCGAAAAGTCGGTTCTATGAGAGCCTAACAAGCCATGATAGGATGACCGGATGCTCCCCAGGAGGGGATGAAGCAAGAGGTGTCGGGATTCTAGCCACCAATTTAGGATGGCTGGAGTGCGCGACAATCTCTATGACGTGAAATCCAGACTTGCACAATGCACAGGCTGGAGGCAAACCAGCAAGGGTAGGACAGCGTGGCGGGAAAGTATTTACTCATTGGTTCTTCAGAGGCGTATAGCGGGAAATCTGCTGTAGTTTTGGGCATTGCTCATCGACTACAAAAGCGAGGGCTTGACATTAGCTACGGAAAACCCGTTGGAACATGTCCCAGCGAACTCGACGACTGCGTTGACGAAGATGTGCGGTTCATCGCTCAGACTCTGAAGCTCCCGGACAATCGCCTGACCCCAACGTTGCTGAACCTCGCTCCCGAAACCATCCAACCGAGAATTCGCCAGGAAGACACCACCAATTACGGTCAACTACTCCAGAATGAGCCTCTTGCTCCAGGGGTTGATCTAGCTCTTCTGGAAGGCCCCGGAACACTGAATGAAGGTCAGCTTTTCGATCTGTCGGTACCACAAATGGCCGAGGCGCTGGATGCCAATGTTGTGCTTGTCTGCCGCTATCGTTCGGAACTGGTCGTTGATTCACTTCTGGCAGCGCAGCAGCGACTAGGCGATCGCCTAGTCGGTGTTCTCATCAACGATGTCCCAACGGCTGAGCGAGACTTCGTAGAAACCAGCATCCGTCCCTTCCTGGAAGGTTATGGTATTCCAGTTCTGGCTATCCTACCCAGCAGTGCCCTGTTGCGCAGCGTTAGTGTAGCGCAGTTGGTGCATCAGCTTAAGGCAGAAGTCCTGTGTTGTCCCGAACGAATGGATTTGCTCGTGGAAAGCTTGAAAATTGGGGCGATGAATGTCAACTCAGCCCTCAAGTATTTCCGCAAGGCTCGCAATATGGCCGTGGTAACGGGGGGCGATCGCACTGACTTACAGCTAGCCGCCCTGGAAACCTCAACGCACTGCCTCATCCTGACGGGCCAAATTCCTCCTACCCAGGACATCGTGAGCCGCGCCGAAGAATTGGAAGTGCCCATTCTCTCCGTCGACCTGGATACCCTCTCTACGGTGGAAGTAGTCGACCGAGCGTTTGGACAGGTGCGGTTGCATGAGCCAGTAAAAGTCGCTCACATCCAGCAGATGATGACGAAGTATTTTGACTGCGATCGTTTGCTCAACCTGATAGGAGTGAGGGCACCCGCTAAAGCAGGCTAGAAAGACTGACACCTCCAGCCCATTTATTGAAAAAGAGCGTTGGGATCATCTCCCAACGCTCTTCTCGTATCTGCACAGTTTGCAAAGCTCATTGAGCTTTGCAAACTGTCAAATTCGCTAACTGTTTTCAGCAGCGGCACTTTCTACCAGGATTTCGCCCTTCAGCATACGCTGGGCAGCATCCAGCAGCACTTCTTCCAGGTAAGGCTTGGTGAAATAGCCCTTAGCCCCAAGCTGAATTGCCATTTGGCGGTGACGGTCAGCACCACGAGAGGTCAACATAGCGATGGGAACTCGGTTCAGATGCCCGTCTTTCTGCAAACGAGAGAGCAGTTCCAGACCATCCATCCGAGGCATCTCGATGTCGCAGAATACAAGGTCGCAAGGTAGGCCTGAACGTAGCTTTTCCCAAGCTTCCTGGCCATCACGAGCCTGTTCTACTCGGTAGCCCACCTTGTTGAAGGTCATCGACAGCAACTCGCGTACCGTGATCGAGTCGTCCACAATCAACACCGTTGGTTCGGTCTTGAGTTCGGATACGGGCTCCAGAGGAATCTGATCCGCTCCCTGATCCCAGAAGGGAGTACCCGCCTCCCGGCGAATCCGTCCCAGGGACAGGTCGATCAGTTCCAGAACGTCAGCGATCGGCATAATCCGCCCATCCCCCAGAACCGTCGCACCCGCAATACCGACGGGCTTGGGAACTGGACCTTCGAGCTGCTTGATTACAATTTCCTGCTCACCCAGCACCTGGTCAACCTGAAGTGCCAGGTAGCTACCCGCGTTACTCCGCAGCACAACCACCGAGACAATATCCTCTTCCTGGTTACCGCCATAAACGCTTCCACGTCCAAGGCTCCGGTTGAACTTCAGCAGGTCAGAGAGTAACTGGAAGGGGAGCAGTTGATCTCGCCACTGAATGCAGGACTGGCCCTCAGAGTTGATCTGAATTTGCTCCCGAGGTACGTCGAGCATATCTTCCACCCCGTCCATCGGGAAGGCGATCCGGGCGCGATTACTGATGCAGCACAGCGCCTTAGAAACGCTCAGGGTGAGAGGCAGACGAATGGTGAACGTGGTGCCACGACCCACGGTGGAGTCAATGTTGATCACCCCACGAATATCTGTGAGGCTGGTACGTACCACGTCCATGCCAACGCCCCGTCCGGCAAAGTCGTCGGCGCGATCGCGTGTACTGAATCCATGATGGAACAGCAGGTCGTAAACATCCAGGCGGTTCATCATCCGAGCTTGCTCGGGGGTAATCAGACGCCGCTCGATCGCCTTCTGCTTCACCCGATCTGGATCAATCCCTGCGCCATCATCACTCACCGAGATAACAGTCTGGTTACCCTGGTGGAAGGCCCGAACGGTAATGCGCCCAGTAGCGGCCTTACCTTGAGATGTCCGCTCTTCCGGAGTTTCAATACCGTGGGTAATAGCGTTGTTGACCAGGTGAGTCATCGGGTCATACAACTGCTCCAGAATCATCTTGTCAATCAGAGTATCCCGGCCTTCGATCGTCAGCTCAGCCTGTTTGCCACAGCGCAGCGAGATGTCACGTACCGCACGAGGCAAACGGTCCGCCGTTTGCGCAAAGGGTACCATTCGAGCCCGAGTCAGGCTCTCCTGAAGCTGGCTGGTAATTTGGCGGAAGTTACGGGTAACCTGATCAGTTTCACCCACCACGAAGTCGATATCAGAGGCCGATTCCCGAACTCGGACAATCAGCTCAATCATTTCCTGGGACAGGGTATGGAAGCCAGTGAAGCGATCCATCTCCAGGGCATCGAAGCTGACTCCAGTGGCATGAGATTGTGAAGCTGCGGGTGTGCCTGTCTGATGAGGCCCTGCCATCTGATAGCTCTTACGGCTCGACATGAGGGAGCTTTCGAGGAGCGATCGCTCATACAGGTCACGCATCCGCTGCCCCACATCACTGAGCTGCTGCACCTGGTATTGCAGGTTATCCAGGAACTGCCGCAGACGTTCTTCGGCCTGTTCCAGGCTGTTCCGGTTGACCACCAGTTCCCCAATCAGGTTGTTGAGGTTGTCCAGGTTCTTGACGGACACCCGCATCGTCTGATCACCCCGCATACCCGAGGTACGAGCTGCGGTGGGACGCCGGTTGGCGATCGCAGGACTGCGAACTCCCCGAACACTGGGTGGTCCACCCAACGTATTGTCGGCAGCTTCTAGCAGTTTTTCGAGGTCTTCAAATTCATCACTGGGAAAAGAAGATATTGGTTCTGCTGGCTGAACAGATGGCGTAGCTAACCCAGGAGAATCTGCACCTAGAAGTGCCTCCAAATCTGCAAAATCATCACCGCCTGCTGTATCTGTAACGCCACCATTCGATGATGCATCCCCTAACAAAGCATCTAGGTCGGCAAATTCATCCAGCCCAGCGTCAGGCTCAGAGCTTGCTGCTCCAGAAGGCTCAAAAGAGCTTTCCTCCAGTAAGGCATCCAGATCTGCAAAACCGTCCACGTCCCCCGAACCTGTCACACTCAAATCAGCTTCTTGAAGCTGACCGCTGCTGACATCGTCAAGTAGCGTGTCAACATCGAAGTCAAGCGACAAGTCCGTGTCGGAATCAAAGCTGCTTCCATCATCCGGAAACAGAGTGGGAGAAGACTCTTCTGTGTCCTCATCCAGCGACAACCCAGCAAAAGCAAGCTCCGTTAATTCATCCGCCTCAGTATCTCCTGCTTCATCAAGGCTAAAGCCCAACTCATCATCAAATGCCGATGAAGACTCCAGATCCAGCCCTAAATCAGTTTCCTCGTTAAGAAAGCTATCTAGATTCCCGAAGTCTTCTGACAAGTCGCTATCCAACGTTTCGACGGATGCAAGGGGTGCATCAAACTCGGATTGTGCATCCCCAAAGAGGTCGTCGAAGCTATCAGTTGTAAGGCTGGCAGACGCATCATCTGAGGCATCGAACGCCAAATTAAGACTAAGATCAGCCTCACCTAAAAGGGCATCGAAACTGTCCGCATTATCACCATCAGAAGCATCAAGAGACTCCCTTGAATCCACCCCCAGATTAGGGCTCAGCTCAGATTCATCAAACAGGTTATCGAAATCTTCCGATGTCTCACTGCTGGTTACTTCTGATAGGTCATTCGATTCTGACCCTAAGCCAAAATCGAGAGCCGCTCCATCAAACAGATTCTCAGTCTCATCTGATGCGGTGTTGACAAAGGGGTCTGGTGACATATCGGATGCCATACCCAGGTCTAAATCAAGCCCAGGTTCATCAAACAAGTTGTCAAAGCCACCCGATGAGTCACTTACAGATTCTGTCAGTTCACTTGATTCCATTCCCAAATCAAAATCAAGCTCTGACCCACCACCCAGCAAGGCGTCAAAATCTTCAGAGGAGCTATCCACGGAGGATTCTGTTAGTTCACTTGATTCCATTCCCAAATCAAAATCAAGCTCTGACCCACCACCCAGCAAGGCGTCAAAATCTTCAGAGGAGCTATCCACAGAGGATTCTGTCAGTTCACTTGATTCCATTCCCAAATCAAAATCAAGCTCTGACCCACCACCCAGCAAGGCGTCAAAATCTTCAGAGGAGCTATCCTCAGAGGATTCTGTTAGTTCACTTGATTCCATTCCCAGATCAAAATCAAGCTCTGACCCACCACCCAGCAAGGCATCAAAATCTTCAGAAGAACTATCTGCAGAAGATCCTGCCAGTTCACTCGATTCCATTCCTAAGTCAAAATCAAGCTCTGACCCGCCGCCCAGCAAGGCGTCAAAATCTTCAGAGGAGCTATCCACGGAGGATTCCGTCAGTTCACTTGATTCCATCCCCAGATCAAAATCAAGCTCTGACCCGCCGCCCAGCAAGGCATCAAAATCTTCAGAGGAGCTATCCACGGAGGATTCCGTCAGTTCACTTGATTCCATCCCCAGATCAAAATCAAGCTCTGACCCGCCCAGTAAGGCATCAAAACCTTCAGACGATTCATCTACAGAGGATTCCGTCAGTTCACTCGATTCCATCCCCAGATCAAAATCAAGCTCTGACCCGTCGCCCAGCAAGACATCAAAATCATCAGAAGATTGATCTACAGAAGATTCTGTCAGCTCACTCGATTCCGTTTCCAGATCAAAGTCGAGAGCTGATTCACCTAGCAGTGCATCTAAATCTCCAGAAATTTCACTGTCTTCCGCTTCTGGCTGCACATCAAAGCCAAGACCCAGATCAAAATCAAGGTCAGCGCTATCCGCTATGCTGCCCAGATTGTCAGGTGTCTCCTCGACAGGTGTAGCGGTCAGTCCATCTGAAAGCACCTCCAGATCAAAATCTAGGCTCTCTTCATTCAGAAAACTGTTGAAATTATCTACGGAGCTCTCTGCTGTGGCCTCTGGGAAGCTCTCATCAGCCAGCCCCAAATCTAGATCGAAGCCCGGCATATCTGTAGCAAATGGATCCTCAGACCCGCTACCCGTAAAGTCACCACTACCCAGATCGAGTTCGCCGAACCCTAAATCATGCTCCAAAGCAGGAGTAGCTTCTAGTGAAGAGCCTAACCCTAGGTCCTCAGAATTCTCCGCGAAATCCAGGTTCAGATCGAGTCCTAAATCACTTCCCTCAGCATCCCAGCCCTTGGCGCTTATGGCTTCAGGTTCGGTGGCAGCAATCAAGCTGTCTAAATCCAGATCAAGAGACTCCAGGTTGTCATCGCTCAGATCAACAGGAAGATCTAGATCTAAATCGAGATTATCGGCTGTGAGAGCAGGGTCAAGTTCAAGAAGTACTTCTTCTGATGCAAGTGCAACATCTGCAGCTGGCTCAGGTACCGCCATTGATAGGTCAAAGCTACCAAAGGGATCGCCGGCAGATGCTGCTGCCTGGGCCTGATCACTGTCCCACAGGTCAGCAGTCACATCCTCGTCATCTGTGTTCCACATTGAAGGAGCGGCAGGCATCCCCGTCAACCCTTCATCGGAATCGAGCATGTCTAGCCAGGACAGTGATTCAGCCGAAGCTTCCTCAGAAGCAGATTCCTCTCCTGAAGCTGTGACACTTTCAGGCTCTGAGAATAGAGATTCATCTGCAAAGGACTCGCTTAATGGGTTACTCTCCTCCCCAAAGCTGAGATCAGCAAAAGGATTGCCATCTTCAAAATCAGGAGAAGATTGATCGTCAACTGCCAAGTTTAGGTCAGCCATTCCCACATCCTGAAAAGGATTTGTGGGTTCTAAAGTTAGTTCTTCGTCTTCATCAGGGCCAAAACTGGAAATGCTAATCCCTCCAAAAGGATCATCCATTCCAGGCAAATCAGTGATGATGACTGTCTCAGAGGTATCCTCGAACAGAAAATCGACACTCTCTTCATCGCTAGGCGGGAGATTGGTAGCACCGGTCTCTCCAAAAGAATCATCCTGGATATCAGAGAAGAAGAGATTGAGTTCGCCAATCATTTCCTGGTTATCAATGGAGGCGCGATCGCTTCCCGCAGCTCCTACATCCAGGCCACCTAATTCTGTCAAAAATGCATCACTGGAACCTAAGTCCAAATCAAGGCCAGCAGCATCTGGCAGCTCTGCCTGACGGAGCAGATCGGAGAGGCTATCATCATCCTCATCCGATGAAGCAGGGATTTCCAGAGCAAAAGGATCAGTGTTGCCAAAGCCTGTTTGCAGAAGATCACTGAAATCTCCTGAATTATCTAACTCTAACGGCTCAGGCATACCGGCATCTGCATCACTGAGGATTTCCTCTTCCTGCCAGGTCATACCAAGTTCCGGAGTGTCAGCCTCAAAAAGATCGGCCAGGCTATTCAATTCAGCCATGCCAACTATAGGGCCATCATCTGTTGACGTTGAAGTGAATTCGCTGGTGTTTAACTCATCGGCTAAACTCGAATCTGCAAAGGCGTCTTCCTGCACCCAGGTACTATCTTGTTCCAGAGAGGGCAGATCGCCAAAGTCAATATCTGTATCGGCCATCAAGCCTGCTCCGGTTGCCAAATCGGCATCTTCCAGCAGGGCCGCCTCATCCAAGCCAAAGCCCAGTTCGGGCAACTCAAAGGTACCAACCTCTTCAATGTCGTCAGTCAGGAAGTCTAGAGCTTCTAGCTCGTTGAACTCAAGCTCGGGTTCTGGTGGCACCAAAGCCAGTAAGGCGTCCCCAGCCGAAATCGCCATGGACTGGCCTGCAAGAGTTTGTTCCTGAGCTTGCTTGATTTCGCGAATGACGACGGGAGCCAAAGCCCGGAACTCGTTCTCAGGGTGGGCGACCGCTCGCCGTGTCAGATTCAACAAATCGACCCAGGGTACGAGCTCAAATTGCTCTCCAGCCTGGGCCAGGGATTGACATATTCCGTCCAGTTGCTGCCGTATTTCGGGACGATCAGGTTGCTTAAAGAGCTGCAACATATCCCGGAGACGAGCCGGAACATCGCTTTGAAAGATAAGTTGAAACGCGCTTTCCTCAGCAGGTTGAGCCGCAACAACCAGTGGGGTGATGACTGGCTGTGGCGCGACAGGTACCGACTGCAAGTTCACGTCATCAGGAGGAGTGACCCCAGCCTGAGCAACCAATTTACTGATGTGCTCGTTGAGCTGCGCAAAGGTGGGCTCAATCGCCACCATGGCTTCTTGCGCTTTATCATCCGTTAGCCCGAATGGCCCCTGCAATTGGTCTAGTAAATCCCGGAGGGTGTCGAAGACGTTCAGTAACAGGCTTTCTAAGCGCTGATCAACTTGAACCGGGCATTCCTTCAGGACTTTGAAGTAGTCTTCTAGGCGGTGGGAGGTTTGCTGAATGCTGTCCAAACCCAGCATTGCTGCTCCGCCCTTTACGGAGTGGGCCGCACGGAATACTTCATGGGCCATCTCGGGGTCTGAAATGGTGTTCTGGAGACTCAGCAACCCCTGCTCAATGGTATTGAGGTGGTCTTTCGCCTCCTCAATGAAGTACCCCATAATCCGCTGTTGTTGTTCCGACAGCATGGCAGTGTTCCTCGAATACGCTGGGTTTGGCTATGCACCCAAGTGGGCTTGGTAGATGTCACTCGGTGGCACCTGATACAAACCGATCAGTCGGCCGATTTATAGATGAATTGCATCTAATGTACCCGACTTCTCCCATATCACTATCACGTCATCCCTCCAATAGGGGTTAACGAAATAAGAATGGCTTATTTTTCAACGCGGAAACGTTCCACGGAGTTCAGCAGGTCACGCGCAACTCCCACCAGACTCTGAAGAGAACCGGACACCCGTTGGGCTTCCTGGGAGGTTTCTTGAGCGGTTAACTCAACGGATTGCATAACCTGGGCCACAGCTCGGGAGGTTTCCGTTTGCTCGACGGTATCGGCGGTAATAGAACGCACCAGCACGTCAATTCGGTTAGATACCTGAATGATGTCTTCGAGCGATCGCTTGGCCTGTTCTGCCAGTCGAGTACCCTCAATAACCTGCTGGGTACCTTCCTCCATTGCCGTCATTACCGAGCTCGTTTCACCCTGAATCTGCAATACGATCTGCTCGATTTCTTTCGACGCTTTAGCCGCCCGGTCCGCTAGCTGACGAACCTCATCGGCAACAATGGCGAATCCTCGACCTGCTTCACCGGCACGAGCCGCTTCAATACTGGCGTTAAGGGCCAGCAAGTTCGTACGAGAAGCGATCTGAGAAATCAATGCCACGATCTTGGAAATTTCCTGGGAAGATTCGGCCAGTCGCTTCACCTTCCGGGTTGTTTCCGCCACCGTTTCTCGGATTTCCAAAATACCGGATACAGTACGTTCCACCGCTTCCCCACCTTTGAGGGCGGTAGCCGATGCAGAACGGGCTACTTCCTCAGCTTCACGGGCGCTTTCGGCCACCCGCTGAATCGAGTCGGTCATCACCTGCACAGAGTTGAGGGTGACGGCCAGCTCCTCGGCCTGACGGAGAGCGTCAGAGGAGAGCGATCGCGCAAATATTTCATTTTCTGTAGAACTCTTGGCTACCTGCCGAGCAGCAGTCTTCACCTGTTCCACAATCTCTCGCAGGTTTTGAATGGTGAGGTTGAAGGAATCAGCAACGGCTCCCAGAACGTCGGCAGTTACTTCCGCCTGTACCGTCAGGTCACCTCGGGCCGCGCCTTCTACGTCGTCCAGTAAGCGAATCACTTGACGCTGCAAATCTTCCTTCGCTTGCTCCTGCTCTTCCGCCTTACGCTGAGCTTCACTGGTGGTCGTTAAAATCACTCGAGCCATCTGGTTAAAGCCAGTCGCCAAGCGGCCCAGTTCATCCTCGGAGTACACTACAGCTCGAGCATTCAGGTTTCCCTGAGAAACCGATTCAAACTGGCGTTGCAAGTCATCTACAGAGCGCTGCATTTGACGGGTTGTGGCCCAACTTAGAGCCGCAGCGGTACCTGCCCCGCATAAGCCTGCAGCTGCCGCCATCAGCAAGCCAGAACGGGTGGTGTAAGGAACCACGGTAGGCTTGTCTTGCGGGGGTACGAGAAGACTGGAGGAGATGAAACTAACGGTTGCAACCGATAGAGCCGATACAATCCCTGTCGCTCCAGCAATAATCCAACGCTTGGAGGAAAGGGAAGCATTCTCCATCGGAGCCGTCCATCCTTGCTCCACACTTACTTCGGGTTCCACATCACGGACATCAACGGACGTGAATGTCGGCAACGATTCAGTATTACCTGCAATGCTGAAGATTTCGTCTTCCCGAATGACGGATTGGTCGCCGCTGTCTGCGAAGCCGAAGCTGGAATCCCCGGAGGACATAGAGTTGGAGATCCCAACGGATGGGCTGCTAAAACCAGCAGAGTTGTCCGATAGGTCAAAGTCGGGCAGACTTCCCAGATCGTCAAACTCCTCAAAGTCATCAAGAAAATCAGCTCCTCCAGAGCGAACTGTATTTTGAGGCGCTGGACGGGGTTCTTCGCTGGTAGAAAAGTCCTGAAAATCATCCAGGTCTTCCAAATCAAAATCATTAAAGCTGTCAGAGCCAGTGTTCAGGCTGACGGTGGAGTTGTAGCTTGGATACCCAAAGGTCTGATCCATCTGGGGCTGACCTTCTAATTCATCACCCGACATAAAAAGGGTTTCCTCATCGCCTTGCCGATTATGGGTCACCCCTGGCGCACTATCCAGGGAAGAACCATAATCGCCATAGTTATTGCTGGCGTATCCAGGATTTTCGTCTACGGTAAAGTCATCTTCAAAGGGTGGCGGGGAGCTGAGATTCTCACCTCCAAAAACTGTGTTGCCAAACTCATCATCGCTGGGAGGATAAGCCGGAGCCGCCGTATTGAACGGTGAATCATCCAGGCCAAACGGATCATCACCGCCTATATTGCCATCGCCCACATTGTTAGCGAATGGATTATCGTAAGCGTCTTCCGTAGCGGCTGTCCCGAAGGGATTGTCAGAGCCGTTAAATGCACCAAAGTCTTCTAAGCCAAAGTCATCCCCTTCTGCCTGGAATCCATTTGTTCCATAGGAAGAGGGATCATGGGTGCTAACAAAATCTGAATCAATATCAAAGTCCGCGACCCCAAAGCTTGGATCTTCACCCGTTGGGCTATCGGAGTCGGAGGAGGAATATTGGCTGATAGCGGCTAAGCCACTGTTGGCGTAGTCAATATATTCTGCATCCGTGGTGATGGTAAGTACCGTCTCGTATTCCTGGCGGGCCATCTCGTACTGTTGCAGGCCATAGCAATAGACGTGGCCTCGCAGCAGCCGGGTGCTTGGATCGTCTGGGTGGTTGGCAGCCAAGCGATCGACGATTTCGGCAGCCTCTTCATATCTGCCTTGCATGTAGGCTCGTTCAGCCTGTTGATACTCTTGTGCGTACTCAGTGCCTGATCCCATTTGCTCCTCCTACCCGAACAGATTCGGAATTTGCCTGATATTTATGCCGCCCATCGCGCTGATCGTAGGATTGCGACCTGGTCTAGAAGCCTGAGGACATGGTCTGTGCCAGTGGCATCGGCAACAGTCCACTCTCCTCGGAGAAACGGTGCCATACCATCGGCTACATTGGTGGGCATCTGAATCTCCTCGATGTCCAGCCAATCCATACCGTAGATGCGGTCAACCGCTAAGCCTAACATAGTGTCTTGATCCTCAACCGCAATCACTGCTATTTCAGAGCGATCGGTGCTGAGGGGCATGACATCACCTAAAAACTGACCCAGATCGGCGACCCACACGACCCGCCCCCGTACATTGAGAGTACCCAAGAGGAGGGGGGATACATTCGGGATCGGTGTAATTCGATCCGGGGAGGCTGAGATCACTTCGCGGATGCCCATAGCAGGCAAGGCAAACTCACCCCCTGACGTGACAAAAAACCGCAGGTGAAGCTCACCCTCGGGACTATCGAGCTGTTGTAGTTCGGGGGCCTGATCTTGCCCACTACCGGTTAAAAAATCTGGATTGCCGATCATTAGGTCACGCCTTATCCTCGCAATAGCTGCTTAACGGTGCCAACCAGCTCTGTGGGCTGGAAGGGCTTAGCAATATAGGCATCTGCACCCTGCTTCATGCCCCAGTAGCGGTCAAACTCCTCCCCTTTTGATGAACACATCACAACAGGAATGTTCTGGGTTTTGGGATTAGATTTGATCTGACGGCAGACCTCGTACCCATTCATTCGAGGCATTACAATATCGAGCACGACTAGATCGGGCCGCAGATCCTCGATCTGCTCCAAGGCTTCTACCCCATCACTGGCGACTGTTACTTCTAGTCCACTACCCTTTAGTAGATCTGTAATCATTTCTCGTTGGGTTACGCTGTCTTCGACGACTAAAACTTTACTCATATCGACTCTACGACCGCGATTGGTTGGGAAGGAGGCTTAACGAGGACAGTATAAGGATTCTCCTGTAAACCAAGATAATGCACTTCAAATTGAATAATTAATCAGTTGGGGTAGTTGTGGCGGAAGTAGATCGGGGGATACCAATTTCTAACTCATTTTCAAGGGCTTCGGCCAATAATTTTTCAGGCTCAGGCTGATCAGGATTCCCAGGCCCGATATATTTCTCTATTAGAGTTAATAATTCGTGTTCTCCGAAGGGCTTCGTCAGATAGTCTGTAGCCCCAACCATTCGGGCGCGTACCCGATCAATAAATCCGTCTCGACCCGTCAACATAATGATGGGGGTCTGACGAAACGCGGTGGACTTGCGCAGCATGGCGCAAATTTCGTAGCCATCCAACTCGGGCATTGAGATATCACACAGGATGAGATCGGGCTTGAGTTGGAATAGAAGGCTCAGCGCCTTGAGTGGGTTGCTAATGGATGTGCCTTCATAACCATTGCCGTTGAGAATGAGCTCAACGACTTTACGGATACTGGCCCCATCATCGATGCACACAACTCGTGGTACCCGATTTTGAGGCAGTAGGTTTGGGTTTGGGGCAGGAATAGGCTGGGGCATGTGCAGTTGCAGATCGCCCCGTTCCACATAGGGGTAAAGACGATTTGCTACAGCCACAATGTCCTGATGCAAATAGCGAGCCAGGCGACGGATGGAGGTTTTGCCATCGAGCCAGGCGGTCAGGGCACTTTCTGAGATTTTGGAACGTAGGTGGCTGGTTTCAGCAAGCGCCGGGCATTGCTCCGGAGATTGCACATGGGGGCGCAGTTGCTTCCACTCCTGCACCTGTTTCAGAATTTGGGGCACCAACGCACCGATTTCCAAGGGCATTAGTTGAGGCACCAGAGGTGGGCCAACCTCAAAGATGAATGCGCCTTGATGCAGGCTCAGGATGTCAAACAATGTTTCTTGCACCATACGTTGAAGGATGGTGCGTCCCTGAGCAGCCGTAAGGGTATGGTTCTCAAGCAGAGCCCAGAGGTGGCCATACTCAGGAGCGTTGGTGGTGGCGATCGCCGAAGGAGCTGCATTATCTGCAGAAAGAGTAATGCGATAGTGACGCAGGTAATCCCGCAGGCGCGTCAAATCTGATCCAGCATCACCGGCATAGACTACTTGTCCATTCAGGAAGAAGACAAACCAGGATTTCTCGACTGGGGCTTTAGGGCGCCGCCAAGCTTGCTGTGCAACAACTGCATCATTGCCGGTCGGAACCATTGGCAAGCTGTAGGCTTCGACAAACAGCTCTCCAGTTCGCTGGCCTAATTCAATGAGTTGAAGAATACTGCGACTATCGATTTCGCTGAGTGTGCCCTGCATTTAGCCGAGTGGCTCTCCTGAAAACGGTTGCACGGGATTGGGGAACCGCGTGCTTTACCTAGTTCATTGTTACCTCTTTCATCAAGATTCCCGATCAGATTGGGAAAATCATCAGCCATGCTCAAAGTATTGAGCAATCGCAATGAAAGACTTTTCCTCGCCCAAAGAGTTTTTAACCTATGAAAAGTAGCTTTTTAGCGGTTTTTGCCTGATTTTGCAGCTAATTAAGGCTGCTCTTGAGCTTCTGCTTTATCACTATAGCGTTACTCATTGATTGGACAATCTATAGTCACTGCTATACCTCTACTTCAGCCATTGGGAGGCCGGATGAAAGGCTGTAAAGCTTCCTAATTAGAGGGTTTTGCAGAATAATCGTGGATACCCGGAAGTTTACACAACGTTATATATAGATGAGATGGCCAAGAACGACAGAAGCCTTTCTTAATGGTGACAAAGTGGAGCATTGCCATAAATTTGGTGCTGTTCTAGACATGTTGATTAGTTAATTTTGAGCGGGGAGCTTACCCCCATCTCAACAACCAACCACGCATTTGCAACACTACCCAGACACAGGAAGGAAAAGGGCGATCGCAATACTTGAAAAGGCTGTTCAAAGAGCATTAGCCCTGCACCCATCAGATCTGAAGTTGTCATTGTGAGTCTTCGCGCTTGCTGGATGCTGTCCGGAAAATTACGCATTCAAGGCATAAACCTGAAGGCTGCATAAATTTTAGAAAAGCGTTTGTGCTTTTGCGTTAGAACCAGATCCCGTTCCCATTTGATGGTGTTACATTTGAACGGAAGGATTCAGGTGCCTCCATCCCAACCTAGTCGCACTGCGTGTTCGCAGATGTCAGGGGCGGAAAGCGGAGCGATTTGACGGTTGGATGCGATCGCCAGCAGCTAACCAAATTGCCAGGGATAACCGAGATCCATCGGCTCGATCGGTATCCCCTTGGTTATTCTGCAACATAATGATGATGGGGCCTTTGATTAGACTTATGGAAGACCTTGGCTGGGCTAGGGACTGGTTCCTAAGTCAGTATAGGCTTACCAGCTACTAAGGAACTGCCAACCATCAGGTGGATTGATTTGCATCGTTGGTATTTAGTCTAGACCGATACGGAAGAGGAATATTGGTGTGCTGTATCTAGCCGAAGTGCAGAAGAAGGGTGGAGCGTTCCGAACCGCAAAGGTGGAACTTCGATTATTGGCGTGCCAGCGTTCAGAAAGTAGCTGGACGGCTGTACCCAATGAAGAAATTGTTCAGTGCCCCGATGAAATGGCTAGCTACAACGCCGGTGCACTGATTATGGTTGAGCTGAGTGGAACCAAGCAGATACAGCGGCACTCCGATGCGGCACGTCAATTGGTGACCATTCTGCAAAACTTCTCCCGCCTCCAGGATCGCTCCAAATCCCAGGAAGAAGAAATTGAACAATGGAAGGAGTCGCTGACTTACCAGAGCCAGGAACTCAACCGTCGAGAAATGGAGCTAGAAGCTCGCCAAGAGCAACTCCACCAGATGGAGGAAGACTTTGAGCGGCTGGAGCAACAGCGTCGGGAAATTGAAGAGCTGCAAGCGAATGTAGAGCAGCAGCGGGCCGAGTTCGACCGTAAGAACCAGGATCTTGAAGGAGCCTGGGCTCATCTGCGGGGTGAAATGAACCGCATGGAGGAGCAGAAGGCTCAATATTCCCAATCGGCTGTGCTCGATGAAGGGAAGGCCCAGCAGATGCAGGAGTTGCTGGATCGGCTATCGGGGGCGATCGCACCGACCGAAGCCGTACGGGAACAGCTCAACCAGGCGTTTGGTATCCTCAATCATCAGCAGGAGAGCATTGGAAGCCACTATCAGACATTGGATGAGGAGCGGAACCAGACTCAGCAACGTCAGAATACCCTGGACGAGAACCTGCAACGGCTGCAGACGCGCTGGCAGGAGTGGCGGCAGGCTCAGACAGCACTAGAAGATGCTCGAGCGGAACTGCAAGCACGCCAAAAGCTGGTGGATATGAAGCAGGACCATATCAATAGCCTGACTTCTCAGCTACAGCAGCAGGATGAGTTACAACAACAATTCCGACAGTTAATTGAGACGTCGGGGCAGTTTACTTTGGGTGGTGGCATTGACCTAAGCGCTCTGGAAAAGATGCCTCTAGAGGAGTTGGAGACGGCAGTTCGAGATATGGAGGCTGACCTGGAGAAAATCTCGCGCTTCGTGAGCAGCCAGGAAGAGGAGCTGACAGCTCAACAGGACGACATCAATAAGCTGATGGAGCAAATCCAAAGTGCTAGCGAGTACGATCGCATGCGCATGGAGTCGGAGCTGGCAGACGAGCAGGATCGCTATCGGATGTTGGATGAGACCCTGGTAGGGCAACGACGGACTTTGCAAGAGCGGCGAGATGTCATCCAGCAGCATCGACAAGTTCTAAGCCGTCGTAAGGGAGAAAGCAGTGGTGGCAGTGGTCCGGAAATTGATCTCTCCCCCGTCGTGTCTCGACTGGATAACCTGAAGCAACAACTTTC
The DNA here is from genome assembly GCF_014695575.1 of Leptolyngbya sp. FACHB-8. Taxonomy (GTDB): domain Bacteria; phylum Cyanobacteriota; class Cyanobacteriia; order Elainellales; family Elainellaceae; genus Vacuolonema. The sequence continues at coordinate 9,996 of NZ_JACJOO010000047.1, read as the reverse complement.
GCAGGCTTTGCAACAAGCCCAGAGCGACCTTAAGGCCATGCAAGATAGCTTTGGTAATCAGCAGGGACAAGTGGATCAGCAAGCGGCGACCCAGGAAGCCCTGTGGAATGAGCTACAGCAACAGGAGCAAGACCTGAAAGCTGAGAAGGGAGCCCTGGGCGAAATCTGGGGACGGCTCAATTCCTACCCGGATGCCATGCAGTTTGCCAGCCGAGCTCTGCCGCAGTTGCAGGAAAATCTGGAAGCCGTTGCTGGGCTGATGAATCAGTTCCAGGAAGCCAGCGACTATCAGTTGCAAGCGATCGCCGAGATGCGCCAATTGATCGGCAGTTTGACCCAGGCTCCAGAATACGCTTCCTAACCCATTACCTGAATCATCACTAATAAATTGGGGGTAGCGCTTAGCGCTACCCCCAATTTATTAGTAATTGGATTCCCTCGATTGAAGCTGAATCCAGTCCTGCTCAACGCGGGCGATCGCCCCTCCCGAAAGGGGATCTGTTTGACTACGGTTGGGTGCAAGAATAAGTCGTACCACCTTCTCGACCTGCTCATAGGTAGGGGATGCTGGCAATAAGCCTTGCAGAAACTGGCGTACCACCCGCCGCTGGAGGGCCAGAGGAGCGTTTTTGAGCACTTGCCGATTTAAGGCGTAGGGGCTATCAGGGCTACTAGCCTGTTTACGCACGGTTGTTGCTAATTCTTCTAACAGAGCTACGTCGGCTCGTAGTAGCTCTGCAGTCTGCCCAAGATGGGCTTCGACCCGGGGGTTGAGGTGCTCCTGCAGGTAAGGGAGAAGTTCTTCGCGGATACGGTTACGGGCGTAGGTTACATCGTCGTTGGTTGCGTCGTACCAGACCTCCAACTGTCTGTCCTGACAGACTTGAGCGGTTTCGGAGCGAAGGAAGTCCAGGAGAGGACGAACCAGACGAATGGAGTCACTTAAGGGACGGTTCCAGGTGAGAGCTTGCAGGCCGTCAGCTCCGCTGCCTCGAATCAAATTGTATAGAAGCGTTTCCGCGCGATCACTCGCCGTATGGCCCGTCACGACACAGTCTAATCCTTCCCGCCGGGCAATTTCCTTAAGGACGGCATAGCGCCAGTCACGAGCGGCGGCTTCGGAGGGAATGGGTTCAGCGGCGGTGCGCCCATGGTAGGGCACCTGCCATGCTTCGGCTAAGGATTGGACATAAGCTGCATTATCATCGGCATCTGGACGCCAGCGATGGTTGCAGTGGGCGATCTCAATGCGCCATTCCCAATGGGGTTGCAGATCCAAGAGCAATTGCGCCAGACAGAGAGAATCTTGACCACCGGAAACGGCAATCAACATGCTTTGTTTACGAGAAAAAAGACCCCGTTGCCGAAGGGTATGGTGCAGACGGGCGTGATAGGGGCTCCAGAGGAATGCAGCCGACATGGTGGATTGGGGGTGGCGATCGCTCACCATCAAAAACATTAATGGGCAGTAGAGCCCTTGCCAATCTGTTAAGGGTGAAGAACTCTCACCCTTAAGATTTTTATGAGGGTCGCAGCCCTACAAAAAGTTTGACGGACCCTTAGTAATCATCTCGAAATTCTTCGTAGGGAACGTCCTCGACCCGCGCTGGTTGGACGTCACCCCGGTAAGCTCGCTCCTGACGGTTGGCACGGCGAGGCGCTTGCTCTTTTAGAAGCTTCTGGGGTTCTGGCTGAAACTCTAAGCGAATTCGGACACGGCCACGCTGCCAGCCCTGGTTGCCAAACCGCAGCACCTCACAGCGGAGACCCTCATCGGTAAACCAATCTTCGCACTCGTCTACCCATTCCGTTTCTCGTTCGCTGACGACCTGAGCCAGGGCATCCAAAAATTCACTCACCTTAAAGGTGGAGTTAGGCATCAGTACACGGCCTACACGGACGTGCAGCACCTCGTCATCACTAAGCAGGTTGTAATCTTCCATTAACGATGATCCTCAGTGTCATCCAGGGACGCTTGTCCAGGTTCCAATATATAAGGGTTTAGCGAATTAATAAAATTCCAAAGAGGTGTGGCAATCTTTATACCTCTTTGGAATTTTATTAATTCATAACGGTATAGTAGCTCTGGGCATCTATGCCGTGTAGGGGGAGCGATATCGGCAGCGGGGCGACGAACGCGAGCTTAAAAGAACCAGCCGTAACTATGCAGCCCCTTACCCAGAAGATTAACCCCTAAGTAGCAAATCCAAACCACCAGGAAACCAGAAGCCGCCAGAAGCGCAGGACGTCGTCCTTGCCAACCTCGGGTAATACGAGCGTGGAGGTAGGCGGCGAAGACGAGCCAGGTAATGAGTGCCCACGTTTCTTTGGGATCCCAACTCCAGTAGGAGCCCCAGGCTTCATTGGCCCAAACTGCTCCGGCAATGATGCCAATGGTGAGAAGGGGAAAGCCCAGACCAATAATGCGGTAGCTAACATTATCGAGGGTGTCGGCAAGGCTTAGCCGTTGAGGAGTTAAAGCCATGGTAGTGGCCGCCACAGGATTGAGTACGGCTGTGCTACCACTCGAAGACGCAACCGGCTCCTCCGCCTCCACAGGTGCTCCAGCACGGCGCAGGCGATAGCGACCTTCGCGATAGGCCCCGGTGCCCACAGAACTGCCATGGAGCTGAATCGATTGACCACGGGTAACGATGAGGAAGGCGATCGCCAAAACAGCTCCCACCATCAAACAGGCATAACTGAGCAGCATCACGCTCACATGCATCATCAGCCAGTTGGACTTCAGTGCAGGAACCAGGGGTTCCGACTTCTGCATCGCTGCGGGCAGAGACAGGGTCGCGAAAGCTGTGATCCCCATGGCGACGGGAGAGGTAAATGCTCCCACCAAACGGCTACGGCTGGTGCTTTCAGCCAGGAAATGGACAGCCGTGACGCCCCAGGCAATAAACAGCAAAGACTCGTAAAGATTGCTCAGGGGGAAGTATCCGGCATCTAGCCAGCGAGCACCCAGAAGTGCAGCCAGCCCTAGATTGGCGATCGCCATCCCCGTTGTACCCAGGGTCTGTAGCACCGTTGCTCCTGGGAATGCCACGCCCGCCCAGTACACCAGCATGGTGCAAAAGAGGACAGCAAAGGAGGCATTATCCAGCCAATTTTGGAGAACAACCAAATCCATGTGATGGAAAACTCCCGTGAGATTAATCTCGATCGCTGTGCAGCGATCCCTCTCTATCCTATCGAGTCTCGGTACAGAAGGAAAAAGCGGTTGCTGCTTCGAGGATTTTTGAGCCAACAACCGCTGGGTTCTTGCTTAAAAATACACAAGTGCCTCGTGCCGTTCAAAAGACGGCCTGTCAAAGTACGAGACGGGCAAACTTATTCTTGCCAACCTGTAGAACTTTGCCCTGGATTTCTTCAGCTGATGCAAATTCCTGGTTCTCGTCAGTAATGCGCTCACCATCTAACCGTACTGCACCACCCTTGATCTGTCGCCGGGCATCAGAACTGCTCTTACACAATCCTGTTGCTTTGTCTCCCAACAAATAAAACAGCTTCACTGGAAACTGAATTTCCTGAATGGAAAATGTGGGTACCTCAAGGGCTGTGGCTGAGACACTCAATGATTGGTTCAGTGTAGAGCTACCAAATACTGGTGAACCAGAGGTGAGAATGATTGCAGCTTCTTGGGCTTTGAGAGCTTCTTCTCTCCCGTGATATTGGCTGACGACTTCCAGGGCGAGGAGTTTTTGGCGATCGCGCGGGTTCTCCGGCAACTGATCCAGTGGCAGGTTAGTCAGCAACTCAAAGTAACTGGAAATCAAGTTATCCGGAGTCTTCTCTAGCTTGGAGTACATGGTCAGGGCATCCTCCAGCAGCCCAACGTAGTTCCCCAGGGATTTAGACATTTTCTGCACCCCGTCGGTGCCCAAGAGCAGGGGCATCAATAGGCCAAACTGAGGTGTTTGCCCAAAATGGCGCTGCAAGTCCCGCCCTACCGCCAGGTTGAATTTCTGGTCAGTGCCTCCCAGTTCCACATCTGCCTGCACCGCGACAGAGTCGTAGCCTTGCATGAGCGGGTAAAGAAATTCGTGCAGGTAGACGGGCACCTGTTTTTCATACCGCTCGGCAAAGCCTTCCTTAGCCAGCATCTGACTCACAGTCATCGTACCAAGCAACTCTAGAATTTTGCTCAGATCCAACGTAGAGAGCCATTCGGAGTTGTAGCGGATTTCTAGCCGCCCGGGGGTATCAAAGTCCAGGATAGGGCGCAACTGATCCAGATAGGTCTGGGCGTTGGCCTTGACCTGTTCCGTAGTGAGTTGTTTACGAACTTCAGATTTGCCGGTGGGGTCGCCAATCTGGGCGGTGAAGTCGCCAATGATAACGACTGCTGTATGCCCCGCATCCTGAAATGCTCGCAGTTTACGGTAGACAATGCTGTGTCCCAGATGGATTTCTGTACCCGTGGGATCAATACCCAGCTTGACTCGGAGAGGGCGATCGCCCTCCTTCAAGCGCTGCATAAGATTTTCGGCAGGATCTTTGGAGTTACGGTCGTCTGGGAAGATCTCCACAATCCCTCGGGTCAACCAGGCCAGATCGGAAGAGGCCGTTTCCCCTACGCCATTAACAGTTGATTGAGCTAAATTTGCTGCGCCCACGCCTACTTCTATCGCTCCCACAGGTTCTTATCATTTTTTGAGCAATGCCTAGTATAGTTTTAATTTGTGTTTCCGTCTGGGTTCGCCACGCTTTCCATGGGGATTGCCTAGCCGAACGTTATGTAATTCTTGGCTTGCATCCGGATGACAAGGCTAGAACAGGGGATAGACTATACAGATTGTTTTGAGTAGATGGGCATGGGCGATCGCCTTTTGGGATCCTATCGAACACAACGGGACAAACCTCTCAATTTCTGCCAAAATCGTGGCAACGTTTGTGAATCTTTCCTGCCTGATTTGAAGATATCTGCTATTACTTCTGATAGGCTGCCCTAAACTCAGCTAACGTGTTCCTCTCTACTCGCCTGTTCGACCTAATCCTTGCCAGATCCGTTTCGTAATTAAGGTTGTCGACGTGTCCTCCAACACCGCCCGCTCCAGGGGACCGAAAAATCGTCCTCCCAAACCACCCCGGCGCAACCCGTCGCCAACCCCCGAGGGTACTTCTGCTCAGGCCGTACCGGAGCAATCCTCGGAACTGGCCCCTATTTTTCAGTTTGTACAATCTGTCGGGAAAGTTACCGCTGGAACTTTACTCAGCATCACCATGCTGAGCAGCTCGGTCGTCGCAGGCGGGCTAGTGGGCCTAGCCATCAGCTTCCGAAACCTGCCCGATGTAAGGGTTTTGCGTAACTATATTCCGGCTGAAACAAGCTATATCTACGACATTAACGGGGTTCAGCTCGACAGCATCCATGACGAGTTCAACCGGGATGTCGTTACACTCAACGAAGTATCGCCTGATTTGAAGCGGGCGGTATTGGCGATCGAGGATAACCAGTTTTACTCCCACCACGGTATTAACCCCACCAGTATTGCCCGCGCGCTCTTGAGCAACCTGGAGGAAGGCCGCACGGTGGAAGGGGGTTCAACCGTCACCATGCAGTTGGTGAAGAATTTGTTCTTGACCCCAGAACGAGCCTTCAGCCGGAAACTGGCGGAAGCGGTACTGGCCCTCCGGTTAGAGCAGATCTTTAACAAAGATCAGATTTTGGAGATGTACCTCAATCAGGTGTATTGGGGACACAACAACTACGGGGTTGAAACTGCTGCTCAGAGCTTCTTTAACAAAAAAGCCGCTGACTTAACCCTGGCCGAGTCTGCCATGATGGCTGGGTTAATTCAGGCCCCAGAGAATTACAGCCCATTTGTGGATTACCGATTGGCCAAGCGGCGCCAAGCAACTGTGCTGGAACGCATGCGGACGCTGAATTGGATTACCCCGGAAGAGGAAGCCGAGGCCCGGCAACAGCCCATTCGGCTGGGGGATATTCAATCCTTTGATGTAAGCCGTGCCCCTTACCTAACGGAAGCAGTCGAGCAGGAGTTAGCAGAGCAGTTTGGCCGTGAAGCCGTCTTGAAAGGCGGCATGCGGGTTCAGACGACCTTCGACCTGAAACTGCAACAGATTGCTGAAGAAACGGTGAGAGATGGATATCAGACCATCCGGCGACGCGGGTTGCGGGCCGATCAGATGGCCCTCGTCGCCGTAGATCCCCGAACGCATTTCGTGAAGGCAATGGTGGGCGGGGTCGACTACCAGCAAAGCCAGTACAACCGGGCAATTATGTCCTTGCGGCAGCCAGGCTCAGCCTTTAAGCCGTTTGTCTATTACGCAGCTTTTGCGAGTGGCAAGTACACGCCCAGCTCAACCATCATGGACTCTCCCGTGAGTTATCCCGATGGCTATGAGTCCTACGCTCCTCAGAACTACGACGGCAGCTTTTACGGTGCCATGAGTATTCGATCAGCGCTAGAGCAATCACGCAACGTACCCGCGGTGAAGTTGGGCCAAGAGGTCGGTATCAACCGCGTGATTGAGATCTGCCGAATTTTGGGAATTACCAGCCCCATTGAGCCCGTAACTTCACTACCGTTAGGATCTGTAGACCTGACACCTCTAGAGATGGCTTCGGCTTATGCGACCTTCGCCAGTGGAGGTTGGCAATCTGAAACGACCTTTATTGTGCGCGTAACGGATAGTAGTGGACGGGTACTACTGGACAATACCCCCCGGCCTCAATTGGTTTTAGACCCGTGGGCAGTGGCATCGCTCAATGATGTGATGCAGGGGGTTATCTCCCGAGGAACCGCCACATCAGCCCAGATTGGCCGCCCCGCTGCTGGAAAAACGGGAACGACGTCTTCGGAACGGGATATTTGGTTTGTGGGTTATGTACCACAGCTATCCGTTGCCGTTTGGATAGGGAACGATAACTACTCGCCAGTAGGTAGAGGGGCGACGGGTGGGGGCTATGTTGCACCTATCTGGAAGAGCTTTATGCTACGAGCATTGGAGGGAGTTCCAGCAGAACAGTTCAAGCCAGCTTCGCAGTTTGTACGGCCTTAGGTACCTATCTAGCAGCGACCACAATGTGTGTACGAAAAGAAGGTGGGGTTTTACCCCACCTTCTTTCCGTACATGCTCTCTGGCGATAGTGAAAAAATGTTCAATGCCTGTGGTGTTAAATACACAGGCATTAAATACATGGAAAACAGTCAAATTTGGCTTTCGACTTCAGCTTTCATGCGTTCCAGGGTCATGTGCATTTGCTGGAACATTTGTTGGGGGGTGACACCGAACTGACCGAGCTGGGTTTTGAGTTGCTCCATCGTCATCTGAGCCATAAAGTCTTCAGAGAGTTCAAACCGCTTCATGAAGACCTTGTAGCGATCCATGACGGATTCCATTTGCTCAATGAAAATCTTTTTGCCTTCACGATCAAACTTGCCATAACTGCCACCCAACTGCATCAGGTTCTGATAGTCCTCAAACAGTTGGCGGGCTTCCTGTTGAACGATATCGGAGTCAAAAAATCCCATGGCTTTATGCGATCTGAACGGGAAAAGCGGTGGAAAGGCAGCGAGTAGGCTGCAATACATACATTGTAGGGGAGAGAGGGGTTGGGCTAAAGTGCGGAAATCGCTACACTCAACTTCAGGGGTGAAATGCGGCGATGGGCGTTGACATCACCTAGCCAATGCAAGCTTTCCTATCATTCAACTTACTTGAAACCTACTTAAAAAACCATGTTTGAAATGCTGAACCGATTACTGGGCCGTCATCCTGAAGCGAAGGCTCAAGTCGAAATTTACACCTGGCAAACTTGCCCCTATTGCATTCGCGCGAAAATTTTGTTGCGGTGGAAGGGAGTAAACTTTACTGAATACAAAATTGACGGCGATGGCGCAGCCAGAGTCCGCATGGCAGAGCGGGCAAATGGTCGTCGCTCAGTGCCGCAGATTTTTATTAACAATGAGCATGTCGGTGGCTGCGATGATCTCTACAGCCTCGATCGGGAGGGAAAACTTGATGCTCTCTTGCAGCAACCAGCCGTCTAAGTGACCGGAAAGAGTGTACTATCGCCTGAACACGCTGCTCATCGCTATTGGATGGAGCAGGCGATCGCCCTGGCTACAGCTGCAGGAGCCGCGGGGGAAGTCCCTGTAGGAGCAGTTGTGATAGCCGGGGATGGCTCTTTAATTGCGACAGGGGAAAACCGCCGAGAACGCGACCATGACCCCACAGCCCATGCAGAAGTCCTTGCTTTACGAGCGGCGGGGCAAGCACGGGGCACCTGGCATCTCGAAGACTGTATCTTATATGTCACCCTGGAACCCTGCCCCATGTGTACAGGGGCAATTCTGCTGGCACGCCTGGGCCTGCTAGTCTATGGAGCCGATGATCCAAAGGCAGGCACCATACGTACTGTCCTGAACCTGCCAGATAGCCCCTGCTCAAATCATCGATTGAGAGTCTTGCCAGGGGTATTAGAGTCGGCATGCCGTAACCAGTTACAGCAGTGGTTTTTAGAACGACGTTCCTGATCTCCCGGATAAATTCTCTTCCGTTCAAACCTTCAGGACTGAGGCATTCAATGTTGGGTGCGGTATGCGAAACACACCACACCCAACATTAAATGCCTCAGTCCTGATTTCTCGGAGGTGATATACAGGACTTACGCGAGCCCGCTATCCGTAGTGTATTTGTGTTGTGGTTGGTGTACTTCGCACACCAACCACAACACAAATGCATAAGTCCTGATATAGCTGAGATAACCTGCGGCGGAGGCCGGGTTCCTGCCAACGATGGATTAGGCTTTCCTGATGGAATCGATAGCCTAGATCTGGACGGCCGTAGAACTGTCCTGTTCCCAACAGGGCTCCTTCAATTGCCGACTATTCTAAAAATGCAGATTGGAACGGCGTTACCGCCCTAAACGGATTTTCATGGCATCCTCGAAACCTGAGACCGAAATTGACCTCACGTCCATCGAGCGAGCTGCTCCCATCGACTCTCGCATTTCTCCCTGGCTTTCGGCGATCGCCTATCCCCTGGGCAGCCGGCTTCTCTTACCGTCCTACTTCAGCGAAATTGAAGTAACGGGGCAGGAAAATCTTCCATCGTCTGGCCCTGTTATTTTGGCCCCAACTCATAAAGCTCGCTGGGACGCTTTGATCGTGCCCCACGTTACTGGCCCACGAGTAACCGGACGCTACTTGCGGTTTATGGTGACGGTAGACGAAGTGAAAGGAATTCAGGGGTGGTTTATCCGCAGGTTAGGCGGATTTCCAGTCAACCCCCGACAACCCGGTATTGCTAGCTTGCGCTACGGAATGGATTTGCTGCGCAACCAGGAAATGCTGGTTATTTTTCCGGAAGGGGGCATTTTCCGTGATAATCAGGTGCACCCTCTGAAGGCAGGGTTGGCCCGCTTAGCCATTCATTCAGAGCGGAGCGAGCCTGGTATAGGAACCAAGATTGTGCCCATTCATTTGCACTATGACGAGGAGATGCCCCGTTGGGGTTCCAAAGTGCGCATTCAGATTAGCACTCCCATGGTGGTGGCTGATTATCTGACTGGCAATCCTAAAGACGATGCCAAGCGCCTTACCCACGACTTACGGCAACGGTTAGTGCAATTAAGACACAAGTGTTTGACCTCTCACCCTGAGCTCAGGGCCACAACACAGCAGGCCAAGCAAACAGAAGAAGTTGCCTGATGTTGCGGGTACTGGGTGGATTAAGTTCGCCTACGTCAGGATGCAATATCTAGTACGCTGAGGCGGAAATCCATCACCTATGTTTTTGTGTAGGGTGCGAAGCACCCTACACAAAAACATAGGTTGCGAACTTAGGCCGCAGCCTACTAGTGGGTCATCTGGCGTGAGTATTGCCATTTCAGGTGGAGCATTTCAGGCCACCAAGGACTGGGTTACAGCCCCAGACCCTCCTAATCGATGCTTAGGTCGTTTAGATCGCGCTCGTTGTCGTCGTGCCGCTCGCTTGCCACCCCACTCAAACGGTGTT
>NZ_JACJOO010000046.1 GCF_014695575.1 Leptolyngbya sp. FACHB-8 | reverse complement strand
CAATGTTTTTCGGATTAGAGTAATCTGGTTCATGAGGGTTTCGTGGATGAATGTGGTAATTCTCATGAAACCCTCTCCTACTCAATCTTTGCAAGCTTTTGTCCGGTACTTAGGTGACTCACAATTCCATATCAGGCAAATTCTTTAGAGGTTCTCTGGAAAACTGCTTTTTGTGCATGTAGTGTACGAGAAAAAAGCCCTGACTGGGGCTTCTCACATCTCTTCTCGGCTCTACCGCCTTTAGAGCTTCTGGCTCGTCATAACACACATCCTGCCTGTGTATCCTTGCAGGTTTGTGACTATTCAATGCGGGTCAGCTATCCATCCAATCACGAGTGATTTGCATCTCATGGGCTTTCGGGTAGCTCTTCCACTCCTGGAGCTTCCCCATGAGACCCTAACTCTGGAGGTTTTAGTATGGCAATTCAAGGAAAAACAGCCCTGATCACAGGAGCTTCTCGCGGCATTGGCCGTGCGATCGCCCTCGAATTTGCCCGCCGGGGTGCAGTTCGACTGTTACTGGTGGCACGCGATCGCCAACTTCTCAACGAGCTTGCGGCTGAGCTACGAACCTTTGGTACAGAGGCAATTCCCCTTCCCCTCGATTTGCGCCAACCTGTAGAAGTCAACATTGCGATCGCCCACGCCTGGCGAGATCATGGCCCTATTCATTATCTGGTGAACTGTGCGGGAGTAGCCCACCAATCTACGTTCCTGCAATCACGCCTCCCACTAGTACAGGAGGAAATCGGGATCAACTTATTGGGAACGTATACTGTTACCCGCTTAATTGCTCGCCGTATGGTCGCCCAACGAGAAGGAACGATTATCAACGTTTCCAGCCTCATGGGTAAATTAGCAGCTCCAACCATGGCGACCTATTCGGCTACTAAGTTTGCCCTGCTCGGGTTCACTCAAGCCCTCCGGGGCGAGTTAGCCGCTCACAATGTGCGAGTGGTCGCCCTGCTGCCATCCCTAACAGATACAGACATGGTGCGCCATCTCCGCTGGTTCCGGTGGATTGTGCCTATGACCTCTGAGGAAGTTGCCGAAGCTCTCGTTAAAGGGTTAGCACGAAACTCAACAGAAATTTTGGTAGGCTGGCAAAGTCACCTGGCGGTCTGGGGCCATCGCCTTGCTCCTGGCATCGTAGAACGCGTCCTGCAATGGGCTGCGCCACTTCCTAAAACACCCCCCAAAGCTTATTCGGCTTTGCGATAACCGGCTACAGAATTCGTTAATACAGTAGCCTTTTTGCAGGAGAAAATGTAGGAGCGAATGGCTGTTCGCTCCTACACAAGAATTCTCCAAACCATGAAATTTTACGATAGTCATCTCATATCATTGAGCATCTAAATTCTCACTTAATCTAACCTGAGTTCGGGTAAGGGCGTTTTCGAGTGCTGCGCGTTGCGCGGCACTCGAAAACGCTCATTTTAGCGTGCGCAAAGTGCACACCAAAATGAGCACTTCAGCTTATCTCAAACTGAGGTTAATCTATTGAGATGCTTTTAATATAAGCGTTACATATAATGTCACTATCACAAATATTTAATACATTTAGTATTTGAATAATTGTATAAACCAAGTTTTTTAAGCTTGGCTAAATTAGTGTTTTTCTCATTAGCTGAGTTTAACTAAAGCTTGTTTCAAATTTACATCCTGACGTTCGTCTACAGCCAGACAAACCCGTTCCCAGATACTTGCGTCTTGTTGATAAATGCTGAGAGCTTTGATTGCACTTTTTGCATCCTCTAAGAGTCCCTCTAGAATGAGGGAGATCAGGAAATCAAAGGCCGGAATTTGACGGAGAGTAGCGATCGCCAACAACCCCGATCGCCGCAATTCCCGGTCCCGCACTTGCTTCCACCAATCGCGTAATAGCTCAAAAGCCTCCGGCAACCGTGACTCTCCCAGGGCTAAAGCTGTCGCTTCTGCCAGTTCCACATGCTCATCCCGTCCATCATTACGGGCATATAGCAGTTCCTGAGCTAGGGATAGCGATGAGGTTGGAGCGAGTTGAAGCAAAGCAGTCAAACATTCCGATATGACAGGGGGATTGTCCCCGACTTTGATGCGAAGTCGGAGAAGGGGAATGCCTTGGTCGTTACCGCTATAGGCGATCGCCCGCGCTGCCCCAATCCGTGCTTCCGACTCGCGGTCGGCCAGCAAATCCCCTAACTCCACCATGACTTGGCTGTAATTCATCCGCACCAAGCCTAAAGCACAGGTGCCTCGCAGGCGGGGAGCCGTATCGACCTGGCCACCCCAGACAGGTTCCATCTGTACATGACGAATACCTGATAAAAACAAGGTTTCGTCGCTGTAGTTAAAGCGGTAAAGGGTTTCAGCGATCGCCTGTTTTGCTCGACAACCGGGATCGCTATCCTGCGGCTTCACCATGAAGCGGGGAAAGGCAGCCGTCAGGTCGGGGATCAGCGCGTCGATTTCATGTTCGCCGATGAGTTGAGCGGCTTGGGCGATCGCGACGGAATACTTGCTCCCCAAAACCTGGCGCAGTAATGCCATGCCCTCCGCAGATGTCGGATCAGACCGTATCTGATTCAGAGCTGTCATCAATTCTTCGAGCTTGCGAGACTTCGCCATATCGTTTCAGTCGCTCAACTCTACTGCGAATCATGGTACACCCGTACACCATACAGCGCAATCCAAGCATCAGCTAGAACTGCGTTGAAACCCTTGTGGAAATGTTATACAGCAATGTGCGGGTTGATTAAGTACGGTGGTGTGGGGCACTTCGTGCCCCACACCACCGTTGCTGTACTTAACGCACTCGCACGTTGCTATAGAATTGACACATCAATTCCATAATGATGCTACGTCGAATGCGATCATCTTGTGTTAGTGTCACTTTCCGTTCGATTGGCAGTTGATTATTTTCAATGGCTCGGTAGTAATCCTTCAAGCTAGGCTTAAATACTGTCTACTGGGCTTTCAAAATGCGGCCTACGATTTCGATGCCACGTTCGATGTGCTCTGGAGACTCAGCATAACCCAGACGCAAGGCCGGATAGCCCTGTTGGTCAGGAAAAAAGGCGGTTCCAGTACCAACCAGCACCTTCTGAGCAGCGGCCTCCTCGGCTACGCGTTGTACAGAAATGTGAGGAGGCAGTTGCACCCAGAGAAACACGCCACCAATCGGCACTGTCCAGGATGCCTCTGCGGGGAAGTGCGTCTCCAGGGCGCGGAGCATGACGCAACGGTTTTGCTGATTCAGGCTGAGGAGCTGGTTAAGACGGCGGCGGTAGTGACCTGAAGCCAAATATTCGCTAATAATGGCCTGGGACATAACCGAGACGTGCATGTCGTGCAGCATTTTGCGCTCGATTAGAGCCTGGTTATGTTCTCCTGTAATCATGGCGTAACCCACGCGTAGAGCCGGCATCAGAGTTTTGGAAAAGGTGCCGATGTAAATGACGCGATCGCTCTCATCCATTGCCTTAATGGGGGGCGGCGTCGGCTCAAAGTTCAGCCGTTCATAGGCATTGTCTTCCACCACGCGACAGTTATAACGTTCTGCCAGATCCAACAGTCGCCGCCGATGAGCCAGGCTAGTAGTGATACCCGTGGGGTTGTGCAAGGTACTGATCGTGTAGATCAGCTTGGGATGGTGGCTCTGGAGGTACTGCTCTAGTAAATCCAGATTCATACCCTCCGCCGTCATGGGAATGCCAATGACTCGTGCCCCTGCCTGTTGCAGAATCGACAGGTAACCATGAAAAGTCGGCGACTCTACAACCACCCAATCTCCTGGTTGGATGAAGTGCTGGGTAATGAGAGCCAACGCTTGCAAAGAACCGTTGGTGACCAACAAATCGTCGGGTTTTACAGCCAAGCCCAGTTGCATCAACAGTTGAGCAATTTGACTCCGCAGGGCGGGCTCACCCTGGGGATGGTTATGCCGAAACAGGGCATCAGCAACATTTTTGACAGCCCGCCGAGCGATGCGCTGAACATCTTCAATACCTGTCGGTTGGGGAAAGCCGGAACTGAGACGAATGGTTCCAGGTTGCGCTTCCGCTCGGAGAACAGCGTTACTCACAGTCAAAAACGAGGGAATTTCGTTAGGGGGAATGATGACCTGCTGATCCGGGGCAAAGGTAGAGGCTCCACGAGGGCGGGTCAGCGGTTCGGTGTTGATGAAATATCCCGCGCCCTGACGTGCGTAGATCAGTCCATCGGCCTCTAGAACGCTGTAGGCTTCGATTACAGTCAGTTTATTGACGTTGACGTTGCGAGCCATCTCACGGATAGATGGAAGGCGATCGCCCGGACGTAGACCCCCTGAGTTAATAAGATGACTGATGCGATCGCGAATTTGTAGATATACAGGTTCTTCCGCGTCACGGTCTACAGGAATTTTCATCGCCCATCTCCAACGTCATTGAGGAGAACGCTGATTTTTCATGGGTATACCCACAAAAATCAAGCCTTGAAATTTGAAGCATGACCTTACTCTATGCGAACTTTTTGGTGAGTAGCTGGTACAGTTTCTATTTTTTTCACTAGAACAGTTATATTTTTTGAAACTGTACTAGCAGAACTTCCTTTTTTTGTATCTACTCAAATTTCAGTTCCTTGACGAGAGTAGGAATGTAAGCCACAACACCGGTACGTTCCTATGCGCCTCTCTGATTCCTCACCTTCCAGCAATCCCTCATCAAACTCTGGGTTTTCATACGCTTCACACCTAGAAAATCCATCCCTTCAGCCAGCTTCAAGAAAATCCCTGGAACAGTCGCTGGAGCAATTACTATCACCCACCACTGCTGCCCATTATCCCAACCGGGCTAAGCAAGCATGGTTACAACCACTACTCACGAAGTTATTAAATTTTTTCACCGGCAATCAGTCTGTATGCATTGAGCAGAGGCGCGATCGCAACGGAAATTCCTTCTGGTATGCCTATGATCCTGCAACCCGTTCCCATCACCAATTTGATACGGAACAGGAAGTGCGAATTTGGTTAGACCAACGGTTTTACAGCTAAAATTTGAGCCAATTCAAGACGTGAGAAGCTCGGCCTTGAATTGACTTAGGAGATTTCCAGTAATGAATTTACCCAGAATGTTGGTGCTTTGCCCGCTTCGCGGGCAAAGCACCAACATTCTGGGTAAATTCTTATGCAGAAACCTCCTTATTATCGTGACGCAACGCCTACCTGCTGCAACTGTGTATAAGCCGCTTCTGCCACCAGTTGATGTCCGGCTGTGGAGGGATGAATGCCATCCCAAAATAGAAACTGACTGGGATTAGCGCAGGACCGCATTCCCGACAGGCAGGTACCCGTCACATTGGCTAACCCAAACTGATCGGGATTGGCGATCGCCTCGTTATACAGTGAAAATACATCTAGCAACACAATGTCCAGATCGGGTTGCTGTTCTTTTAACTGCTGAATTCGTTGCTCCAGCCGTTGGTTGTGAACCTGGGTTAATGCAGTTAAATCAGCCGCTCTACCATTGCTTCGTGTTGCTGGTAAGCGCCCGAGATCCGGTAAATTAGCCACCAAGAAGTTTCGCGCTTCTCGGTCGGAAAGGGAAGCGATCGCCTCCATCACATTCTCCACCGGCACCGATACGTTGGTTTGCCCTTGCAAATAGTCATTCGCCCCGGCCCACACGACGTAGAGCGCATTAGGATTCAACCGTTGTTGGGCCTGAGTGAAGGTGGATACCTGCTGACGCAGCCCGGGCACAGGACTGTCACCTCCACCCTGGGTAGTTGCCCCACCCCAGGCAAAGTTTTGAGTTTGATTGTCAGCCAAATCCAAATCGCTCGCCAGGTATTCAACCCACACCTGCCCATTCGAATACCGCCCATGAAAATAGGGCGGGTCAGGCGGATAAAGCCCACCACTGGATTGAAACACTTGCCCTACATCAGAAAGACTATCGCCAAAGGCGATGATTTCATTGATAGTGACGCCAGAACGCGGCGTACAGGAAATCGCGAGAATAAAAGTGAGAAGGGTGAGGGCGATCGCCGTAGAAAATTTTCTCACAGGAACATGCTCCCCGTAGAAAAGGTGCCACAGCAAGGCGCAGCGGGGCGCGCTTACTGGACCTACCCTAGCCTACTCCTCAGAAAATTGCCTTTTCCAAGGGACAGATCACACACAACTCTGCTTTAAAAATTAACTTTTATGGGCCAAACGCACAAAAATTCAACCTCTCCAGGCAGGTCTAAAACAGAGCTTAGAGATCGCAAACAGACGTTTTAGATGTGCAATACACATCCAAAACGCGCTAAAACCGAGAGGGAAGGGGCACTTTACGCCCCTTCCCTCTCGGTTTTAGAACAGATTTGTGATCTACTGAGGCTCGATATAGCTATCTCTTTCCGATTTATCATGTGCTGTCTTTCTGACCGTCAAAAAGATAACAGCCAGAAGGATCAATGCGCCACCTACCAATTGCATCCCCGTAATGGGTTGCTTCAGAATCACCAACGATAGGGCGATCGTCACAACCGGCTCAAGCGTCGATAGCATAGATGCCGTTGATGCGCCTAACAGTTTAATGCCTGTAAACAGTGCCCCAATGGCCACAACGGTTGAAATCAACCCTAATGCCCCAATGGCAAGCCAACCTGATGCGTCTTGTGGCAGGCTTACCCCACGAATTGTCACAATCCCTCCATACACAACTGCAGCGGATGTCAGCACAACCGTAGAAGCTGTAATGGGAGATTCTTGCGTCATCACCTGCTCCCCCACCAGGATGTAAGTTGCATAAATACAGGCAGACACCAAACCTAGAATAACTCCCAGAAGTTGCGCATTGCCCACAGGCCCAATCGTCAAAACAGTTCCGAGAAGGGCGAGGCTTAATGCCCATAGCGTACCTGGACTACTTGGCCGATGCAGCACCACAATGGATATTCCCACCACAATGGTTGGATACAAATACAACAGCAACACGACAAGCCCTGGGGAGGCAACCGTCAGGGCAAAGAAAAAACTGAGAGATTGCAACACAAAACCAACGCCGCCGAGAAGGATTAACGTTCGCAAATTTTTGGGATTGGGTAGAGGAATTTGTCGGATGACCAGGTATGTGCAAAAGCAGACAGCAGCGATCGCAAATCGAAAGAATAGAACGGTGAGTGGTGTTGCCCCAGACGCATAGGCAAAATGAGCAAAAATGGGTATTGCCCCAAAAGATGTGGCTGAAAGAATGATGAGTATAATGCCGAAAAGCTGCATAACCGTTACCCTAATTCAACACATGTTTGAGCAATCGGCTTTTCGTGAAATTCACGTGTAGGGCATAACCTTACTCAAGCCTTTCCCAAACAACTCAAGTTCACAGAACCTGCTATTTGGAAGCACTGTTGAGCATGAATCCCAGCCAACGACAAACAGAAGCGTATAAGCTTATACCATTTACCATCTCTAAAATATTTTTGTTATGCATCGGATTGATTCGGTACGCAACAAAAATGTACAGAGTTTT
The DNA here is from genome assembly GCF_014695575.1 of Leptolyngbya sp. FACHB-8. Classification (GTDB taxonomy): domain Bacteria; phylum Cyanobacteriota; class Cyanobacteriia; order Elainellales; family Elainellaceae; genus Vacuolonema. The sequence continues at coordinate 18,053 of NZ_JACJOO010000046.1, read as the reverse complement.
TTAGTTGCAGTTCCGAGAATGCCAAGTGTGAGTGATGAGGATTGAAATAGACAGGGCTTGAGTACCTAATCCTTTATTTTGGTTGTGTTTCACACGTGTGATTGCACCAAACTCGGGAAGTTCTATTGTTCGTACACAAAGCGCACGAAAAAAGGACTTCCCGAGTTTGGTATTAGAAAGGTACAAGATGCGAGGAGACTTGAATTTAAGTAACCATTTTTGCTGAGTCTTACTCTTAACGGAAATGATTACAAATATCCAAAATCTGTTTTAGGGGTTAATTTTTTGTGGACTTCGCACACACACAACAACCCTTCCAGGCAGATTTAAAGCGCACCCTAGTACGCTGAGGCGGAAATCCATCACCTATGTTTTTGTGTAGGGTGCTTCGCACCCCACACAAAAACATAGTATGCAAACTTAGGCCGCAGCCTACTAGTCAGGCGATTGGCCTCTTTGATAATGGCAGATTGCATCTGGCACGGACAAACCAGAGGAAAGCTTGGGATCGTCGATAGGAGTTTGAGCCACCATTCGTAACGGCAACACACCTGCCCAAATCGGCAATGCATAATCCGCTTCATCATCGTTAGGTGGCCCCGATCGCACCTTAGCAGAAGCCTCCTGGATGGGCAGCGACAACACCAGCGTTCCAGCCACCTCCTGATGCATCACCGGACGCACCTGCTCCCAGCGCTCCGGCACTACATGGTTCGTAAACGCTTTTAACGCCTCTGTCTTTTCTTCTACGTCGCTAACAACGGTTGCTGTTCCAAAAATTACAACTGAGCGGTAATTCATCGAATGATGAAATGCTGATCGAGCCAGCACCAGACCATCCAGCAGTGTCACGGTAACGCATACATCAATGCCTTTTTGCAAGGTACGCAGCATACGGCTGGCAGGCGATCCATGGATGTAGAGGCGATCGCCCACTCGCCCGTAGGCGGTTGGAATCACAAAGGGTTGTCTATCTACGGTAAAGCCTACATGGCAAATCAAACCTTCATCCAAAATACTATAGATCAAATCGCGATCGTAATCTCCACGCTGGGGTAATCGCTTGATCTTCGTACGTTGTGTAACGGGCAATTGATTGTTGTGGATCGATGGTTCTGTTGCTGTCATTGCCTGTTCCTTTTGCTAGTTCAAAGATAACTTCATTGCATTCGCTGCAACGAAGCCCAAACGTTCATAAATGGGTTTTCCCGATGGTGAAGCGTTCAACAAAATTTCTGTACATCCAATAGATTTGAGATGAGCGATCGCCGCTTCCATCAAACGTGTCGCAATCCCCTGTTGACGATACGCAGGTTCTACATAAACACCCCAGACATAACCTCGGCACTGGAATTCTGGTGCCAAAATGAGCGGATACAATCCTTCGAATCGCTGACAACCTGCCGACCCCACAACCCGCCCGTCCACTTCCGCAACAAAGGCTGCATAATCCAGATCGCGTCGGGCCATTGTGACAAATGCCTGCACAATATCTGGATAGTCGGGGGAGATTGCTTCCTCCGGCACAGCATTGTCTAGCCACATATAGTAGAAATGCTCGGCTAATAGAAGATCCTCAAACAGATCAGCAGTCCGAATTTGGACGGTAGTTTGCATCACCATTGTGTAATGAACGAAGCAACGCCATCAGCGTAGCGATCGCCAGTGGTCTCCTACAAGAGCCAATTTTGTGCTTGAATATAAGTCCACTTTGTCGCAGCCCTATGGAACTGACCCTGACGCTAGATCCCCAGGCCGAGCATCCCCTTCATCGGCAACTCTATGAGGAGTTACGGCAGGCCATCCTCTCGGGGCGACTAAGTCCCCGGCAAAAACTTCCTTCGACGCGATCGCTGGCTCAGTCCCTCGGCATTTCTCGTACGACTGTTACCCAGAGCTATGACCAATTGCTAAGCGAGGGTTACCTGGAGGCACGCCATGGCTCTGGCACGTTCGTCTGTGCTCAGCTTCCCGATGATTTGCTCCACTCTGCCCCAGCGGAAACAGCACCTCACTCGGTGAAGTCATCCATCCACCTATCGTCCTATGGTCAACGATTAGCCGAAAAGCCCTTTGCCCTTCAGGCTGAGCCTCAAGTCCCCATCAGCTTTCGCTACGGTCGCCCCAGCTTTCAACACTTTCCCCTGGAAGTCTGGCGCAAACTCCTTCTCCGTCATAGTCGCGCCAATATACAATGGCTCGACTACGCCAGCAATCCCCAGGGCGAATATGAGTTGCGGGAAGCGATCGCCCGCTATATCACCCGCGCCCGTGCCGTACAGTGCGATCCCGAACACATCCTCATCACCAATGGCACCCAGCAAGCTCTGGATTTAATTCTGCGCGTTCTGTTAGAACCGGGGGAGGCGATCGCGCTAGAAGATCCTGGCTACCTCAGTGCCCGACGCATCTTCCTCAGCCACAACGCCCACTTAATCCCCATCCCCGTCGATGAATCCGGCCTGGTCGTTAGCCACCTCGCCTCCATTCAGGTTCCTACTATCCGGCTGGTCTACGTTACCCCTTCGCACCAATTTCCCACGGGAGCCACCCTCTCCCTGGCTCGCCGACTGGAGTTGCTGTCTTGGGCACATCGGACTGGCGCCCTGGTTTTGGAAGATGACTATGACAGTGAGTACCGCTATGGCGATCGCCCCATTCCCGCTCTCCAGGGATTAGATCCAGGTCACTCCGTCATATACATTGGCACCTTTTCCAAGGTTCTGTTCCCCTCCCTGCGGATCGGTTATCTGGTTCTGCCGCCTGAGTTGGCTCCTCTGATGGCCCATGCCAAGTGGTTAAGCGATCGCCAACTCTCCACCCTCGACCAACGCGTCCTAGCCGATTTCATCAACGAGGGGCATCTGGAAAGCCATATTCGCCGTATGCGATCGCACTACAATAGTCGCCGTCAAACCCTGGTGCACGCACTAAAACAGCACTTTGGCGATCGCGTTACCATCCTCGGTGAAAAAGCCGGAATTCACCTCATGGTTCACTTCTCCCTGCCGTTAACAGAAACTGACATCATCCAAAAAGCAGCCCAAGCTGGGGTGGGCTTAATGCCGGCCCGCGTCCACTGCTTGCAAGTTGAAAGCCATTGCAACTTCATCCTCGGCTATAGCGAACTCGACGAAGCCACCATTGAACGTGGCATTCATCTCCTAGCCCAAACCCTCCTCTGATAGGATCAAGTCCAACCTGACAGACGTACCCCATGATTGAAATTGAAGGAGTTAGCCATCACTTTGGCGATCGCCCCATCCTACAATCTCTGCACCTGCATCTTAATCAACGCCGCATCGGAATTGTCGGCAGCAATGGCTCAGGAAAAAGCACCTTCGTCCGTTTGTTGAATGGCCTGCTAATCCCTGAGCAAGGCACTGTCAAAGTTGATGGATTAGATACACGAAGCCATGCAAAAGCAATTCGGCGCAAAGTAGGATTTGTCTTCCAAAATCCTGACAATCAAATTGTTTTTCCCACCGTTGAAGAAGACATTGCGTTTGGATTAAAGAATCTCAAACTTGATAAAAGTACAATTCAGCAACGAGTCAGCGCTGTACTGCAACAATATCAATTATGGGACGTCCGCCATTCCCCAGCTCATCTATTAAGTGGCGGAGAAAAGCAGCTTTTGGCGATCGCTGCCGTTCTCGTCATGCAACCTCAATACGTTGTCTTTGATGAACCGACTACATTGCTCGATCTCCGCAATCGCAATCGAATAAAGCAAATTCTTCAGGACTTACCCCAGCCCATTATCGTTGTATCCCATGATCTGGATCTCCTTAAAGACTTTGATCGTATCCTGGTCTTTGATACTGGACGGATTGTTATGGATGCGGAGCCAGCGATCGCCCTACCTTACTATATCCAACACCTGTCCTAGGTTTTGAAGCAGACCCTGGCCTTTCTTGGGTTCAGGTTTGAGCTTATTTTAGGGCCATTCGAGTTCAGTCATTAAAGGCTTGGATAGAATATCAGACGTTATGGGAAGCATCGCCTACCATAACGTCTGATATTCTATCCAAGTAGTTTTAAAGGTTGATTTTTTGTACGCGAAGCGCACGAAGAATCAACCTTTAAAACAGCGCTAAACTTTGGCGGGTGATTTGATGTTGTTGGTCATACTCTGTAGTCGGCTACTTAAAACAACCAGCAGGTTTCGGGCAATCTCTGGATCCTGATACAGTACGGAATCAAACTTATCCGCCTGGATGACAAGTGCTCGACAATAATCAGAAGCAGAAACTACCGAGGCCGATCGCTTTTGTCGAGTCAAAACACCCATCTCACCGAGCGTTTCTCCGGCATTAATCTTACCCAGCACTTGTTCACTTCCACCATTTGAGATCATCACATCCGCCATCCCATCAATCAGAAGCAAAATGGAGTCCGGCATATCCCCTGCGTTGCACAGTCTTGTACCACGGGGATAAATGTTGACCGTTGCATCACGGCCCAACTCAATTAAAGTTTCAGGCTTTAAAGTTCTAAAGAAACGGCTCTCAAACAGCAGTAGAACTTTATCGAGTGTGCCCAGAACTTCGGTAGGAGCCTTAGTTTGAAGCGGTTGTTTTTTCCAATAAACGGTGATCGCCGGTTCGTCATATTCACTAAATCGAATCACCTGGCCTTGCATCAGGCGATCGCGATCGCCGCTTAAATGAAGGTCATCCACATACAGACCCCCATGCACCCCTAAATCGAGCACATGAAATGCCTCTTCCTCTAAATACAAAACTGCATGATGTTTTGCCACCCTCTTATCTGGAATCACAATGTCATTACTGGGATGGCTTCCCACACGAATGACGGATTGCTGGAAGAGCTGCTTTTCTGTTTTTGTCGGCAAATGGATCTGAACAATCAAAGTTTGAACTTCTCGGATCATTTGTTTCTGATAGCGATCGAGCAGTATTTGTGCCGTATCTTTCGCTAGCCAGTGTCCTTGAGATGATGCGCTCAGTAATTGTTTGGCATACTCCTGAGCCTTTTTTGGTTCCAACAAACTTAAACCATAAAGCGCAGGGGTTTGGATTAGAGGGTCTAATTCATGCAACAACTCTTCCAACACCGTTACAAGGGTATCTGCATCACTTTTTAACCTGGAAGAGTCCGTAGATATTCCAGTCTTACCCCCATCTTCATCAGGTTCCAGGGGATTGAGTTGTGCCTCCGCTGAACGCCCTTCTAATATCGCAAAAACCTCTGGATGCAAACGATTCTTCCAGGAGATTGATCCATCCGATGCCTGTATTATCTCAGGCAAAACGTTCCTGATTAAGCGATACGTTTGATGGGCAAGTTTTTGAGAGTCAGGAGTATTGCCCAACACTTCCAGTAAACCCAACATTTGCCGTGTAATAATATGCTGCTTATGCTGCACAGCGGTCAGTCGCAAAAACTTAAATACTGACGTTTGAGCATCAAACGTTTTCTGGCTGAGAACGGCATAGCGATCGCTCAAACCTTTCATTTGCTCCAGTAGCAAGTCTGCCTTTCGGAGAATGTTACTTTGCTCTCCAGCCAGGAGTTGACTCAATACTTTTTCTTCTTCTTCCGCCGTCATGCCATACTCTAGCTTCAGAAATTGAATCTGCTTCTTCTGGCGCTGCATTGCCTCCTGGAGCGACATACCATTTTCCACTAAATCTAATAAGGTGGAGGCTAGTGCTTGGCGATAGCTCTCCAAACGTAACTGGCTTTCACGAGTTCGATGTTTTTGTGGGTCGAGCAATTCTGGTTCTGCAATCCCTAATTCTGTCAGTACGGTAAAGTGATCGTCATCCTTAATATTTAATTCCTGGCGAATCTGCCTCAACACTTCCAGACTGGAGGCAGAATCTGCATTTCCCTGCTCCAATGTTTCCCGTAATACGCCCTTATACACTTGAAGGCTATGTTCCTGGTTAAACCCCGGCAAAACCTTTGCCAATACGTAAACTTCCTCCGCCTTCAAATCCTCCATCGATCGCCCTTCTAAGAACCTGGAAAAATCGATGGTGAGTTTGCTCAGCTGGCGACGCAAAGTATTCACCAGGCTTTCCCGCGAATAGCGTTCAGCAGTGCGTTCTAATGTTCTTGACAACCATAGCGTGCTGACTAAAACAATGAACCCAGTAAACAGCAAATGAACGGGGATGGGATAGCCCTTCAAAAGGGCACGGCTGCTAAAAAAGAAGAAGATATTAAAGCAAAAGAAGGTACAGATTGAAAACAGAATATGAGCCGCTTGTTGAGAAGAAACATTCTTTTGCTGCCGATGCAGGTAATTTCGAAGTGTTTTTTCCAGGGCCATTAATCCGAAGTAAGAAGACGCGATCGCCACTCCCAGCACCATGGGCACTGCAACGAGTTTAGGGATAGGTAACGGTTGCCCTGCCACATAAAACCCTGGATTAAAAAGCGTATTTCCTAAATCGGGTTCCCATAGCCAGGCTCCCGAAAAGAGGTAATCGAAACTACCGGAATACAGGAAGTAATAGACAAAAAAGCCTAGCAGTAACCCCACATAACCATATTGCACAAAGCGGCGGCCCGGTTTCGTGAAAGTTTCCCAATAATTACGCTCTGCATCAATATCAATACAGGGAGACTGGCAACCCACACAGGAGCTTTTCTCATTCCCATCTTTATCAACTGTGCGGCACATAGATTGCGTAATCGTTTGTTTTTGGCCCTGATGGGCTTCGCTACCCAATAAGCCTCTTGTCCCTGTAAACACCATCTGAACGGGAGCCATCGGGCAGAAGTACTGACACCAACTTTTACCCTCGTAGAGGTAACCAACGGCAATTGCCGCGCCAATCGTCAGCAATAGAAAAATTCCCAACGCCAGGCGATCGGCATTGAGGATCAGCAACCTGGCCGCCAGACCAGCGGTTAGAAGCCCAAACTGTACATAAAGATGATTTTTTCCTAACCAGGAGTCCTTCCGGATCTTGACCAATTCGTAACGTGTTGCCCCTGTTCGCGTTTCAACCTTTCGCTTACGTTGAATACCCAACGCTCGTGGAATCTGCGACAGAAAAGACAAAGGGCAGATGCGCCGCCAGGTTTCATGGCCAAAAACCAATAAAAGCAGAATCGATCCCGGAACAATCAACGACCAAAATAGAAATAGTGGGATTGAGTGAGAGGCTTGAGGAAGACATTCCCCCTGCACTTTCACACAGGAATTAGCCTGTGACAGAAATGGCTTAAGCAGGAGTGCTGAGGGATCCCAAAATAAGGAAATAATCAGAAGTAACCAGGCGAACGTCAGCATAAACCGCAGTCGATGCATCTGACGTTCCGACATTTGAGGAAGCTTGCTAACGCCCAACATTCGATAGTCTCTCTGAACTGCTTTAGGGGGGTTACAAAACAGGAAACAAAGCACTTGGGGAGAAGCTTATGACGGCTTCTAAAATCAATTTCTGATTGAAGCTCGAACAGGGAATTCAAGTTCCCTATTCCGTAGGATTACTTCCTACAACCTCAAATAAATTGACATGAACACATATTCAACTCGAATTCAAAATTTCAGTAGAATTACGGCCTAACCGGGAGAACACCACAATTCTTCATAAAGTTTTCACAATTTTCTTCGAAATATATTGAAGAAACAAAAAAACCTTTAATTTTTTTCCGGATCTCGATGTAGAGCCTCGAAAAGATACCTGTTCAGGTTGCGACCCCCTCCCCGGAGGAATCTAGATGAACCGGATAGATGCCCCTTCGTCCGAAGATCGCTCTCAGCATCCGCTGATCCGAAAGCTCATTTATTTCGTCATTCAACTTTTAACAAAACGAACGATCACACTGCTTGCAATCTTATTCATTGCAGGCCTGGCGGGCGCTTTGTTGAATATGTCTCGGCTTTCATCCGACTTAATTGAATCTCAGGCAATACAAAGTTCTGCGCTCTACGCGCAGGCCATTAAAGAAGCCAGAACCCTCTATAGCAACAATGCCGTTAGCCGAGTTAAAGAGGTTCACGGGATTAGCGTTACGCCTGACTATGCCAACACACCTGGTGCGATTCCCCTCCCAGCAACTTTTTTGATTGAATTAAGTCGCTCCATCAGCGAACAAAATCCTGGAATGTCTGTGCGTTTATACAGCGATTACCCTTTTCGTTGGCGACAAAAAGATGGAGGTGCCAGGGATAGCTTTGAAAAAGAAGCACTCATTCAACTCAGAAAGAACCCCAAAGAACCGTTTGTCCGCATTGAAAACTTTCAGGGACGTAAGGCACTGCGCTACGCCGAAGCCGACATTATGAAACCGACTTGTGTCGCCTGCCATAATATCCATCCCGATAGCCCGAAGCGGGATTGGCAGGTAGGCGATGTGCGTGGTGTTATGGAAATTACCCGCCCCCTGGATAGCTTCATTGCCCAAACCCAACAGGGTTTACAGAGCACATTTACCATGCTTGCGGGGTTACTCCTGCTTGCCCTTACAGGAATTGCTCTGGTCATCACGCGACTGCGCCAAATCTCAAAGGAACTGGAATTACGCGTCATTGAGCGGACATCACAGTTGCGGCAGGCCAACCAGCAACTTGTCGTGGAGCAGGAAAAGTCAGACAAACTACTGCTCAATATTCTGCCTGAATCCATCGCGAATCAGCTTAAGGAGGGCGAGAGCAGCATTGCTGACGGTTTTGCAGAAGCCACCATTCTATTTGCTGACCTGGTGAACTTTACGCAGCTTTCCCAAAAGATGCCCCCAACGAAGCTGATCGCCTTACTGAATGAAATTTTTTCCCGTTTTGATAGGCTCACCGAAAAGCATGGGCTGGAAAAAATTAAGACGATTGGCGATGCCTACATGGTAGTAGGAGGATTGCCAAATCCTCGTCCGGATCATGCAGAGGCGATCGCTGAAATGGCTCTCGATATGCAAACAGAATTGATGATGTTTTGCTTAGAGAAGGGACATCAGTGCGAACTCCGAATTGGTATTAATACAGGCCCTGTTATTGCAGGAGTCATTGGTACCAAGAAATTTATTTATGATCTCTGGGGCGATACCGTTAATGTCGCAAGCCGGATGGAGTCTCATGGACTGGAAGGAGAAATTCAAGTTACTGTAAGCACCTATCAACGTCTCAAGCATCACTTCATGTTCAAACGTCGTGGCACCATTCATGTCAAAGGCAAGGGTGAAATGGAAACCTATTTCCTGATTGGGCATAAAAAAAGTAAGCAACTGCCACCCCTACAGTTGCAAGCTTAAAAAGCTTAGTAGATCGCAAATTCTTCTAAAGCCGAGAGAAAAAGCGTGCGTCGTGCGCTTTTTCTCTCGGTTTTGGGGTGTTTTAGAATAATACTCTAGCGATCGCCCATTCCACAGACGCACACATTATGACCCTGGGGCTGTACATCCCTAAAAATTCTCCCATTCATGCACTATCACCCAGTATCAAACTGGCAGGGATGGCGATCGCCGGAATCAGCATTTTTTTTATTTCCAACATCCCCTGGCTTGTCGCTACACTCGGTGTAATACTTCTTCTCGTCAAGGTCGCTCAACTCTCCTGGCGCTTATTTGCAACCCAACTCCGCCCTAGCCTCTGGATTTTTGCAGGCATCTTTCTCCTCCATGCCATCCTGAACGATTGGAGGGTCGGGCTAATCATTGTTCTGCGCTTTGCCATACTACTGTTGCTGGCAACCCTCATCACGCTAACCACCAAAGTTTCCCATATGGTGGATGCTCTGGAACGGGGATTAACTCCGCTCCGGCCCCTGGGGGTTCGCCCTGCCCAAATTAGTTTGATGATGGCGATCGCCATTCGACTCATCCCTGTCCTACTCAATCAAATCCACGAAGTCCAGGATGCCCAACGCGCCCGTGGCATTGATACTCCGATCATTACACTGTTTGTTCCCGTCCTCATTCGCGTGCTACAACTGGCCGACCACCTAGCCGAAGCCCTAGATGCTCGCGGCTATGGCGATGACTGAATAGATACAAGCATTGGACAAAGAAGGGATAAAAAGACCCCCTTCTTTTATCCCATGGCAATCGTCAGCAATTCTCATTTTGAATTGAAGCCTGAAAATAGCCCGCCGAAAGCGGGCTATTTTCAGGCTTCAAAGCCGAGAGTTCGCGCCCGATGGGCGCGAACTCTCGGCTTTGAAGCTCATCATGAGAATCGCTGGGCAATCGTTTATAGATGTGATCTAGATCATCATTTTCCAGTATGGTCATAGTTTGATCACTCATATCCACATCTATGAACAACCGGGACATCGTTTATATTGCCGTCTTTGCCGCCCTCGTTGGAGCCCTGGGTCTCCTTCCCCCCATCCCTCTCCCCTTTCTACCAGTCCCCATCACTGCCCAAACGCTAGGCGTTATGCTAGCTGGCTCATTCCTGGGATCTAAACGAGGCGGATTTGCCTTGCTCCTCTTCCTGACCTTGGTCGCTATTGGCCTCCCCATCCTTTCTGGCGGGCGAGGCGGTATTGGGGTGTTTATGGGCCCATCCGGTGGTTTTCTACTCGCCTTTCCGATCGCCGCTTTCGCGATTGGCTGGCTGTTCGAGCGATCGCCCCACCGCTCCAAAAATGTCGGGTTTGCCATCCTCTTCAACCTACTTGGCGGTATCGTCGTCCTCTACAGTATTGGCATTCCCTGGTTGGCGATCGCCGCCCAAATGTCCCTCGCCAAAGCTGCCATTGGCTCCGCCGCGTTTCTTCCCGGTGATGCGGTAAAAGCTGTCATTGCCGCACTCGCCACCATTACCGTTCAAAAAACATATCCCATTCTGCGAGCATGAGCGGCATCACTGATAGCTTCGTCGCCCATGCACAGCGCTATCCTAACCAGTTGGCGATCGCCTGTGGCTCCCAATCGTTAACCTATGGCGAACTCCTGCATCGGGTTCAGCAGGTGGCAAGGGTGACTGCTACCTACAAAGCTCAACATTCTACCCATCCCGATCATGGCTTCTGGGTTGGCATCTTACTGTCCAACCGAGTTGAGTTTCTGGAGTTATTTCTGGGAATTACCATGGCCGGAGGCGTCGCGATGGTACTCAATCCAGAATGGGCATCCCCACAACTTCAATCCATTTTGGACCGATGGACGCCCGGGATTCTGGTCAGCGACAGCCAACAGTTACAAAGGATCGAGAACCTCTCATCTTTAAAGGCGATCGCTCTCGATATCCTCCCAGCGGATCCTTCGAGCTATGAAAATTGGTTAGATCCTGAATCGGCAAGCTTGGAAAACCAACTCACTGTTCAGGAGGATTTTCTAGAGTTGGCGATCGACCCCGACTCGCCCTTCTACATTGGTTTCACCTCAGGAACCACCGGACATCCCAAAGGCATCCTCCGTTCCCATGCGTCCTGGCTCAATAGCTTTGCGGCCAGTCGCATTGAGTTCGATATTGGCCCAACGGATCAGGTGCTAGTACCTGGCTCCCTTGTTCACAGCCTTTCCTTGTATACCGCGATCGAAGCGCTTAACATGGGAGCCAGCTTACACATCCTGCCTCACTTCACTCCAAAAGCTATCCTGCTATCCCTCAATCAGCCTTCTATTACACGGCTAGTTGCTGTTCCAACCGTACTCAAAACCGTTGCGAATACAGCACAATCTTTATCTTTTTCGCATCTCAAAACTGTGATCGCGGGTGGCTCAAAACTTAGCCCGGCTCTCCGAGATCAACTTGCTACCGTATTTCCCCAAGCCGACATTCTGGAATACTACGGTGCATCCGAACTCAGCTTTGTCAGCATCGCTTCATCCCGCGAACGTATTCCTTCCGAATCTGTTGGTCGCGCCTTTCACGGCGTCACCCTTTCAGTCCAACGGGATGATGGCAGCGGCATGGCTAAAGTTGGAGAAATCGGCTGGATTGGCATTCGCAGCAATATGCTGTGCTCCGGCTATTTAGAACCACAACCCAGCACAGGTTTTCGCATAGAGCAAGGATGGGCCACCGTGGGCGATCGCGGCTACTTAGACGAAAACGGCTTCCTCTACCTCGTCGGGCGCGAACACGACATGCTCATCAGCAACGGCATCAACGTCTATCCCTCCGAAATCGAAGCCGTCCTCCTACAACTCCCAGAAATCGAAAACGCCGTCATCTTAGGCATCCCCGACGACTGCCGCGGCGACCTCATCTGTGCCATCATCACCTGGAACGGCCCCAAGCACTTAACCCGCAATACCCTCATTCACCACATCCGCACCCAGATAGGCCAAGCAAAATGCCCACGCCGCTTCTTCGCCGTCAAAACCCTCCCAACCACCACCAGCGGCAAACCCCTCCGCTCCCACCTCCAAGCCCAGATTCTACAGGGACATCTTTCCCCCCAAGAACTACGCACCTAAAAAACTTGGTTCGAGATAAGCTAAACCCCCTAACCCGAATTCAGGTAGAAACTGCTTGAAGGCAGTTTTTTCTTCCCACCGGGCACAAAAAATCTCCTATCCCTATAAGCCATAACCGACATACACCACCCAAACCTGATCAAAAACCCAGCAGATGCGAAGCGGCCTAACACCTCCCACGCAAAACCTCCTTGCCGAGGGGGTCTGGGGGAGGGGCAGCCCGTCCCCCAGTCGGGGGGTTTGGGGGGCGACGCGACCCCAAGCCAGATCTTTGCCAATAACCACCATTTCCATCAATCGTCACCAAATTTCACAGGACTTACGCAAGCCCACCAGATCTAGAGCATTTTTGTTGTGGATGGGGTGCAAAGCACCTCATCCACAACAAAAATGCATAAGCCTATTTCAAACAAAAGCCCTACTCCTCCGCCCTCCATGACCACTCAGCAAGCCATCATCATCGCCGCCCGCCGCACCCCCATCGGCCGAGCCGGAGGTACCCTTAAGTCTCTCACCGTCGACGCCTTAATAGCTCCCGTCCTGAATGCCCTCCTCCAAGACACCCACCTCCAACCCGACCAAATTGATGAAGTCATTTTAGGTAATGCCATCGGCCCCGGCGGTAATCCCGCCCGCCTCGCCCTCCTCACCGCTGGCTTCCCCGTCACCATCCCCGGCGTTACCATCGATCGCCAATGTGGCTCTGGCCTCGAAGCCATCAACCTCGCTGCTCGCCTCATTCAAGCTGGCGCTGGCGACATCTACATCGCAGGTGGCATGGAAAGCGTCAGCACCGCCCCCTGGCGCATTGAAAAACCGCGATCGCTCTACGAACTTCCCCAATTCACCCACCGTGCCCGGTTCGCCCCCGAAGCCCTTGGCGATCCCGACATGGGCATCGCCGCTGAAACCGTTGCCCAAACTTATGGAATTACGCGCGATCGCCAGGACGAATACGCCTTCCACAGCCACCAAAAAGCCCTCGAATCCATGAAGAATGGACGACTCCATAACGAAATCGTCCCCATTCACCTATCATCCACAACAACCATCGAAACTGACGAATGCCCTCGCCCCAACTTTACCCTTCAACGCCTCAATAAACTTCCCCCTGCCTTCCAGTCAGATGGCACCGTCACCGCAGGTAACGCCTGTCCCATTAACGATGGTGCCGCTGCTGTCTTAATGGTATCCGAGCGACTTTTTTACAGAATGGGATGGAAATCGGGTTTACGCGTTGTAGATGCCGTTTCCGCAGGGGTTGATCCCAACCTACTGGGTACCGGCCCTGTCGCAGCTATCCAAAAACTCTTCAGCCGTCAACCGGCCCACAGCCTTTCTAACATTGATCTCATTGAATTCAATGAGGCCTTTGCCGCCCAGGTTCTGGCCTGCCTTGACGTATTAGAGATTTCCCAGGAAAAGGTGAACGTGGGAGGTGGAGCGATCGCCCTGGGTCATCCCTACGGCGCTTCCGGTGCAATCCTCGTCACCCGCCTCTTCACTGAACTAGTCAGAACCCCACACCCTTCTCCATCCACAGGGCTAGCCACCCTCGGCATTGGCGGCGGCCTTGGACTCGCTACTTTATTTGAAGCGCTGCCTAATTGAGCAATTAGGATACGGCTCAGAAATGCAGTACAGAGCTTTGCAACACATCACAGTTATTCACAGCAATTCTCATTATGAGCTTCAAAGCCGAGAGTTCGCGCCTGTTGGGCGCGAACTCTCGGCTTTGAAGCCTGAAAATAGCCCACCGAAGGTGGGCTATTTTCAGGCTTCAATTCAAAATGAGAATCGCTGAGTTACTCAATAGGTTTGATATCACAACCAAACCAGGAATATAATAGAACTGATGAACTACTCTAAACTTCTGTAGAACCCACCATGTTGGAAGAAGACATTCGGCAGCTTCAAGTTATCCTGCACCGAATCGTCACGCTACAAGCCGACACCCCAGAGAAACGGCAACACCTTGACCAGGCTTACAAAAGCGTGGTGCAAGCGATCGCCGCTTTAGAGCAACTCAAAACTCCCATCCCCTCCCTCCACGTTCCCGGCGAACCTGTCGCTGATCTCTACGAGGCCATCACTCAGGAAGAACGCTTCAAAGAATGGCTTTAATTACGTGAGATGGGTGGTGCAGAGCGCCACCCATCTCGCCTATCGAATTACAACACCTGCTCAGTCAATTCCAGTAGGTCGGAACAAGCATTTTGAGCGTGCGGCGCATGCCGAAAACGCTCGTTTACGATCTATTGGCATCTATGAATTTGGTTCTAAAGCTGTCTGTACCGCCTCCTTAGAAGAGGCTTGCCGCAATGTTGCAGGCAATTGCCAACCCAGAACGATCGCCAGCAGTAGCATATAGGAAACCAGCGATAGCCAGAGAATATGATTACTGTGGAGATGCCAGGCGATCGCAGCTAATGGAACAAAGCCAACTCCAAAGGCAATAAGAACCGCATTACGCAAAGTTTCTCCCTTTTTTAGCCCAATAAAATAGCCCTCAAACATAAACGCAACAGCCGTTAACTCTAGTAAAGGTAATAGCCACAGCGTGTAGCTGGCAGCGCTGGCATTTACATCTGCATGATTCGTGAGTAAACCGAAAACCTGTTCCGGGAAAAGAATCGTTGCACCAGCAAACCCAAGCGCAATTGGTAATGCAGTCAATACAGAAAGGATTAGAACGGGGATGAGCTGATCGTTCACTCCCTTACTTTTGAAATTGCCAATTAACGTTTGCGTCGTCATCCCCACCCCCTGAATCGTAAACTGGCTCAGCAAGGCAATCTGAAGCAGCAACCCATTTTGCGCTAGGGTCGTCGTTCCCATCGTAGAACTTAAGTTAGTGAAGATGGCATAGGTAGAAATCAACACGAGAAATCGAATCAGAATATTCCCCTTCAACGCCACTGTTTCTCGCAGTGCAGCCCGGTCAAAGAGGTTGCCTATCACATATCTCAGCTTATCCCAGTCAATACTAAAGGCGATCGCAATCAACCCAACTAACAATGCTAAATACTGACTTACTGCAGTCGCAATACCCGCCCCAGCACTGGCCCAACCCCACTTAAAAATCATCAAATAATCCAACACCACATTCGACCCATTCCCCAACAGAGACATGAGCAGAACGACCCAATTCATCTCCCGCCCTAAAAACCAACCAAAAAGCACAAAATTCAATAAAACAGCTGGAGCACCCCAAATCCGCCCATAAAAATACTCGCTACCCGATGCCTCTACCTCTGAAGCTCCGCTGAGAATGGCAAACCCAACCTTCTGTAAAGGATATTGCAGCAGCAAAATGACTAAACCAATTCCCAGGGCCACCAGACCACTCCGCAGCCCTGCCAACAAAACCGCTTGCTGGTCATTCTTACCAACCGCCTGGGCTGTTATGGCATTGGTACTCGATCGCAGAAACTTGAGCACCCGATAAAGGTAATCAAACAAAATGGATGCCAGAACCACTCCAGCTAAATGACGAATATCTGCCAGATGGCCTAGAAATGCCGTATCAACTAATCCTGCCAACGGCACCATCATGTTAGATAACATGCTAACCGCAGACAAGCGATAAAACCGGGGCAAGAAGTCGTATCGGCCAGGGGGAGTCAACGTCATTTCCGTAAACAGTTATTTCAAACCATTACAACAGGTTTCGTATCAATAAACTACTATAGCTATTCCAGCTAAGTCTCCCGAGAAACGCCACCCTCAAGACTGAACTTAGGGAAGTGTAAGCTAATTGCCGTAATAGCTATGCTGGAAAGCAGTGTTTCAGTGCGATCGCCTTCATTTAATGAACACGCTAGTTGGGAAAACGCTCCAATCCGGCAAATATACCTTGGAAGAAGTCTTGGGAGAGGGAGGCTTTGGCATCACTTTCAAGGCTATGCACCATGCTCTAGGCCAACACGTAGTCATCAAAACGCTCAATGAAGCGAGCCGTCGTAGTCCACACTTTTCCTACTTAGCTCGGAGCTGCCAGGATGAGGCACGCCGATTGGCGTTATGTACCCATCCCAACATTGTGCGGATCAGTGACTGCTTTACTGAAGACGGCATACCTTACCTAGTGATGGATTACATCGCCGGTGCTACCCTAGAACAAATTATTTTTCCAGACCATCCTTTACCGGAAGCGATCGCTATCCACTATATCCGTCAGATAGGAGCAGCCTTGCAAGTCGTTCACCAAAACGGGCTACTCCATCGGGACTTAAAGCCAGGCAATATTATCCTGCGTCAGGGCACTCAAGAAGTTGTGCTGATCGACTTTGGCATCGCTCGGGAATTTACGCCGGGCATGACTCAGACTCACACCAGCATCATTTCTACGGGATATGCTCCCATTGAGCAATACATTTCTCAGGCTCCTCGTACACCCGCCACTGACGTCTATGGGCTAGCTGCAACACTGTATGCCTTACTGACCGCACAGGTTCCTGTTGCATCGGTTTTGCGCGATCGCCAACCCATGCCAGCCCCCCGGGATTTGCAACCCAATCTCTCTCCAGCTATCAATCAGGCAGTCATGCGAGGCATGGCTGTCGAATCCAAATTCCGTCCCACAACAGTTACAGAATGGCTCACACTGCTTCCCAGTAGTATGTCTACAAATGGAAGTAATGCTAACCCTTCCGCTAATACTGCAAAGGCAATTCTCCCTGTTGTGCAAGCAACGCCAGTACAACCTCCTTCAACCGCAGCAACCGTTGCTATCGGATCCCCCACCCCTGCTCCAGTAGCTCCCGCCCAACCCAAAAACCAAAGGGCCATAGGAGTAGCCAAGCAATCAACCGGGAAAAACCGAGGGCCGATTTATGGCTTATTAGGAGTTGTAGCGATCGCAACGCTGATCACTACAACACTAGCTATTCTGCGCTCCCATCCAACTCAAAATCCTTCTATAACAGACGTATCACCCGAAGCTTCCACAATTCCAAATGGGGAAGAACGAAGCGAAACCACTTCAGCACCAGAAGACTCCACCTTTTTGCCAATCCCTCAATCCTCACCGTTGAATGAAGCGCCTAAAGCTGCACCGGAGGCAAAACAATCTCCTGTAGCTGAAACAATCCCAGAGCCAGTACAAGAGGAAGCTGAAACTGAACCTAACAACCCATCCACGGACAAGAATCGAAGGGGCGATCGCATCACAACTGAAGTTCCTGGTTTAGCCATCGGTACAAGAGCAGAACAAATTGAGTCTCGTTTAGGTGAACCTGATCGACGTAGCAATAATGGCTATTGGCCCAATACCCGCTCCGTGCTGTATGATTTGGTTCCCAATCAAGTAACCGTCGCTTACATCCTGGATAAGGACAGCGATCGTGTTCGCCAAACCGAAGCATCCTTCGATCAATCCGTCGATCAGCAAGTTATACGCTCGACGTTAAATGGAATGCTCAATGACCAAACAACATCTGCAATCGAGCAAGGTCTAGAATCTGTACGACAGCGACAATCCAATCGCTACTCCTTCTCCATTGACAACCTGGAGGGAACTATTGAACGCAATCGCCAAGGCCGTATTTATATTGGCGTTTGGGAAGAAAACCTACATTGAAGACAAAAAAGCCTTCCTCAGATTGAGGAAGGTTTTTGGTTGAGTATTACCCTGGCACTGAGCTATTTTCCCGTGGGGCAACCCCCAAAGTATCTTCGCCGCTGGTCTGTTTCACACCTCAGTT
>NZ_JACJOO010000045.1 GCF_014695575.1 Leptolyngbya sp. FACHB-8 | reverse complement strand
AAGAACTTTGAGCGTACTTTATCTCACGCCAAAGCCCAAATCGATCTTTGCTTCATCCGGCTAATGCTGAAGAGGCTTTCAGCCCCTTCTTAAGATATCAAATGGGCTCTATATGACAGTCTCCTCCCTCAACCGCAATATGGCTCAGATCCTGGCGCAGGCGATCGCGATCCTCTCGATGAATGTGCTTAAAAATCTCACCAAAGGTGGGCTGAGAACTGACCGGTTTCAACCCAAACATTCGAAATAACTCATCTGACCAGGTAATAGTTTGGGTTGCCAGGTCAAGTTCCCAACTACCTAAGTGCCCCATTTGTTGGGCTTCCGCTAAAGCAGCTTCGTTATTTCGCAATTGGGCTTCGGTGGCTTTGCGATCGCTAATGTCTTTCATGAAACAGTAATGCCCTCGGAACTGGTGATGCTCGTCATAAGACGCCACCATTACCAATTGCTTGTAAAAATCGGAGCCATCCCGACGCATACCTCGAGTTTCGAGCTCAACCTGCCCCGATTGCTGCATCCCCTCATAAACTGCTACCATCCGTTCTAGCTCATCTGGATGTACCGTTTGTATCCAGGACATCCCTAGCATTTCCTCTGGCTGATAACCCACCATCCCCGCATAGGTCTGGTTCACCTTCTGGTACCGCCCCTCCGTATCCAGGTATGAAATACCCATCACGGCATTTTCCAGCGCCAGATTCATCTCTTTCAGAGTCTGTTCCACCCGTTTCCGAGCCTTCACTTCATCCCAGGCCTTGGCCTGCTCTGCTTTATATCGCTTTACCTCAGTACTTAAATCAGTAACATCTTGAATTGACCACAGCGCATAAAATTCTTCGTTTCCAGCCCCAGGAATAGCTGTCACGGTTGTGTATTGCACCCGCAATTGGTCATCGGAGCGTTGTGCTGGAATGAGATGGGGATGCAGTTGCGACGAAAAGAGAACGGGATGCCCCCCTCAAAAATTTGATGTAGCCGACTTAGGTATTTAAGTTGGGTTAAGTGGGGAAACCAGATGTCAATACGCTGACCTATTATCTGGTCACGAGGAATATGAGTCCAGTCTTCCAGACAAGCATTCCAAAAATGCACTCTCAGATCAGCATCCGTCACGAAGGCACCGAGTGGAATTGCATCCAAGAGGCCAAAGTCTTGACTAGGCGTAAGTTGGCCACTCATTACCCACCTCCCAGCGTTCTTTAATAGCCGCCAATAAAATATCGAAGGAATCAATATTGAAGAGTAAAATAATGTCCCCTGTTACTAACAACTGCTCAATGGACAACCGAGCCTGTGCCAGCAGAATAGTCATCTGCTTATCCACAGCAACTGCATGAAACAGATTTAAGGCTTGGACTTCCGCATAAGCAGGAATTGAGTATTTAAGCTGCTGATGCAGCAGCTTGCTGATTTCTCCCATCACCCCATTCAATACTACGTTGCCAACTTCGCTGAGAGCGCCAATTCTAATGGCATCCAAATCGGGCTGAAGCTCTGTATCTTCGCTCATCAATGCTGTGACAAGCCTTGCTGCACTAGAAAATGGGAAAACAAGATGGGCCATCCCATTGCAAGAACCACTAAAACCTAGCCGCACGGCTGCGACACGCTCTAGGTTTAAACGTTGTTGTAGTTCTGTTACCAGTTCCACTTCAGACACCACTTCTACCAGAGGAACCTGTAAGCGTATGTGAACACCAACCATGCGGTTTAACATGGCCGCTGAGCGTCCCGCTCCAATATTGAGCAGCTCTTGCAAAGCCTCCACTTGCATAGCCGTAAGTACTGTCATAGATGTGTCTTCCTGAAAAGCTGTTTGAATATAGATTTTTGTTTTTGTGTTCTCCAAACGTAAAAATTAATGCGTTACAGGTGTTCTGGAAGTGTTCAGCGCGAATCCTAGAGTGTGTAGAAGTTGCAGGGGGTCAACGATTTTATGAAGCACCGCAAATATCCCTCGATCTAGGCATATCCATCTGGGGCAACAGGTCAAGCAGAACACAAGCGATGACCTCGTTGGCCGTAATAGTCGGCCCCTTCAGCCCACTACAAGCTTCCACAACATCGAAACCTTCAGTCGCCAAGGTTTTACTCACAAACCGCCGGGAAAGAAGAGAGTCTTCCAATACAAGAATCCAAGGCATAGTTACACTCAATGTTTCGATGGAGATATAGGGCCAGTTCAACACTCCTTAGCAAGTGGACATATCCTTATAAAGCCCAAAAAAAGGAATAAGCAGAATGTTCGTAACACTCCCTTAAACTTTTTCATGGTGTTATCCCAAAAAATACCCAAATTTCCAAGACTCTGACAAAACAGAAACTCCCCTTTTCCGGCCCCATCCTAAAGCAAAATTCTGAAGAATTTATGAAGACCCCTCTCTATAGCGCTGTGCACGTTGATTAGGTACGGTGGTGTGGGGCACTTCGTGCCCCACACCACCATTGCTGTACTTAACGCACTTGCACATCATTGCTATATAACCCAAGACTTTCGGCAGTTTCCTAGATGACAGCAACTAACTTCATACAAAAAGGGATGATGCGCCACCGGGTGCCGCACCATCCATCCCTTTTTGTACAAACAATCGAATCTCAGTAGATCGAAAACTCTCGTTTTCAATCTACTGGGATTCGATTCAAAAGGAGAGCAGAGCAAGTGAGCCAAGTGTTATCAAAGGGTGCCGTTAGCCACGTCTAAAGCTTGACTCAGGGTTGTGATCAGTTCATGGGTCGTAAACGGCTTTGGCAGGAATACCACAGTTGACGCGTCTACAACTTCTGATAGCTCCATCCCTGAAATTAACCCACTCATAATGACAAAGCGAAGACCTGAATTCATTTGACGTAGCTTTTGCATCGTCGCCAAACCGTCCATTTCAGGCATCATCATATCCATCAGAACTAAGCTAATGGCATTGGCGTGTTGCGTGTAGAGGGCGATCGCCTGCGCCCCTGAGTTAGCTGTCAGCACTCGGTAGTGATGCGCTTGTAAAGATGCCCGTGCGATATTACAAATTGCCAATTCATCATCTACAACCAGGATTAGCTCACTTCGTCCTTCAGGAAGTATTCCCTCGTCTGTTGGTTCTAGCAGAGTGGTCTGTGCTGAGGGAATGTAGACCTTGAATTGGGTTTCCTGCCCGGGCTGGCTAGATACAGTTATTGTCCCTCGATGGCTTTTGATAATACCAATGACGGTAGATAGGCCCATTCCCGTACCTTTGCCAAAATCCTTGGTGGTGAAGAAGGGCTCAAAGATGCGATCGAGAATAGCAGCAGGTATGCCCATTCCCGTATCAACCACAGCAATTTCTACATAAGAACCAGGGGCGGCATCTAGCTGAGTTCGCACAGGGCTGTCATCAATTCTGACATTTCTAGCCGTAATGGATAGCACACCACCCCCTGGCATCGCATCCCGAGCATTAATACACAAATTCATGAGAACTTGATGCAACTGGGTCGTATCTCCCCGAACAGGCCACAGGTCGGCGGGAACATCGACCCGAAGCGTAATATCTTTAGGAAAAATTTCCTCTAAAATGTGATGAATTTCATGAATGATAGAGTGGACTTGCAGGGTAATGTGTTCGCCATCCATCCCTCGTGCAAAGGACAAGACCTGCTTCACCAGATCGGCCCCTCGCTTCGCACTGCCTTCCATGATTTCAAGCCACTGTTGAGTTGGCTCATCCTGGTCTTGCACTTTCAGGAGTTGAGTCGCCATCATGATTGGGGCCAGAACATTGTTGAGGTCATGGGCAATTCCTCCTGCCAGAGTACCCAGACTTTCCATCCGCTGCACCCGTAAAAACTGTTTCTCCAGTATTTTTTTCTCAGTAATATCGATATTAACTGCAATGTATTGTGTTGGCTTTCCTGCACTATCAATCAGTGGCACGATAGTTGTATCAACCCAGTAAAGCTCACCATTCTTTGAACAATTACAGATTTCGCCTTTCCAAATATCGCCTCGGGTGATTGTTGCCCAGAGGTGCACGAAGAATTCTCTCGGGTGATACTGCGAATCAATGATGCGATGGTTTTGACCGATTAGTTCAGTGCGGTTATAGCGAGAAACTTCGCAGAATTTGTCGTTAACGTACTGAATGATACCTTGCCCATCGGTGATGGCCACAATCGATGAAGCATCGAGAGCAAACTTAAAGTCAGCAAGTTCTTGCAGGGATTGCTGTAGTAGAGTTTCGGCTTCTTTCTTTTCAGTAATATCCTGAGAGATGCACAATAAATATTCGGGCTCATGGAGTTCATTAAAGATGGGAACTTTAATGGTGTGGAGAATGCGATCGCCCAAATTCTGGCTTTGAACAGGCTCTTCTGGAATATCTTCTAGCACTCCTTTCGCAAAGGTTTCAATGTCCTTTTCATAGAAGAATTCAGCCTGTTCTGGCGGGAAAAAGTCACTATCCGTTGAGCCAATTGCATCCTTTGCAGAAATGCCAAAGATCTGCTCACTGGTTTTATTCCACAGTTTAAATTGCCCAAAGTACTGGGGCCTACCATCCTTTACAAATAGAGCCACAGGGACATTATTGACCACGGTCTGCAAGAAATCCTGTGCTTTTTTGGTCTGCTCCTCGGCCTGTTTACGGCTGGTAATGTCTTGCATACTGCCGACAATTTCAACCACTTGCCCCTGGGAGCCACGCACCACTCTCAAGTCATCAAACACCCATCGATACTTTCCATCCAAATGAAGGAATCGATATTCATAACTTGCACGTTCTTTTTGTAATAATGCAGGACGGTTTGCCAGTACACGAGGTACATCCTCAGGATGCACGTGATCAATCCAAAAATTTGGATCTTTCAAAAACATTTCTGCCCTGTAGCCAAAGGTGACCTCAATGTTCTGGCTGACATAGGTCACACCACCTTGCCCCTCCAGGGTGAAGCTATAAATAATGAGGGGACTACAAGACAGCACATGCTCTAAATGCTTCTGAGTAGCCTGTAGAAGGTGTTCTGCCTGTTGGCGTTCATAAATTTCGTGTTCTAACTCTTGATTGCTAATTTGCAGTTGTAGGGCAGTTTTACGAGCAGACTTTGCCGTGCGATCGCTACTTTGAGCTAGATAAATCGCCAGAGCCAGCATCCAGGACAAACTTAACCCTGAGAATAAGGAAACTTCTGGCAAGTAAGACTGCATGCGCCCTAACAGAGCACGGGTTGGGGCAACGTAAACCTGCCAGTTCAACTCATGTAATGTAATCGTTGTTCGTTGCACAAACGCTGGATTTTGCGTTTGTACAGTGGCATGGCGGCTATAGAGCTGTTGGGCGTGATCGAATACCTGAATTGCGTAATCTTGAATATCACTATCATCCAACAGCGTGTTGAACAGCGCATGAGTTTGAAAGACACCCACCATAAACCCAACCAGTTGATGGTTCTCCATTGTCGGCATCACCACCAAAAACCCTTTCTCTCTACCTACCAGATCAATGCGGGGAATAATGACCAACCGCCCAGTTCTGCGGGCCGTTTCCAGGGCCGTTTGGTGTTGGGCAAAGTCATGGGATAGGTCCTGTGAAGTGGATCTATTCTCCAGGGGTACAATCCAGCGCACCCGAGCCGAGGGGTCTACCCAGGCGATCGCCTGATACCCCTTAAAGTCTTCCAGGTTCGTTCTAGCATTCATCTCCCAGTTCTCGCGGCTCAAGCCCCCCTCCTGTTCCCAGTGACGGGACATCCGCACTAATGCAAGAATTTGAGGCTCAATTTGCTCGGTGATCTCCGTGTTGAGAGCCTCTGCTTTTTGCTCAACCGTCTGCTGAATATAAGTACTTTCAGCTGCATGCAAAGCCCACCACAAGAACAAACTTCCTGTGGAGAAACTAAGCCCAACGATGAGCGATAGACAGCGCATATCGATGCACGGGGCGTTTGTGCCCTTATCCGTCAGGCCAAAAGCAGACAGAAACTTTTTCATCATGCTTGGACGCACTCCCACAATTGCACCGTTGAAGCCCTTGGTCTGCAGGCCCTACTCCAGGTTCAATTCACCGCCGGATTCAGAGCTTTCAAGCGATAGCCCAGACCATACACTGTTTCAATCACATCCGCAGGGCATCCCACCGCCTTTAGCTTGTGACGCAATCCCGTAATATGGGTGGTCACGGTTGCTTCCCCTGGCGATTCGTCCGACGTCCAGAGGTAGCTCAGCAAATCTTCTCGGCTAAATACGCGGGATGGGTTGCGGAGAAAAACTTCCAGTAACTTGTATTCTTTGGGAGTCAGGTGTAGAGGCTGCTCCTGATAGGTCACCACACAGCTCGCGGGTTCCAGCTGCAAATGCTCCCACTGCAAGCGCATCACCATAGGGGTTGGACTACGTCTCAACAGAACCCTTACCCGAGCCAATAGTTCTCCCACATCAAAGGGTTTGACGACATAATCATCGGCCCCGGCATCCAGCCCCATGACTTTATCGCTACCTGAGTTGAGGCCTGTTAGCAGCAAAATTGGGATGTAATTTTGAGCAGCCCGCAGTTTTTGACACAGGCTAATGCCATCTATTTTAGGCAGCATGACATCCAAAACCACAAGGTCATAGGTATTCGCCTGGATTAAATCCCAGGCCATTTCGCCATCCTGGGCGACCTCAACCGTATAGTTCTGCCGAGTCAGGGTTAAATTTAACGCCTGACGCATGTAAGAATCGTCCTCCACTAATAGAATGCGCATTCCAGTGCCCTCGTACTCCGTGACATTCGTAACTCCGTACTCTTAAAATGCCCATTCTGCTGCCATTTCTTGAGGTGGCTCGGGCATAACTGTATCAAGAGTTGTAAAAATCAGCGGAATTGCGGAACAGGCCTGGAGGCCAGGTAGAATCTGGTTTTCCCCAAAAAAGGCTTTTGTGAGGGAGCGTAGAAACGCGGAAGCACCAGTAGGGCTTCAGGTTCAGAGGATTCAAAACGTACTTCTGAAATTCTTGGAGTTGCTTATCTAGAAGTTGTTTCAGCAATTCCTATCAAATGTCAAGCGGGTTGAGGTGTCGCGACAGCAGAGTTGACGGGTTAAAGACATAGACCGCAACGACAACATCAGATCGCAACGACAATTTCGGATCGAAATGACAACA
>NZ_JACJOO010000044.1 GCF_014695575.1 Leptolyngbya sp. FACHB-8 | reverse complement strand
AAACTCCTGACCTCGGAACTCGACAAGATTTCCCCTGAAAGGGTTGCGTCATTGACGTCCTACGATTTCATTCTCGAAGCCCTATTTGGCGCAGCTTCATATTAAAACGGTATAAGGAGATTTCCAGCAATGAAATTACCCCCCAGGATGTTGGTGTTTTGCCCGCTTCGCGGGCAAAACACCAACATCCTGGGTAAATTCTTATGCAGAAACCTCCTAAGAGCTTGTGCTAGTGGTTTGCAGCCACCAGTCAAGCAGCAACGCTCGGCATTGCAGGCATAGCAGGTCTGTCAACAAGTTTTGGACTCCCTGATGGTTGACCGTGTAGGTGCTACCAATTTGAGATTCAGGGATGGGGACATCTGGGGTCAAATGGGCCACGAAACCGAAAAGCTGTTGGTTGGAGAAGGAACTGTTGACGATCCAGCCGTTGGGATTAATGGGGGTGAGTTGGGCGATCGCCCCTTCCTTCACGCCCAACTCGCGTCCCAAAATCCGTACCGCCACTTCGTCGGCTGGGACTCCTTCCAGTAATCGACCTCCCGGAAAATCCAAAGTTGCGTGTTTGACGCCGGGGCGAAACTGCGCAGGTGGCAGGAGGAATTGCCCAGCCTGGATGGGGATGATAACGACAGAATGTGCCCGTTCGACTCGCCAGTATTCCAGCGGAGTGCCTTGATGGTCATGCCAGTGTTCGCCGATCAGAGTGAACCAGCGGCTCCGCATCTCAAGGAAGCGATCGTCGAATTGCCAATCGGGATGTGTTGAACCCATCACACACAAGGAGAATGAATATCTGCCTTTTACCTCTTGAAACCTTTATCCATCAAGCTTTCGAGAGGTAAAAGCTAAATCAGAGTATGGCATGTTTCGGGCAGGTGATGATAACTGCCATGCTACAGAGGGGATATTCCTACAGAAAGGTAGACGCCATCCCGCATTTGAGTCTTTACCGTGAGGGTATGACCTAGCCTCCAAAGTAGACTCCACCATGAATAACAAATTGCAAGACTTTTTGATGGATGTGACCCAGGAGGCGCTCATCGCCGCGATGAGTGTGCCTCGGGCGATCGCTACCAACATGCAGAAGACCACTCAATCGATGGCACCCAACACGGATGCGATTCACACCTGGGCTGAGCAGACAACCGAAACCATTGGCAAAGTTGTCACCCCCTTTGCCGAAAATCCCCTCATCAAAATGGGCACGAAGGTGCCTGGTATTAGCTGGTTGATGGCTGCCTTGGGCCAGGTGGATGTAGAAAAAGTCAATCAGGAAGTGGCAGAATTGCGTCGCCAGCATCCCACGGACTCCACCGATCAATTGGTTCGTCGCGTGATTGCCGATTCTTCCATGCGGGCTGCTCAGATTGGTTTGGTGACCAACTTTATTCCTCCTGCTGCCCTGCTACTGTCAGCATTAGACCTGGGTGCGGTAGCCGCATTGCAGGCGAACATGGTCTACCGCATTGCCACGCTCTATGGCTTTTCCCCCACAGACTCCGCACGTCGGGGTGAAGTAATTGCCATCTGGGGCTTGTTCTCTGGCGGTTCTGGCTTGTTGAAATCGGGCTTGAGTTTCGTGGAGCTCATCCCAGGCTTAGGTGCAGCCGTCGGGGTAACAAGCGATGCGGCTCTGTTGTATGGGATGGGGCAAATTGCGATGCAGTTCTACGAGCAGAAGCGGGCTAAGCAAAATCAGCAGGACACGATTTCTGTGTAAGGTCTACCTATATTCAAAAGAAAAAGGACGGTCCTTTGTGCCGCCCTTTTTCTTTTGAATATGAATGAGTACAACTCATCTCCAAAAACTGTTTAAAGAGGTTCTGAGAAGGTTGATTTTTCGTACGCGTAGCGCACGAAAAATCAACCTTTCAAACGGCTTCTAAGAGCGAGGTTTTGCTACCGCAGGATCTTCGGTTGCCTTAAAGCCGGTATAACCATCTCCACCTGACTTATAAGGATTATTGTTCCCGCCCATTTGCACGGGAGGATTGTCGGGGCGCGCACCTCGCACATCACCCGTGTTGCAAGCCGTGGTCGTGATGAGTAGCATCCCGATTAAGGCAACCAGCAAAACACGGGCCAGGGATAGCCGCTGAAATAACTCGCGCAAACGTTGCATAGCTAACTCCTTATAGAGCAGATGTCAAAAGCCTTTATAAAGCTCTGTCCAAAGCTTAGAGATTGCGGTTTCAGGCTTCATCTGTCAGCTGGAACATTAAATGCTATAGCTATAGGCGAATAGTGCTGAAACAAGTAGAATCTGAACGCTCCGATCCCAGCTTTTCCAATCTGGCGATCGCAGTCCTTCAGCCAGGTCTCCTCAAGATGCCAGTACAACAAGTTGCAGCCCTCCTTTCTGCTTTGAGTCCTTTCGCTGGAGGTTGCTGCCCGGCTTCACGCTTGCTTATGGCTAGTAGGCTGCGGCCTAAGTTCGCAACCTATGTTTTTGTGTAGGGTGCGAAGCACCCTACACAAAAACATAGGTGATGGATTTCCGCCTCAGCGTACTAGTATCGCGTTATCTAACCGCAGTTCGAGATAAGCTGAAGTGCCCATTTTGGTGGGCGCAAAACACCCTTACCCGACCTTGGGTTACTTAAAGGTGTGAAGCGCTTTGCACTCCATATCTCTAAACGAAGGCAGCCTGGCTATCAATTATCGAGAGCTATCGCATTGGTGCTTAAATGCCATCGAAAAGCCTTTGAAGGGCAAATATTAAATGTAGGGGTAGAGGCTAGTTTGAGCCTGTTTGTAGCGGCTTCCACTGTTATAGACATAAATTTTATCCATCAAATTGTAAGCGCCATAACAAATACTTATGAGTATATTAAAAATAGCTGATTATTCTATCTATATTGCTGAATGAAATCACTCTACTAGCATAACTGAGCAATAATTTTAGATTGCTATGATCAAATCTCTTAGAGACTAATGAAGGGTTCGCTCAAAGTTAATAAAGTAGCGATTGTAACCGTTAGAAAATTTAGCCGAAAAAGTGTTTTCAGCTAACATTTCAATCCCTTTCGAAAGACGAGTCAAACTTTTTCCCAACCCACTACTATTGATAGACCATAAATCGAAAGGGAATTCGTTACATTTGTTCATGTAAAGCACAAGCACAGGGCGCCGCTACCACATGAGCGGTTTAACCCGAACCAACATTAAGGAGATGAATCCATGACTTCCGGACCTCAGAATCCCCCCACCGGTTACGAAAATCAGTTTCAGCGCAAGTATGGCGAATTCGGCACCAAGTTTGAATTCGGTTCTAACCCCACTGCTGAACTGTGGAATGGCCGTCTAGCGATGCTCGGCTTCCTGGCCGCCATCCTGGTTGAATTGACCACTGGTCAAGGTTTCATGCACTGGCTGGGTCTGATCTAATAGATAGTTAATACCTTGATTTTCGTACGCTCAGCGTACGAAAATCAAACCCTTCTTGACCTTGCCAAAATTGCAAGCATCCTCAAGCCAAAAACTAAAAAGCTGAGCTGAACAATTAAAATTCAGCTCAGCTTTTCTATGGAGGTTATATAGCAGTAAACAGTTATTTGTTTTTCCGTGATGAGTTTCAAATAGGTGCTACTTCACGAATTGAATTTATCGATTGAGTTTCGGTATCAGAACCCGCAAAACTAACAAAAAACTATTGATAAAAACGATTGCTTAAACATCCTATCCGGTAGATTTCTTCGCATGCCTAAAAAGATAGGTTGATAGTGTTGATACTCGTATCGAATTATGCCTTGGAATTCTAAAGATTACCCCGCCTCCATGAAGAATTTGACCTCTGAAGTGCGGGGTAAAGCCATTGATATTGCCAATGCTCTATTAGATGAGGGCTACGAGGAAGGGCGGGCGATTGCCATTGCCACTGCCCAAGCTGAAAAATGGGCTGAACGCCGTCATAAACCCGTAAAGCAGGGCGAAGAGCAATAGTTCATGCTTGTCTATATGAGGCTGGGCAGCTCTCAGTCCGCAAACTGCACAAGTGAGAGAACTGCCCAACGTTGAGTAGAGACAGTTTGGCTGTGGCCTGCACTCCACAACCAAACTAAACATTATTGACCGTACCAATCCTTCTTCCACTGGTTCATCTGGTCAATTTCCTGCTGCTGGCTGGAAAGGATATTGCGAGCGAGCTCTTGCATCTCAGGGCGATCGCTCCGCTCTAAAGCTTGCTCGGCCATCTCCAATGCACCCTCATGGTGAGGAATCATGGCATTTAGGAAGCGTAGATCAAACTCCTCGTCTGCGGCTCCCAGATCCACGTTCATCATCATGGCAGCTTTCATCTCCTCAGACATTTCCATCATGTGCCCCATCTGAGCGTGGTACATCATGGGTTCTGGGCCAGCGTCGGGATACCAGGCCTGCCGCCACTGTTGCATTTGCTCAATTTCAGTTTGTTGGACTGCTGCGATCGCCTGGGCAAGCTGGCGAATTTCGTCACGGTTGGAATGTTCGAGCGCATCTTCGGCCATCGCAACTGCCCCTTGATGGTGCAAAATCATGCCGTCGATGAACCGTAGATCAAAGGTTTCATCTTTAGGTCCCAAGTCCATGTCGCCCATATCGTGACTCATAGCAGTCGAGGATTCTGCGCTGCCGGAGCTTCCGTGGTCCGTTGTCGTTGGGGATTCTGTCGTACCCATGCCGCTGCCATGATCCATCTGCTTTGCGCAAGCTGTCAGAGTGGGAGATATGGCAGACAAAGACATCAAGAGCGCGAAGGCGCCAAAGATTGATTTAGAGCGCATAGGAACCGTCAATCAAAGGGTTAGCTGAAAAACATACCTGCTTTACTATGCCGTAAAAAAATGAATTCGGGATGAAATCGAAATGCCTAGAGAATTTCTCCCAACCTCAAGTATTCGTACCTGAGATAGTTTTATTGAGAACCCCTTTCATACCAATCTTTCCGAGCTGATGAGGTACGAGAGATGGATGTGAGACGAAGTCTCACATCCATCTCTCGTACCTCATTGGCCTAGGGATGCTGCAAGCCCGGTGCACGCGTCACGTTCATACCAAAAGGGCTTTAGAGCATTCCAACCGAGCGGGTGTTGAATTTGTGTCTGAATCCGGGTCCCTATGCCGGAAGTAGGAGATTGTCTGGTAGAAACTCTTTTCATTTCCAGCCAATACTGGTCATGATGGAGCTATTCCCGTGTTGCCAAAGGGCTAACCCATGAGAGAACGTATTGAACCGCTGATTCAGAACCTCGGCCAAACTATTGTGGGAAAATCGGAGGCAATCCGCCTGGTTTTGGTGGCTCTGTTTTCAGGGGGGCACGCCCTACTAGAAGATGTGCCCGGTGTGGGAAAAACTTTGCTGGCGAAAACTCTAGCCCGTTCCATTGATGGCGAGTTTCACCGCATTCAATGTACCCCTGACCTGCTACCCACGGACATCACGGGGACGAATATCTGGAATCCCAGCAGCGGCAATTTCGAGTTTATGCCTGGGCCCGTGTTCACTAACGTGTTGCTGGCTGATGAGATTAACCGGGCGACGCCTCGCACCCAGTCGGCTTTGCTCGAGGTGATGGAGGAACAGCAGGTCACCGTAGACCGTAATTCTCGCCTCGTACCGACGCCCTTTTTCGTGATTGCAACCCAGAACCCGGTGGAATATCAGGGCACGTTCCCCCTGCCGGAAGCGCAGATGGATCGCTTTGCCCTCTCCCTCAGTTTGGGTTACCCCACGGAAGTTGAGGAACTCCAAATGCTCAATCGATTAGAAGATCAGAGCCCCACCATAAGAGAATTAAAACCGTGCATTAGTCTTGAGGAAGTACAAGCACTTCAGCGACTTTGTGCCACAGTTCGCGTTGAAACATCGCTACAGCACTATATTCTTGATCTAGTAAGGGCCACTCGCCAGGATGAGGATGTGGTGCTGGGCGCGAGCCCACGGGGTACGGTTGCGCTATATCGGGCGACCCAAGCACTGGCTTTCCTGGAAGGACGAGACTACGCCATCCCCGATGACGTGAAGTTTCTGGCTCCCTACGTTCTAGCGCACCGGATTATTCCTTCGGGAGGCAACCGGGCCAAGGCGGTGGTTGAACGCTTACTTCGGTCAGTCCCTATTCCCTAAATGCACACGTTTCTGTTTGTCACCCATTCTCAGAAAAAGCTGGCGGAAGCTGAACGGTATCTGGGACGAAAACTCCAGCATTACGGTCTGGATCTCCCTGAACTACAATCCGTTGATGTGGAAGAGGTTGCCGTCCACAAGGTGAAGTACGCCTATGGAGTACTCCGCCGCCCGGTGATGGTAGACGACACCGGGCTTTATATTGATGCCTGGAACGGTCTGCCAGGTGCCTTGGTGAAGTGGTTTATGCAACGGTCGGGCGATCGCGGCATCTGTGAAATGATGCACGGCTTTGAAGAACGCACCGCCCGCGCGAAAACCGTCCTTGCCACTTATAACGGCGAAATGAACATTTACGTCGGCACGGTCGAGGGCACGATCGCCACGGAACCGCGTGGTAACAATGGCTATAGTTGGGAAACGATTTTTATCCCGAATGGGAGCAATCGTACCCTGGCCGAAATGGAACTGGAAGAAAAAGACAATTACTCCGTGCGTCACCTGGCCTTTGAAGCTTTGGTACGCAAGGAATATTCGCTGGTTCCGGTGCTGGGGACGTGGGATGGGCGGTTTTAGACCTTATGCGTATCCTTCTCGTCGATGACGAAGCCGAGCTAACCGACCCCCTGAGCCGCATTTTGCAGCGGGAGGGGTATGTGGTGGATGTGGTGCATGAGGGAACGACAGGAAGCCAGTTAGCGGAAGAAAATGGTTATGCCCTGCTGATTCTCGACTGGATGTTGCCGGGGATGAGTGGCCTGGAAATTTGCCAGCAGTTGCGACAACGGGGCGATCGCACCCCTGTCCTCTTCCTCACCGCGAAGGACACTGTTGACGATCGGGTTCTGGGGCTGGATGCCGGAGCGGACGACTATATCGTGAAGCCGTTTGAGCTACGGGAATTGTTAGCGCGAGTGCGGGCACTGCTGCGGCGACCCCCTACTCTGGAACCTAGCGTTCCTGTTGATGCTCGCCTGCGAGTGGAAGACCTGGAATTAGACGTCGATAATCAACTGGCTTACCGCGCCGGCCGTTCTATCGAGCTATCCGATAAGGAGTCCAGTTTACTGGCGTATTTCATGCGCCATCCCAACCAGTTGTTGACCCATGACCAGATTTCAGAGTACCTCTGGCAGCCTGAAGAAAAACCCAGCAGTAATGCATTAGCGGCCCAGATTCGTCTCCTCCGGCGAAAAATCGAAGCAGCAGGAGAGCCACCGTTGATCCATACGGTGTATGGGAAGGGCTATCGATTGGGGAGCGATCGCTAAGGAGATTTCTGAGAAACAATATCCCCATTATTTGGAAAAAAGGCGCGGCTTCGCCGCGCCTTTTTTCCAAATAATGGGGAAGTTCTTATCTGGAAATCTCCTAAGGATCACAAATAAAACAACTTGCCATTCTTTTTGTGGTGTTGGCAAGGCGACCATCACAAAAAAAATGGCAGGTTATGAGATGCCCGATCGCTAAGGAGCCGTCTGATGAACCGTGCCGATCAGAGAAAAGGGATGCTTTTAAACCAAAAGCATCCCGGCGCACGCTTAGCTATGGCGTCTAGCTTCAGGGATTGTTTGAAGGGGGCCAGTAGAAGCACGGTTCAAACAATCGGGGGGCGATCGCCATCAAATTTGAATTGGTTTTGAAATGTTGGTTTCTCGCGCCACGCGGGCACGAAAAACCAATACGACAGATACTCTCTAGACCGTATGGTCAGAGGAGTAAAGAGATGCGCTGCGTTTCATGTTGATGCTTTTAACGTGCTTCTTCACCGTATTTACGGTGATGTGAAGCTGCTGTGCAATGGACTCATAGGTGCATTGCACCTGACGAAGCAATTGCACTTCCATTTCACGTTCTGTTAGACCGTACTTGCGCTTCTCTGCGTTAACGAGGCTACGGGCATTTTGCAAGGTGTCCTCGAGGGTGACAATAATGCAGGGATTCGTAGCATCTGGAATGAACCATTGAGCGCGCACGCGCACATAACCGACGGGCAGAAGGTCAATCCGATCCTCGATAATAATAGGAAGATCGCCGAACTCGTCGCGGTTCTCAAACAGGGAGCGGCAAATACGCCAGATGGATGGGGGAACCTGGCTCTCGGGCAGTCCGTCAGAATCCAAATGCTTGCAAATCTGACGAGCACTTTGATTGACGGCAACCACTAAGCCATGATTGTTGACAATCAAAATTCCATCGGGGTAAGACTCGACAATGGCCTGTAAGAAGAAGTTCTCACTCATTTTTAGGGGGCCTCTAATGACCAAGATTGATGCGAGAACCACCGAGTGCTATTGACTCTTATGCAGTCGGCAGCCCAAGCTGAAAACCAATGGGGAATGTGTTCATGATTCGTAATCGCCTGGGATTCGATAACGCCTGGGATATATAGATAAAACCATCACCCGAATGGGTTCGTCCTAGTGAACTATGCCACTCCTACAATTGGATTACAAGATAGTAGTATACTGGCATATGTGACAGGAAGGTTGGTTTGCGATCGCTTCTCAGCTCCTATAGGCAATAGATCTGGCACTTAACTGCATCTTGCTGGGGGAAAGTTTTTATTCTTATCGGTGGTTTATGGGTGTCTAAAATTCGTGGTTCTAAAGGCACTCTTCGAGACAATCGACTGACTGGCATATAGAGTGTGTTAAATACCCTTCAATAGAAGTGTTTTTCTGTGCCATACGACACCAAAAAATAACATTCAAGCACCCTTTAGTCCTGGCTTCAGTAGAAATAGAGGTAAGTAATCTTTTTCTATCATTTGCTTACCTTGCATCTGGAAGCCAGGAAAAGATTTATTCAAAAGTTCATAGTTGTTTCAATCGAATAATTTTCGAGTCCGGAAAGTCTTGAGAACCTATTACGAAACTTAAAAATCGCTCTACTTCAGGTGCTAAATAACAGCATAAAGTGAGTTCTGATACCAATACAAGTTGAACAGCTTCAACAGATATCGATCCCCCTAAATCCCCTATGGAAAGAGGGCCTTTGAGCCAGAAAACCCTCTTTCCATAGGGGATTTAGGGGAGCTAAGGCATTTTGCTACGTAGTAGATAACCTCAATTCAAGATGAGCTGAAGTGCCCATTTTGACATGCACTGCATGCACTCAAAAACGATACTTCAACGTATCCCAAAGTGAGGTTGATTGAGTTATTTATTGAATCTTCTGAAATGCTTGCTCCAAATCAGCAATCAGATCGCTGGGATGTTCCAAGCCCACAGAGACGCGGAGCAGATCATCAGGGGTAGTGGTGTCGGGGCCTTCCGTTGTAGCACGATGTTCAATTAGACTTTCCACACCTCCCAAGCTGGTAGCTCGCTGGAAGATTTGTAGATGATCCAGTAGCTTTAAGGATTGCTCACGCCCTCCCCGAATTTGGACGGATAGCATGCCACCAAAGTCGGTCATTTGCTTGCGGGCGATCGCATACCCCGCATTCCCCTCCAACCCTGGATAGTGCACCGCAGACACCCCCGGATGCTGGCCCAACCACGTTGCCAACTTCATAGCATTCTCGCAATGACCCCGCATTCGGTAGGGCAAGGACTGGATACCCCGCAGTAGCAGCCAGCAATCAAACGGCGAGGGAACAGCTCCCGCTGTGACCTGAATTTGCCGAATTTGCTGAACGGTATCTGAATCTACCCTGGCAATAACTGCGCCTCCCAGTACATCACTGTGGCCGCCTAAATACTTAGTGGTGGAATGGACAACCAGATCGACCCCCAGCTCAAACGGACGTTGCAATAGTGGGGTAGCCCAGGTGTTATCGCAGACACAAAGAGCGTTAGCATGATGAGCGATCGCCGCTACCGCTGCAATATCCACCACCTTTAACATTGGGTTGGATGGTGTTTCAATCCAGATTAGTCGGGTATTGTCCTGTACCGCTGACTGCACCGCTTCCAGATCCGTCATATCCAGAAAACTAACGGCTAGCCCCCAGGGTTGCAGAAGCGATCGCAAGATTGCTGTTGTGCCCGTGTAGGCATCATTGGGAGCAATCACATGGTCACCGGGACGGAGAGCCTGGAACACACTGGCGGTGGCGGCACTGCCTGAGGAGAAGGCGATCGCCACTTCGCCACCTTCCAGAGCCCCCAGGCACTCCTCCAACATGGTGCGGTTGGGGTTGTTATTGCGGGTGTATAAGAGGCCCCGATTGGGTTCCTGCTCGAAGGTGGTGGAGAGGTAGAGAGGAGGGGCGATCGCTCCAGTTGTGGGGTCAGCTTGTCGTCCGGCATGGATAGCGAGCGTTTCAATGTGCATGGGAATCTCTGGAATAGACGCAGTTCTCGCTTTAGCTTAGGCGAAACAATGATGATGTTGTTGCAGGAGCATGCCCATGCAAAACCAACGTTATGTTTGAAACCCATGCTGCCATACCGACCATTAGCGAATCAGGTTGGCTAGCAGGGCGTAACTCTGAGCTCAGGCAAACGTTGGTTCTACGCCCAGGTGATGGAAGATGAAGGCGTAGATGTCTGAGGTTTCCTCCAGGGCTTTGGTGAGGTTGCTGGCCCCGTGGCCTGATTTAGTGCCAATGCGAATCAAGACGGGGGCATACCCAGACTGTTGCGCTTGAAGAGTAGCGGCGTACTTAAAAGAGTGGGCAGGCACGACGCGATCGTCATGATCAGCGGTCACGATCAGCGTAGCCGGGTAGGGCACATCCGAGCGGATGTTGTGCAGGGGCGAGTAGCTGTAGAGGTAGGGGAAATCCGCTTCGTTGTCGCTGGAGCCATACTCGGCAATCCAGTTCCAACCGATGGTGAATTTGTGGAAGCGCAACATATCCATCACGCCTACCCCCGGCAGCACCACCTTAAACAGGTCGGGCCGTTGGTTCATCACAGCACCCATTAGTAAGCCACCGTTAGAGCGACCTTCGATCGCCAACTTATCGGGATTCGTGTAATTTTCAGCTATCAAATACTCAGCGGCGGCGATGAAGTCTTGAAAAGCGATGGGGCGCTTCTCGCGAATGGCAGCTTCGTGCCAAGTGCGACCGTATTCGCCACCCCCTCGAATATTGGCGATCGCCACCATCACCCCCTGTTCCAACAAGGCAATCCGGTTCGCACTGAAGCTCGGCAAAATCTCCACATTAAATCCGCCATAGGCGTACAAATAGGTAGGAATTTTCCCGTTCCGCTCAATCCCCTTCCTAGAGATCAAAAATAGCGGGATTCGAGTTCCATCAGGGCTGGGGTAGAACACCTGTTGGGTTTCAAATTGGCTGGGGTCAAAGGTGAGTTCAGGGGCACGAAAAACAGTGGAGTGTTGGGTTGTAATGTCGTAACGATAGATGGTGCCGGGTGTTGTGAAGGAGGTGAAAGTGTAGAACACAAAGTCATCATCTTTCTGCCCACCAAAGCCACCCGCTGTTCCCAGTTCTGGAAGAAGAATTTCGTTTTCCAGTTCCCCAGTCAGGCTATGAACATAGACTCGGGTTGAGACATCTTGCAGATAGGAGGCAAATATTTTGCCGCCAGCAGTATCCACATCTCGCAGGGGTTCCGGTCGTTCTGGCAGAATAGTTTGCCAGTGCTCCTCCGTGGGCTTTTGGGGGTCTACTAGAATGAGTCGACCATTGGGTGCATCTTTATTCGTAGAGATGAGAAGAGAGTCGCCTACATTATCAACAACACCGTAGGTTTCATCGGTGATGCTATCTACAATAGGGGTAAATTCTGTATCTCCCGTCGCTAAGTTCTTGACGTAGATAGCGTTTCCTAACTTCGCTTGACCGCGATCGGAGATGTAAAGAATGACATATTGTTCATCCTCGGTGGTACGGGCCATGTGAAACCTTAGAGGATGCTCAGGGTCTTCGTAGATTAATTGATCTTCTGATTGTGGCGTCCCTAAACGGTGATAGAAAACCTTATGAAATTCATTGCGAGATGATAGCTCTGTACCTGCTTCGGGTGCATCGTAGCGACCATAATAAAAACCATCTCCGCACCAGGCAGGAGAAGAGACTTTGACCCATTCAATAACTTCGGGTAAGGTTTCCCGAGTATCAATGTTGAGGATGCGATAGGTTTGCCAATCGGAACTCCCTTCGGATAAACCATATACGGCGTATTTCCCATTCCGTGATGGTGAAAAGGCCGTTAGAACCAGGGTCTTGTCTTCTGAAAAGGTGTTGGGGTCGAGCAGAATCTCGGGCTCGCCATCTAAGCCTTGTTGAACGTAGACAACGCTTTGATCTTGCAGGCCGTCATTCTTGAAAAAGAAGACGCGATCGCCTCGTCGATAGGGTGCCGAGTAACGGGGATAGTTATAAAGCTCCTGCAATCGGGCTTTGAGTGAAGCACGATAGGAAATATTATCCAAATAGCCGAAGGTTAGCTCATTTTGGGCAGCAACCCAGGCGGCGGTTTCATCAGAGTGGTCATCTTCAAGCCAGCGATAGGGATCAGCAACAGACGTGCCAAAGTAGTCATCGATCTGATCAACAGTACGCGTTTGAGGATAAGTTAATTTGCCGGGACGTGTCATAACAGAAATCTGTGGGGGCTAATGGTTCTGGTTTATAGAGGGGAGGTGGATGCTCAGCACACACCTCTCCTTACCATAGCCAAACTTCTGCTCCACGGAAGCGTGGTGCTCACGTCTTGCTTGGTATGGTCTGACGCAATCGGGTTCGGTCATACGATTAAAAAGCCGCGCATCGCGCGGCTTTTTAATCGTGTTCCGGTTTGGAGTTTTTACAAGTACTGATTACGTCGTAGATATAGCGTGGATATGGACACTAATGCCAGAGATTCAATCGTTAACTGAATCCCAACGGGAGCCGCAGTCAGGCCGTAAAGCCCAACCATGCTTCCCACTCCCGCTCCTGTCAGACGGAGCACTTCTTCTCTAGAACGAAACCCGAATGCAAAGCATAGGAATGCGATCGCCCACCAGACTAAATAATGCATCAGGCACCTTCCTTACAGCATGAATGGTGCATTAACCGATTAAAGCGAATGCTATGGACTATAAACTTGAAGATGGAAGAGATAAGAACTCAGGGGTTTAGTTCAACGTCGCGGAACAGGAACGGAGAGGGTGGGATTCGAACCCACGGTACCTTTCGGTACACTCGATTTCAAGTCGAGCGCATTCGACCACTCTGCCACCTCTCCAGGTGTTCCTTCATCTTATACCAACTTCTAACCAAACCAAACCCTACTCCCGTTTTGAGACGTGTTTTCAGCGCCCTGTTTAGACATCCTAAAAAGTGGCAGAAACCTCTCAAAATCTTGAGTTTAATTTTTGGATGGGATCGAAGCCCGCACACAAAAATTGACATGGCTCAAGAGGGGCGTTTCAAAAGGTTACTGAAATTTCAGCCTTGAGGAAGTTGGTAATAGGTTTATCTACTTATACTAACCTGCAATGGCCGGGGCGTCAGCAAAGTACAATACCTGTTTTGACTTAATTCCTAGGTCTTGATTAATCCACACCATAGAAGCGTGGCTTACCACCCCGTCTTTCAGGGTGACCAGGGAGAAGTTACGGAAACAGTCGTCCTCGGCCTCAATGATGCGAGGGACGGCGGCAGCATTCAAATAAAAGGTGCCGTCTTGAAGATGGGTAGGACGGCGCAATCGATCGCGCCGATGCCGCAGGTTATGATGCATGTGCCCAAAGGTGACTAGGGGGATGTGCTTGCCCAGGCTGCGGGTGTGGGCGATCGCCTCTGCCAAATCGGGATCGCCAAAGTCGCCGCCCAGGGGGTTCCAGTCACGACCACAGGGGTCTTCGGGGGCATCACCCAAGCCAAAGGGGCCGCAATGGCCAATGAAAATAAGGTTTTCCTGGGTGGCTTGAGCGGCAGCGGCAATGATACGCTCCGTCGACTCAGCCATGCTGTGCACCTGGTAGCGCTGACGGTAAAACGCCTCATATTTCCACTCTGAACCGCCCCAGCTAAAGGGCCGACCACCCACCACCGAAATCCCTAACTCAGGAAAATCTAGAACGCCATAGCCGACGTGGGTTGGGCCTAACAAATCTAACTGGCGTTGAACGCGGTCTTCTTTAGTGCGATCGTAGGGGCACTTTTGTCGGCCCCATTCTGTAGCGGTGTACCAGGCGTCGTGATTGCCGAGGATGACGGCTTTGGGAATGGACATGTGGGCGATCGCCTCCACCACCTCCACTGACTCGTTGCCAAAGTCCCCCACCAGTAAAACCAGATCAACTCCCAGATGCTTCAAGGCCCGCTCATCCTGGGCCTCCCATTGATCATGGACATCTCCGACAACAGCAAGGGTGAGAGATTTGGATGGGGACGACAGCTCAGGAGTATTCATGCCGAAAAGCTTTTATAACACAGGTCTTTTAGAGGATGGTTGAAAGATGCAAAATTCTAGTTCTGATGAAAGCACTCAGAAAACCTGCTT
This sequence comes from Leptolyngbya sp. FACHB-8, assembly GCF_014695575.1. Classification (GTDB taxonomy): domain Bacteria; phylum Cyanobacteriota; class Cyanobacteriia; order Elainellales; family Elainellaceae; genus Vacuolonema. The sequence goes on along the minus strand of NZ_JACJOO010000044.1, from coordinate 26,231 downwards.
CAAGCATCCTCATTACAGGATAAAGGGTTTCGGAATTGAGCAACTCTAGAATTTGTCGTAGGTTATCCGAGTTCGAGCCTCAAACCCCCCCTTAGCTCGAACTGATGGTATTGCGAGTGTCGCGTTAGTTAGAGCGCTTTTCAAGCATTCAAAATCGTGATTCTGGTTACCTTTTTGACAAACTGTTCGGTTCTGCCTGGAAAACAGCGTAATAACAATGTGTAGATTCTGGAATTTTAGGCGTCGGTTCTACCTCCGTTTTGCCCTGTCATAGCCCCTGGCAAGCAGCGGAGCCAAAAGACCCTCAGCCTGAGATCAGTCGTGAATGGGGCAGCTATGCCAGTCGAATCCGATTCAACGTCTTTTGACAAGAATGGTCATGTTCCGAGAAGCAGCTACCTTCCCACAGGCAGCACTCCAGTGAACTTGAAGGAAGAAAATGAACTGGCAGAGTGGTTCCAGATTATTCGTCGGCGTCGCTATTTATTTGGTGGGGTCGCGATCGCCGTCACCCTTACGATGGCTGCCTGGACGCTGACCCGTACACCCATTTATCGGGGGGAGTTTCGTGTCCTTGTAGAGCCAGTGGCTCTGGATGATCCATCCCGCGAGCTGTTGCAAGGGGAAATGCCTATTTCCCCAGCCTTTGACTATTCCACTCAGATTGAGGTACTGCGCAGTCCGGCTCTGTTAAAGCCAATCGCGGAGAAGCTAGAGCGCGAGGATCCTGGGCTCAGCTACGGTATGTTGCTGCAGGATCTGCAGATTACCCGATTACGGGATACGAAAGTGCTATCTGTGAGCTTCCTGAACTCCGACCCAGAGCGGATTCAGGTAGTCCTGGATGCACTTTCTCAAGAGTTTTTAGATTACAGCTTTGAACAGCGGCAGAGTAGCCTGCGCCAGGGGATTCAGTTTGTCGATGGGCAGTTGCCTGAGTTGCGCGATCGCGTCGATAGCTTACAATCGCGCCTGGAACGCTTCCGTCAGGAATATAGCCTGATTGACCCGGAGAAGCGGGGAGATGAACTGTCCGACTTCATTAGCGAGGTGGAGAAACAGCGGCAGCAAACCCAAACAGCTTTGACCGAGGCGCGATCGCTCTACAACAGCTTGCAAAACCAACTGGGGTTTAATGATCAGCAAGCTCTGGCCGCCTCCAGCCTCAGCGAGTCGCCCCGTTATCAGGCGCTTCTCACCCAACTGCGCGAGCTGGAAGCCAAAATCGCTACCGAGTCAGCTCGTTTTCAACCGGATAGCCCCAATGTGATGGTACTGGAAGACGAACGGGCCAGCCTCTTGCCGTTGCTTGACCAGGAAGCCGATCGCGTCATTCAAACCTTTTCTGATAGTAGCGGTGCCACTGGCAACCTTACCCCCACCTCGCTAGAACTGACGCGCCAACTGATCAAAACTGCGAATGAAGTGCGCCAACTGGAAGCCCGTAGTGATGCGCTGACTCAGGTTGACACGGGCTTGAAGCAAGAGTTCGCTATTGTTCCTGCGCTGGCACGGCAATACACTGAGCTGCAACGGGAGCTAGCTGTAGCAACCGATAGCCTCAACCGTTTTCTGACGACCCGCGAGACCCTACAGATTGATGCTGCCCAAAAGTCGGTGCCGTGGGAACTGATTGCCGCACCATCCGTGGCGGGCCAGCCGGTGTCGCCCAATGTGCCGCGTAGTTTGATGATGGGGGCGATCGCAGGCTTCATTCTGGGAGGCATTGCTGCGCTCGTTGCTGACAAATTAGATCGAGTCGTGCACTCCACCGATGACATCAAGGCACTGACCCGTCTACCTATTCTGGGCAGCGTGCCTTTGGCAAGGGCTGAGGAAGAACTTGAGGTCGTCACGGTTCCCCAGGCGGCTTCTGAGTCTGTTCCAACTCAAGCCCAGGGCGATAGCAACCACTATCCTCGTGACTACTACATTGCCTCACCCTTTGCAGAAGCTTTCCGATCCCTTTACGCTAACTTACGGTTTCTCGGTTCCGATAGCCCAATTCGTTCAGTGGTGATCAGTTCCCCCTCACCAACAGAGGGCAAATCGACCGTCGCAACCCACCTGGCAAAAGCAGCGGCGGCAATGGGGCAACGGGTGTTGCTCGTGGATGCCGATTTGCGTTGTCCTCAGGTTCATGAACGGCTAAACCTGGCTAACCTGCGTGGCTTGAGTGATGTTCTGAGCAATAATGCCGAACTGGGTAGCCTGATCCGGGGGGTTGAAGGGGAGCCCTATCTGCATGTTCTGACGGCTGGTTCAAATCCTCCAGATCCAACGAAGCTGCTTTCCTCCCGCCGTATGCGAGCCCTAATGGAGCGATTACAAGGTATTTACAGCCTGGTAATTTACGATATGCCACCCATTCTGGGCTTTGCCGATACTCCCCTGCTAGCCGCCCATGCCGATGGCATGATGCTTGTCACAGCTATCGGCAAAACCCGGCGCACTGACTTGGCGCAGACCATTGAAACGCTCAACCTTTCTCCTGTGAATCTCCTGGGTATCATTGCCAATGGTGTGCAGCCCCCACCCGCCAACCACTACAACACCTACAACTATCACTACTACCGTCGCAAAAGTAGCGCAGGAAAAGGAAGTAGCTCTTTTGGGGACGCTAAAGCTGAACGCCTTGGTCGCCTGGGCCAACCTCGGACTTCTACCTTCCGTTTTTCTGGATTGAAGGACCTCTGGCAGAATCCCAAAGAAGCCCTATCTCAGGCTCGCCTACCCCAACAAGCTCAAACTTTTTCCCCTCAGCTTCTCGTTTTATCAGGAGTTGGGCTTTTGATTTCGGTTCTGTGGATGACTCAAATTATTCTTCAATGGCGCAAGGAACCCCAACCGTCAACACCCGAAACAACACCAACAGCACCGTCACCAGTTCCTTCGAAGAAACCGGATAATTTGTTGGATCCGTTTTTGTCACCCAAACAGAATTGATAGGGTCGTGTTGAAAAGCTGTCGTTTCTATGGCTTTTCAACACTAACAATACTCTGGACAGTTTTTCTGAAACCCTTGATTTTGCGTGCGCTTCGCGCACGCAAAATCAAGGGTTTCAGAAAAACTGTCCGAACTAATGCACTAAGGATCAAAATTTTTTTGTGAAAGTAGAAACCCCACCGCTACTTCTACAAAAAGAATGGCAGACCAGAAACCCTGTTACCGCTGATTAAGTACGGTGGTGTGGAGCCTTTTGTGCCCCACGCCACCGTTGCTGTACTTAACGCACTTGCACATTGCTATACACAGTGGAGTCACTATGAACTCTGGTAAAGCGAAGATTTTGAGAGAAGTGGGACAAAATTATCCTGATGAAGGTGCTCTCTTTAGGAAAAGTGGAGTGGTAGATGCACCCTGATTCAAACCTCTGGTTTCGCGGCCAGGGGTTTTATTTTTTTAAACTGGTTTAATGCCGAGCTTTTGCAACGTTTCTAGCAGGTGCTCCGGCTCCACCCAGACATCCTCCTGGCGAGAATCGGGATATAGCATTTGGTGTAGGAAAAGACCTTCTGGAACTTGGCCCAGTAGGTAGTGATATTTTAGATGTCTCCAGTTAGCGACGAGCCAGTAACAGGGATAGACATACTCCGGCGAAAACAGTTCAATTACAGTGGTCGCTGGCTGACAGAAGACAAGATTGGTCAAACCGCTGCCATGCAGAGTAACAATGACCTCTGCTTGGGCAAACAAGCACGCTTGTTCCTGAACAGAAAAATTTTCCAGGTGAATTGTTTCAAAACCCCAGGGCTTTAGAGCACTCAAAACTTGGGGTTCATTGATGAGCCGTCGCACACTGGCCTGGGCACGGCTAATGTAGAGCCGGCGGCCTGAGCCGGGCTGATTAGTAGCGTCTCCTAGAAAAGCCTGGCGCAGGAAGTCGCAGGCCCACTCGGGCATCCAGGAGATACTGGCAGGAAAGGAGGGCAGGATGAGCGATCGCGCTTCCAAATGCGGTACCAGTTCCGGAGAAATGGCTTTCTCCAAAGGAATGCCCAATTGCTCCAGGGTTTCTTTCTGGAAGGGATGCTTCGTGTCCACCAGATAGTAATCCACTTGCTCGGGCGTAATGCCTGCCTGACGCAATAGCTCGAAGCGTGGCAGTAGATCTAACATCCAGTGGAAATAGACGGAGTTGGAGAGGCCTGAGAGAATGGCGACACGCCCATCGATTTTTTGAGGTGCGGGCAAAGTGGCACGACGCAGGAGGGGATGACGGCTGGGGTGGGCGTCGGGATGGCCAGGGCTGAGAATTGGAGAAAAGGGCGACACGTCCCCCAGGATGTGGTTATCGGCGGCGATCGCTGCCACCTGGTGATTCTCCTCAATCCAGTAACGGCCTTCTGGAACTATTACGACGAAGGCTCCTGGCAGGGGAACCTGGCTGCCGAAGCGAAAGCTGGGATGGATTTCGGCTTCTTCTGCATGGGGTGGGCACAACGGCATGAGCGAAGGCGGCTGTAGTGGCTGATAGCTCGCTTCGGGATGAGTCTGCGCCCATTCTGCGGTGGTTTCGTAGAACCCTGTAGGAGCGTTGACCTCACCACTTGTAGAGGTTATAGAATCCGGCTGTTGCAAGCTGGATTCTGGCTTGGCTAAGGTTTGCAAAGGTAACGTTGTGATGCTATTGGAAACCAGTTCCAGGGCTGGTGTAATGCCTGCATTCCACCCCATGCGTTGCAGCAGTTGGTTCAAAGCTACGGTGGCATCCGCCGTATTACCCGTTACCAACGCTTGCAGGAAAGCCCTGTTTAACCGCAGGTGAGCTGTACTGCGATCGCCCTCCTGAAGCTGAGTTTCCCATGCCAGGTAATCAGTGATGAAGCGAGCAAGTTGAGGGGAGATGTGCTGCCAGTACTGCATCGCTGTTGCTGGATTTCCCCACCGTAACCAGGCCCATCCCAGGTCGCCAGAGAGAGTGCTAGGGTTCGGCGAGTGCTGGATGGCCTGTTCTAAATGGGCGATCGCCCTCTCGGCTTCCCCTATTCGTAACAAACATTGTCCTAACCGATGGTGAATATCACTATGGTCTGGCTTGTGCGTCAATAATGCTTGATAGGCAGCGATCGCCGCAGGCCATTCCCTTAAAGCCTGATAGGTTTGCCCTAACGCAACATAGGCCGGAATAAAAGAGGGCTCCAGAGCCGTCACTGTACTCCATGCCTCACAGGCGCTTTCATAGAGCCCCTGTTGGGCCAGTGCGCTACCCAACCCCATCAGGGCTTGCGTTGATTCGGGCTCCAATTCCAACGCTTGCCGAAAGGCTCGTTCCGCTGGCTCAAAGCGTCGCTGCTGAAGCTGACGTTCTGCTTCGGTTACCAGACAGGAGAACAGGGCTGCTAACGTTTTGCCCACAGTATCGGGATCTAGAGAGGCGATCGCCTCCATCCATACAGCTTGGGCAGTTTCTTCATCCCCATTGAGCACGTAGGCTACCCCTAGGGGCCAGATGCAGCCTTCATCGGATGGGATGCAGTCTTGGTAGTAGGCAATTGCGGCTTCAAAGTTGCCCTGGGCGATCGCCAATTCGCCCTGATCTAAAATCGTTGTTGCGTCCATCCGATCTGGTTTCCAACGGGTGTTAGTAGAATACCCGCTTTACACAAGCTGCTATGCATGTTTGGTTTTTACAGCACTACGTGCCGAGAACCAAACACGTTATTTTTTGAGAAGCCATACGGAGTATGGCTTCTCAAAAAATAACGTGTCCTAACTAATCGGGCCAGGGCTATAGGCGCAAGATGTGACCCTAGCAAAAAGACGGCCCCTATTAGGGGCCGTCTTGCATTCAGCTTAATGCACAGCTTTAGGTTTCAAAGAATCCTATGTGCAAGCCTTAGCCGTTGATGCTGGGAGCCGTCAGAGCAACAGGCATCTCATCGCCAGAGGCCAGGTCGAGAGGGAAGTTGTGAGCGTTGCGCTCGTGCATCACTTCCATACCCAGGTTCGCGCGGTTCAGAACGTCCGCCCAAGTTGCAACAACGCGACCTTGAGAATCCAGAATCGACTGGTTGAAGTTGAACCCGTTCAGGTTGAATGCCATCGTGCTGATACCCAGCGCGGTGAACCAGATACATACTACAGGCCATGCACCCAAGAAGAAGTGCAGTGCGCGAGAGTTGTTGAAAGAGGCGTATTGGAAAATCAGACGACCGAAGTAACCGTGGGCTGCCACGATGTTGTAGGTCTCTTCTTCTTGTCCAAACTTGTAACCGTAGTTCTGAGACTCGGTCTCGGTGGTCTCACGCACCAGAGAAGAAGTCACCAAAGAACCGTGCATCGCAGAGAACAGAGAACCACCGAACACACCCGCTACGCCCAGCATGTGGAAGGGGTGCATCAGAATGTTGTGCTCTGCCTGGAACACGAACATGAAGTTGAAGGTACCGGAAATACCCAGGGGCATCCCGTCAGAGAAGGAACCCTGACCAATGGGGTAGATCAAGAAAACTGAAGTAGCGGCAGCCAGAGGTGCGCTGTAAGCAACGCAGATCCAGGGACGCATACCGAGGCGGTAGCTCAGTTCCCACTGACGACCCATGTAAGCAAAGATCCCAATCAGGAAGTGGAACACAACCAGTTGGTAAGGACCACCGTTGTAGAGCCACTCATCGAGGGAAGCAGCTTCCCAGATGGGGTAGAAGTGCAGACCAATGGCGTTGGAAGAAGGAACAACCGCGCCAGTGATGATGTTGTTGCCGTAGAGCAGAGAACCTGCAACAGGCTCACGGATACCGTCGATGTCCACAGGAGGAGCCGCGACGAAAGCGATGATGTAGCAGATGGTTGCAGTGAGCAGGCAAGGGATCATCAGAACGCCAAACCAACCGATATAAATCCGGTTGTTAACGCTGGTGACCCAATTGCAAAATCGCTCCCACGCGCTGGCGCTATCGCGCCGTTGAAGGGTAGTCGTCATAATTAGGAATAAATGCAGTGTAGGAAAAGAATGAATCGAAGATGTTAAAAATCTTCAATTTGATAGTAGTTATAGATGCACAAACATTTCTAGTAGTCTTCACAAAATTTCGTAAAGAAAGGACTGATATCCTTCTTCCATAATCCTTAATAATTATCTCAATAGCTTGCTCTAGAACCATTCCAGTTTTTGTCGAAGCTATCAAACCGTTCTAAACCTTATTCGAGCTTTGTAACTAATTCTAAAGATTGGTAACTGAAATGATATTTATGCGAATAGAAACTCGCTTTTAGAGCCTGCCCAAATGATTGATTTGCGGGTACTTTAGGATAATCGAGCTCAATCCTTGCTGAGCATACAACTCCTGCCCTGCAATCGTTTCACTGTATTTAGTGCCCTGTTCGCTGACGTATGGGATTAAATGAGGCAATGATACAAACAGACTCTAGAGTTTGTTAACTTTAACGCTGTTTTGAAAGAAGTATAGGGCGATCGCCACGACTCCTTCAAATCAACTGCGGAGAGTGCTTAGAACCTTACACAGCTCCCTTTTCCCTCTGCAAATAAGGTGATCCATAGATGCCTGAACACTTCAACGGCCTTTACTAAAGCGCTAGTAATTTTGCACGGATTTTGCACATGTAAAAATGACGCAAAATGAGCGCGATCGTGTTGCTATAAAACTCATCCATGGTCCTAGTTCTGCACTTTGTGCAGAATGTGTGCAAAAGTTTTACTAACAGAAACCAAGTTTGGCTTTAAACCTGCTCAGAACTAACCCCATTTTGTTGGGAGTTAGTGAATCACACACACTCAGTAACCTCAGTTCGAGATAAGCCCTTGGCCCCAACTCAGAATACTCAGCTTGGTTAAACAAATGGTGTGCCGCCTGCTTCGTGGGCGTGCACACCATTGTTTGGTCTTAGGAGATTTCTGAGAAACAATATCCCCATTATTTGGAAAAAAGGCGCGGCGAAGCCGCGCCTTTTTTCCAAATAATGGGTAAGTTCTTATCTGGAAATCTCCTTATGCTTGATCAGGCTGAGCTACTTATTCGACCGTTTAGAAGTCGAAATAGATGTATGGCGGGCTTTCGTTGGGAGCCATCAGCCAGGCCAGCAGCAAGCAGGATGGAATTAACAACAACTTCAGCGGCAAACTTAGCTTTAGCTTGAAGCCTCGATGGAACAGGTAGGCAATGCCCATACCCACAAAGAGAGCGACCAGGAGAGCTGCGATTTGAAGACGATCGCTCCCCAACGCTTCCACATAAATCTTCTGGGCAAATTGTGCATCTGCCGGGTGGCCCCAGAGCCGTTGGATGACCATGCCCGATTCACTTAAGTTGGGCAATCGGAAAAAGATCCAGGCAAAGAAGACGGAGGCCTGTGTGACCCCCCAACCCAGCACAACACCCACCGGATGCTGCCAAAATTTAGCCAGCGCGGGCGCTTCTTTCGTGATGACATCGGTCAGACGATGAATCACCAAAAATAGGCCGTGTAAGGCTCCCCACACCACAAAGCCCCAGGCGGCCCCGTGCCAGATGCCTGCAATGATCATCACGATTATCAGGTTCAAGCAAGTACGAGCAACACCTTGCCGGGAGCCTCCCAGGGGGAAGTAGAGATAGTTGCGCAGCCAATCTCCCAGGGTCATGTGCCAGCGACGCCAAAAGTCGGCAATGCTGGTACAGAAGTAGGGGAAGTTGAAGTTTTGCGGCAGCTCAATGCCTAACAAAATGGCGGAGCCTCGGGCCATGTCCACGTAGCCGCTAAAGTCGAGGTAGAGCTGGAACCCGTAGGCAGCGATCGCCAACCACAAATCTCCACTTCCAGCCCGCTCCAGGCTCTCAAAGCTCAGATTAACCAGGGTCGCCAGGTGATCAGCCAGCAGTAGCTTTTTAATGGCTCCACAGGCAATCAGCCAGAGCCCTTCGACAATCTGTGAAACCTGGGGAAACTGTACTTCTTGCAGTTGGGCGGCCCAGGGATGGAAGCGAGTGATGGGACCCGAAATAAGTTTTGGGAAGAACAGCTTGTAGGAGGCGAATTTCAGCAGACTGTAAGTTGGAGGTGCGCCCCGATAGACATCAATCAGGTAGGCAATACACTCGAAGCAGAAGAAGCTGATTCCGAGAGGTGCTAGCAAGTTCTGGCTAAACCATGCCGCTCCTGTTTCGGCGGCGGGCAGGTTTAATACAGCATGAACTGACGACAGCAAGAAGGGCACATACTTAAAGCCCAGCAGCAGCAGAACGTTGAGGACAATCCCAACGATTAACATGCTGAGACGGCGACGGTTCCAGTCATGCTGTGCAAATTGCCAGCGCTCATCCTCGACCCGCCAGTCCATTGGCGTTCCGAGGGCCAGCCCGATCTGATAGGTTAGCCACATCATGACCAGCAACAGCGGCACGTACTGGATTTGTAAGGAGCTGTAGAAGACGAGGCTAGCCATCAAGAGCACGACTAGCTTGAGCGATCGCCCCTCCACAGACCAGAACAACCCCATCACGCTGAGGAGGAATAAACCATAAAGGATTGAGAGAAATCGCATAGGGCTGTCGGAGGTACTACGCTGTGTCGCTACGTCGAATAACTGTATCTCATCCTTCTTAACTTGCTACCCCCAACCCGACCAGATTTGCCAGTTTTTTCCAATAGACTTCCTGCGTGAATGGTTGCGTGGTTTTGCCGCGCAACCATCTACGTCCTCAAAAAACGATTCATGCACCTCGGAAGCATAGTTGAGTGAGTGGAGGGATACTTCGTGCCCTTTCACTCCACTCAACTACGCCTGTAGAGTACGGTCCTCTGAGGTGTATGGTGGAAATTACAGCGCTTTGCACTTGAATTAACCACGGTTGTTTTTGTGAGAGCCGCGCGGAGCAAGGCTCTCACAAAAACAACCAGAAGTTTGAATCCTGGGCTATGGAAGTTCGAGCTGAGAAACCAGAAGATGTTGAAGCAATTCGCCAGATCAATATGGCGGCATTTGGGCGAGAGGATGAGGCAAATTTAGTCGATCAATTGCGAGGTGTTTCCTCTACGCTTTCTTTTGTGGCTGTTGAATCGGGGCACGTTGTTGGGCATGTTTTCTTTAGTCCAGTGGCGATCGCCGGGAAATGCCCAGATAATTTACTGGTTTTGGGACTGGCACCCGTGGCTGTATTACCGGGTTACCAGCGACAAGGAATTGGGGCGTTGCTGATTCAACAGAGTTTAGAAGAATGCTCTCGTCTAGGGTGTAAAGCCGTCGTAGTGCTAGGCCATCCAGAGTACTACCCCCGATTTGGCTTTATTTCAGCTAAGGAAAAGAGGTTGAAATGTGAATACCCCATTCCAAATGAAGCGTTTATGGTGTTGGAACTGGAACCGGATGCCTTAGAAAATTGTGTTGGAACAGTAAAATATCGCTCGGAGTTCGACCAACTGGAGTAGCGATCGCCCCTATAGGAACCTTCAAACCCATGCGACTCTTTCAAAAAGTTCTAGCCGGATTCCTCTTCGCTATCGGCGCACCCATGCTAATTGGGGCTATATGCCTCCTACCAAATCCGAATGCTACGAAGGAGGATAAGGAAGCTGGCTTAGGTCTCCTTGTTTTAGGTGTACCACCACTAGTTGGAGCAGGGTTACTGGTATGGAATTTACGACATACAGCTGGGCAGGCTGAAGAGAGTAAAGAACAGAAACTAGAACAATCATTCCTGCGAGTTTTACAGGCAAACGGAGGCGTCATTACGCCCCTGCGATTAGCAGCGGAGACGGGAATGCCTATTTCGGATGCTAAAACCTACCTGGATGAAAAGGCTCAGGAACTCAATGCAACCTTTGATGTTTCTGAGGAAGGCGGGATTACCTATCGTTTCCACTTCTAAAATGTTAGAAGCTGTTGGAAAAGCTGATTTTTTGTGCGCGTAGCCCGCAAAAAATCAACTTTTCCAACAGCTCTAATGAAGTGTCTTCGTCATTAAATGTTAGAAACCCGGTGTTTCTAAAAACACCGGGTTTCTCCGTCTTTTCTAACTCAACGAATTAGCTTGAAGCAGACTAATTCTGTTGGCAATTACACACGGGTTAACCGGGTTAGCACCTGATTCGATCGCTCTACAAACGCTTTCATACCCTCGGCATCGAAGGCTTTTTGGGCCATCAGTGCCAGGTCATAAATGTGCTGGCAGAGGAGGTTAGACAGTTCTCCAGAGGGAGAGGTACCTTCTGTTTGGACAATGCTGCCCTTGTTCAGGTCGAGCAGGTTTTGCACCAGGGGGTGAGAGGTGTTGACCAGCAGAGTGTGCTCGTTCGGGAAGTCAACCGCTTGCTGTTGTAGCAGAGCGGTCATCTCCCGCATCCGGCGCAGGTTTTCGGGTAACAGCACCATCGCCGGAGGCGCATTCTCGCCATCGGTCTTGAGGGCTTCCGTGCGGATGGTGACGGAGGGTTTGTTCAGAGCTTTTTCGAACAGTTCCTTCACCAATTCGCTGCGGGTCTTGTTGCTGTTAGGGTCGACGATTTCGGATTGTTCCTTCTCTTTGTCGATCAGGGTGTCATCCAGGTCGGCATCCACACGGGAGAACTTGGCATCGGGATATTCCCGCTCCAGGAAGCTGATGAAGTGGCTGTCAATAAAGGAATCCATGAACAGCACTTCTAAGCCCTGACCCTTGAATAGGTCGATGTAGGTGGCCTGAGCGGCTTCATCGGTGGCGTAGAAGACCCGGTTTTGCTGCTTCTCCTGGGTGCGCTCCAGGTATTCCTTCAACGTGGTGTAGGGGAGGCCGGGACCAGCTTGCGGTGTGGAAACATCCTGCCAGGCATCGCCTTCTTCCGTCTGCACCTGCACTTCAGCGGCTTCAGTTTTCGGTGCTTCGTAGGTGGTACGGAAGATCAGAATATCCTCTACCTGCTTCTTGAACTTGTCGTCGTTCATGGAGCCGAACTTGACGAAGGTGCCCAGATCTTGCCAGCTCCGGACGTAGGCTTCGCGGTCGTCGCGGTAGAGTTCCTTAAGGCGATCGCCCACTTTCTTCGCAATGTAATCCGCAATCTTACGAACGGTGCGATCGCTCTGCAAGAAGCTACGCGACACGTTCAGCGGAATGTCGCTGCTGTCGATCACACCCCGCAGGGGCATCAAGAAGCGGGGAATTACCTCCTCGCAGTTGTCGCTGACGAACACCTGATTACAGAACAGCTTGATTTGCCCCTTGGTAACATCTACATCGGGCCGTAGCTTGGGGAAGTAGAGGATACCGTTAACCACGAAGGGGTAGTCGGTGTTCAGGTGAACCCACAGCAGAGGCTCTTCCTGGAACGGGTAGAGGTAACGGTAGAATTCCAGGTAATCTTCGCGGCTGAGGGAGCTGGGCGATTCTTTCCAGGGAGCCTTCTGGCGGTTGATTTGTTCGTCGCCCAGTTTGATGGAGACGGGCAGGAAGTCGCAATACTTCCGCACCAGTTCCTTAATGCGGTAAGGTTCGGCGTACTCGACCTCCTCATCCTGCAAGGTGAGGGTGATGGTGGTTCCAACTGTCGTGCGGTTACCCTCCGAAATTTTGAACTCGGTGGAACCGTCACAGCTCCAGTTCACAGGAGCCGACCCTTCTTTGTAGGAGAGGGTTTCAATCTCGACGTGCTTAGCCACCATGAAGGAGGAGTAGAAACCAAGCCCGAAGTGGCCGATGATTTGCTGGTCACCAGCACCCTTATATTTTTCAATAAATTCTTCAGCGCTGGAGAACGCCACCTGGTTAATGTATTTCTTCACCTCATCGGCGGTCATGCCGATGCCGTTGTCAGAAATAGCCAGGGTTTTGTTTTCCTTGTCCAGGGTGATTTCGACCAGGGGCTCAGGTAGGTCGCCTGCAAACTCGCCAGAGCGAGCGACCATGTTGAGCTTCTGAATCGCATCAACTGCGTTAGAAACGAGCTCTCGTAAGAAGATTTCGTGATCGGAATAGAGCCACTTTTTGATGATGGGGAAAATATTCTCGGTATGGATCGAGATGTTGCCCTGTTCCAGAATCGTCGCCATAGGTCTCCGTCGGTGGTGATTCAGTGGATATGGTTAACTGTCGTCCTACTCAAGTGTGAGGGCGATCGCTTTTCATTATTGATCCATTAGCTCCACAGACGCAGATGCGGATTTCCCTACCTACTCAAACCGTGTGATGGTGGGGTGTACACACCCACCATCACGCAAGGTTGAACAAGAGTTAAGCAGATTCTTGGTTTTCTGCGGCCAGGCTGAAGGCGCGGAAGTAGCGGGCCTGTTGCTCAATGCGGGTGGCGAGGCGATCGCACACCAAATTACATAGCTCAAAGATCAGCCCATCTTCCACCCGGTAAAAGGCAGACGTTCCCTCCGTGCGGCGACTGAGGATACCGGCTTGCACCATCACCTTTAAGTGCTTAGAAACGTTGGCCTGGCTGGTGGCAGTGACTTCAACTAAATCCTGTACACACCGCTCCCCATCCCGTAGCACATTCAAGATGCGGAGGCGCGTCGGTTCACTCAAGACACCGAAATACTCGGCAACCTGCTGCACAACCTCGGGCGGGACAGAATCAGATGATTGCATATTAGTTTATGCTTCCATAACCTTGAAGCGATGATTTTATCAGATTACCGTGGAATGGTGCTTGGGGATCGCCCTGAGAGAACTATTTTCCGCCGCTTCCCTGGTAGGGATAGAACGGAAGGTAGAAACCCTGGTTTTACCTTCCGTCCTATCCCTTGCAAACCAGTACTCTTTGTCGAAAAAATTAGTAATTCCTGAATGTTTTTTAGAGCGGAATATTCTTCTTGTACGCCCAATTCGCTCTGAAATGCGCCTGATGTTTTATGTTCTACTTGACAATACCTTCGTCATTTATCTTAAACCCTTGATTTTGTACGCACGACCCGCACACAAAATCAAGGGCTCAAAAAAGCCCATTTTGGTGTGCGCGACCCGGACACCAAAATGGGCACTTGGGTTTATTTCGAATTGGGGTTCAACTATGGAGGCTATATAGCCTTGGAACAAGGCGTAAACTTAATTTTTTGCAATAAAAAGCGACCCATATGGATCGCCTGATCACTTGCAGTTTATGCACTCATTTAGACTGTTTTAGTCTTTCCCCTTACCCCTGCCTTCGTCAAGGAAAAGATACAGGGCTTAAGTTAAGAATCGTGGCAAATACATGGAGTGCCGATTGATATTAGGGAATCTATCAAACTCAGAAAGCTTTCCAAGTTTCCAAATATCCATATAAAGAATATCTAGAAGCTCGGAAAGCAACACTTGGCAAGGTTGCCTTTCATCCAATAAATGCATGAAAGGCAACGTCTTAGCCAGAAGACTTAGAACAGGAAGGTTGTCCGGAGTGCGCCGACAAAGATGGTGTCGTTGTCAGAGTTATGACCCGGATTAAAGATGACAATGAAGCCGGGAGTTAGAACGATGTTGTCGCTCAAACGCCAGCGGAAGAAGCCTTCCAGATGAGTTGCTGCATCAGGTTGCCCGCCAGAACCAGCTTCCACTTCGCCCTCATTGATAAAGGAAGGCACGTTCCGGCCTCCGGGGAAGTCACTGCTAACAATACGCGGTGGTTGACCCACATACAGTCCAGCCAGGTTGCCATCGCCCAGCACATCAGCAACGTTCAAGAACACCATCCAGTTGATGGTCTCTGCATTTCCCCTATCCCCCTGTAAATCTGAGTTGGTATATCCAAACCATCCGCCCAGAGAGAAGGTATTGGAAATTTGCCAGGCGAGAGAGGTCCCCAACGCATCGGTGTTAATGGGAGCCCGGAAGTTTCCGCCCAAAACCGCAATTTGGTCATCGCCAACTCCGGTACCCAGTCGACCGAAGGGGGAATAGGAGTTGATGTACTGGAACGAAACGTCCAGGTTATCGATGGGAGTGACAACCAGTTGTGCTCCGATCGCCGTTTCTCCTTGATCGCCACCAAACAAACCGCCCAGGTTTGTATCACTCGGCAGGCTGGAGGAGTAAACCCCCTGCAGGCTAATGCGATCGGCAATTTGCCAGTCAAACCCAAGGCCACCCTCACCGTTACCCATGCCAATGATGGGGTTACGTTGAGCAAACAACGAGAGAGGGCCTAATCCTGCTCCCTCGACCCGGTTCGTACCCCGGAAAACGTTGACGGCGTTCAGTCCTTCTGCTCCAACAATGATGGCAAAGTCATCACCAATCAGATGGCGCAGGCTCAGGTCGCTGAGCCGGAAGTCATTGTCCGTATCCCCTTCATAACCCAACCGGAAGAAGTTGCTGAGAGCGGGACCATCTTCTACGGTGCCGCCATCACCGGCCTGTAGCCCGGTTAGCAGGATGGTGCGCTCATCAAACTGGGTTAGTAAGCTGAGCTGAAGGTTGGTAATGAGGTTGACGCTGGTTTCGTCGTCGGTCAGTTCATCCACAAAAAACGTGAAGTCGTTTTCGTTGCGACCCTGCACACCCACGACCGCCTGACCAAACAGCCGGGTGGTCGTAGAGAACTGATTGGCTTCTAGTTCGTCTACCTGGGCTTCCAGGGTATCGACGCGACCGCGCAGGGCTGTCAATTCAGCGGAGAACTCACGTTGGAGCGCTTCAACGCGGGTAATTTGTTCTGCATCTAAATTTGTGCCCGCGATCGCATCCAAACAAGCGGCTAATCCGGCTGCAAATTCAAAACGGCTCAGGGTTCGGTTCCCCCGGTAGCTGCCGTCGGGGTACCCTTCCAGGCAATCCAATCCCCCCTGGTCTTCGGAGTTGGCAAGAAAGGAAAGAGCTTCATAGGCCCAATCTCCCGGCTGCACATCAGAGAATTGGGTGACAGAGGTGACCTGAGCCATATTCATCGTGGCCTGTACCGCACTCAGGGTAGAAGCGGTATCACGGGTCGTTGCGGTTTGGGTAGTGCGCCAATCCTGCAGGGCAACTCCGTTGCCAGGTGCTTGCTCGGTCTCCGCGACGGGCTCTGTGGCGATCGCGTCGGATGCCATCGGGGCTTCTGAGCCGGGGGCACTGACCTCGGAAACCGTCGTTAGATCGGAGGACGGTTCTGTGGTTAAGGCGATCGCAGAACCATCAGAAGCAGGTTCTACCTTTAATGCGTCGTATCGAGACGGTTCGGATTCAACGGCTTGAGCTTGCATGGATGGCATGGCGACTGCCAATCCACTCACCAAAGCCAGCCACAGGACCGCAGAAAAATTCGCACGTTTCATCCACAAGAGTTGCATCAATTTATCCTCACACCAAAAAACGGCATACAAACTTTAGGTCCGCTACCCGTTGCGTTGAACTACACCAAAAACGGTATACAAATCTCGGGTGCGCTACCCGTTGCGCTGAGTTACGCCAGAAACGAGATAGGCATCATGAGCGCATCACGCATTGCGCTGAGCTTCGCCTGTTACATCTGCTACCCTATTCTCCACGGAAGGTACTCTGAAAAACTCGACGATGTCAATAAACAGCATTCGGTTAAGACACACTTTTTCACCTCCCTTCATATGAATCACTCCTGCGTTAAGATTGCCTCGGGCTAGGGATTATTGGGGGCACAGCATGGATAGCCAGGAGCAGCAGAATTGGTTACAAGCGCAGACGGTTCTGGGAATGTTGCCACCAGAAGTTTTGGCGGCGATCGCCCTTCTCCTTGAACCCATAATTCTTCCCGCAAATCACAAATTAGTAACAGAGCAAACCCATCCCGATGGTCTTTATATCCTCAAACAGGGCCACGTGGAAGTACACCGGGAGGGCAATGCTCCTCTGGATGTCGGTCTGCTGCCGGGTTCGGTGTTGTACCTCAAAGAGGTGTTGCTAGAGCAGCCTACGGAGCAAACCATCGTTACGTTGGATGAGTCTGAGCTATGGCGGGTACAGGGCGATCGCCTGCGGGCTCTGGCTCTCCAGTATCCGGTGATCAATCAGGTACTTTCTCGGCAGCTGGCCGACGAGCTGAATCAAATGTCAGCTCAACTGACTTTTGAACAGGAACGGCAGATAGCCCTGCGCCCCTACCTGCTGCCGAAGGTAAAACGGGGGATTATTGGTTCCAGCCGGTATGCCGTGCGGTTGCGCAACGACATTACCAAGGCCTCGAAAGACCGGCGACCTGTGCTGATTTTTGGGGAGCCTGGGTTAGGGAAGGACAACGCAGCGGCATTGGTTCATTTTGGCGGGGACGATCGCAAACAACCCCTTATTCGTGTGGACTGCGACAAGATCCAGGCCAACGGTGCCGAGCTTTTCGGTCGAGCTGGGGGCAAGGCGGGGTTGTTAGATTGGTTGGGCCGTGGCACTTTACTCCTCAACAACATTCAGGAGTTACCCAAAGAACTCCGTCCCAAAATTCGCCACTTAGTGAAAACGGGTGAATATACTCCGATTACCCGTGATGGCGAGGAGGCTTCACCCCGTCAAAGTCAGGCGCGGTTTATCTTCACCTCAGAACGCACTCTGCCAGAGCTGGAACGGCAACAAAGTATAGGGCACATCATTAAAGTGCCGCCACTGCGGGTACGAAAGGCTGACCTGGAACCCCAGGTGAACTACTACATCGGGCTCTACTGCAAAGCCAAGGGGCTTAACAAGCCGACTGTGGCCCCCGAAGCATTGCGGCGGCTTCAGGGGTATGACTTTCCGGGCAATTTGTCAGAGCTGGAAAGCATGGTAGAGCGGGCTGTTATTCAATCTAACTGTGCACCTGTGCTGACCGAAGAAGTCTTTTGGGCGGTGGGGAGCAAAACCCGACGATTCCGAATTAATTTGTTAAACAGCTACCCTCGGCTGCGGCAGTTTTTGCGAAGTCCGTGGTGGCCCGATCGCATCAACTATGGCATCACTTTTACCCTATTTGCGGTCGTCGTGGCGATTCTCTGGTTTGGGCCGCAGAGTCGCGATCGCAATATTGCCCTAAATTTGTTTTGGGCCTGGTGGTGGCCCCTGGTGCTGCTCATTTTTCCCTTCCTGGGGCGTATCTGGTGCTCGGTTTGTCCCTTCATGATCTACGGGGAGATCGCCCAAAAGATCACTAACCGATTTTTCCCCGGCTCCCTGCGCTCCTGGCCCCGCACCCAGGCTGAGCGGTGGGGTGGATGGTTCGTGTTTGGGATGTTCGCCCTGATTTTGCTCTGGGAAGAGTTGTGGAACCTGGAGAACACAGCGTATTTGTCGGGCTGTCTCCTGATGCTGATTACCGCAGGTGCTGTGGTCTTTTCTGTGCTGTTTGAGCGGCGGTTTTGGTGCCGTTACCTCTGCCCCATTGGTGGGATGAATGGCCTGTTTGCCAAGTTGTCGATGACTGAGTTGCGGGCTCAGCAGGGCATTTGCTCTGCTACTTGCACCACTTACCAGTGTTATCGGGGTGGCCCTGAAAAGGGAGAAGGCCAGGAGACAGGGGGCTGCCCCCTCTACTCGCACCCGGCTCAGTTGCAGGATAACCGTGACTGCGTACTATGCATGACCTGCCTGAAAGCCTGTCCCCACCGGTCTGTGGAATTCAATCTACGACCACCCGGTATTGAATTATGGACGACGCACAAACCGACTCTGCATGAGGTTTATCTGCTGTTTTTACTGTTTGGAGCCGTATTCCTGCATCATCTGCCCGAAAGTCTGATCCGGCTTGGCATTTCTCAACCTACCCAAATTTTGGGGAACGTTTGGGGACATTTGGGGATATCAGGGGTCGCACTACTGGTACCAGGGGCGATCGCCCTCCTCGCCTACGGAGCGATGCACCTGTTCAACCACAATCCTCATCCCAGGCCCTTTGTGGAACTGGCTTATGGCTATCTGCCTTTGGTGTTGGCGGCTAATCTAGCCCACTATCTGCATTTGGGGCTGACAGAAGTGGGCCGAGTGATTCCCGTAAGCCTTGCCACGGTTGGTCTAAGTGGTGGCGAAGCCCTGGTACTAACCGTTCATCCGGCCGTTATTGCATTTCTGCAAGGGTCTACGCTCATGGCAGGGGTTTTGCTCAGCATTGTGGTGGCCCAAAAAATTGCTCGGCAGCCGTTCCGCTGCTTGCTACCCCAGCATATTGCAAGCGGGGCGATCGCCCTTCTTCTCTGGCCACTTATTCTTGGCTAAACCCGCGTTAAGGACGTTTCACTGAACTCCCTTGAGGTAGGCACGATGGCCATGGGCTAAATCTGCGTTGAGAACGTTCTATTGAACGTTCTCAACGCAAAAATTACACACTATGGCAAAGGCCGTTCTTCAAAGTGGGAGCATTCGTCGCAGGGGCCGCTGGGGTTGATAGCACAGCGGATGTAGGGCGATCGCGCATTATACTGACAGCGAATATTCCCAACTACCAGCCCTAATCCCTCTACATATTGCTGATCCGGCCGCTGGGTCGGCGTGGCAAACCGTCTGTAGCTCATGGATTCCATTGCATGTTGAAAGCGCGCCTGAGACTCTGCTCTGGAATGTCGCAGGCACCACAATGAGATCACCGAGGGAGTCAGACCAAAACACAGAATGAGTAACGAAGTCAACATACTGGGTGACTGAGTTACAAGAGTTTGGATCTGGATTGTAGCGTTTTTTCTCAGTAGGGTGTAGGCGAGCTGAATCTCTTAATAGGCGTGGGTGTCGCGTACGCCAATTAGAGATTCAGCGAAACTCTCCAGGTGTTGTTTTATAGCCTCAAAATTAAGCGGGCAAAGTTGAGGTAAATGAGTACACCCAGTACATCCACAAAAGTCGTAATAAAGGGGGCCGACATCAACGCGGGGTCAAAGCCGATCGCCATAAACAGGAACGGCAACGCTGAACCTGCTACGGACGCCAGAACCGAGATCGCCACCAGGCTGCACCCTACGGCGATCGCCACTGCCAGATTTCCCTGCAAAAAGTAAGCCCATACCGTTACCACAGTTCCCAACATGAGGCCGAGGAAGGCACCTGCGATCGCCTCTCGCCGAATCACATTAAAAGACTCTTTGATGCCAATTTCGTTCGTGTTCAAACCGCGAATAACGACCGTGGAGGATTGTGCCCCCACGTTGCCTCCGGTGCCAATTAGGAGGGGAATAAAGGCTGCCAGGGAAACAACCTGTTGCAAAATGTCTTGTTGGCTGCGGATGACGGCACTGGTGCCCGTATTGGTAATCAGCAGAACGAACAGCCAGACGACCCGACGGCGAGCTACTCGCATCAAATCCGTTTCAAAGTAGCTGTCATCGCCAGATTGAACGCCGCCTAACTGGTAGATGTCCTCGGTGGTTTCCTCCTGTACCACGTCAAGCACATCGTCCACTGTGACGATTCCCACCAGCCGTTGTTCTGTGTCGACTACGGGTACGGCCAGGAAGTCATAACGCTGAATCAAGTTGGCGACTTCTTCCTGGTCGGTGTCGGTTTGGACGTAGACGACGTCGCGTACCATGATCTCGCCAATTAACTGATCAGGTTGAGCGGTAACCAGGCCTCGTAGAGAAATAATGCCCACTAACTGTCGGGCGCGATCGGTGACGTAGAGGTAATAAATGGTTTCGCTCATGTCCGCCAGCTTGCGGATTTCTTCCAGGGCGCGAGTGACGGTCCAGTTTTCCTTCAGGGCAACGTACTCGGGCGTCATGATACGCCCGGCGGTGTCCGGTTGGTAGCCCAGCAGTAGGGCTGTGGCCTCTCGATCCTCTGGGCTCAGTTGCGATAGCAGACGCGTGACGACTTTCGCTGGCAACTCATCAAACAACCGCGCCCGGTCGTCGGGAGACATCTCCCCGACAATGTCCTGCACATCCTGGCGGCGGAAGTCTTCGATCAGGGTTTGTTGAACGGAGGAGTCGAGGTATTCGTACACTTCGATCGCCTCGTCTTTCGAAAGGAGACGGAAGGCGATCGCCTGCATCGTATTGGGCAAGGCTTCAATTGCTTCTGCAATGTCGGCAGGCTGCACGGGAACGAGCAATGCCTTTGCTCCCTGCAAGTTACTTTGCTCTAGCAGGGTTTGTAGTTGTGCCCGCACCAGCTCTTGCAGTTCCTTGCGCGAGAAGGAGGGAATGGGGGTATCGTCTTCGATGAAAGTCAACCTTCTGCCAGCCTGAACTACGCCTCTGCACTTAGTCTATAGCACTGTGCAAGTGCGGGGCGTGTTTCAAACGTGGGGTTATATCAAATCCGGTTGAAGGCTTAAGCTTGCCATGCACATGCTAAGGGTGCATCCACTTTTGTAAGTGAAGCGGGCGAAGCCCGCTTCACTTACAAAAGTGGGTTTCCAAATTTGCAAAAGTGGGATGCACCCCATGCCAATCCAACACGGCGGAAGTCGAAAGAGAACTAGCGAATCTCTGGCTGGAATGCCGATCGCGCGTAAACTCCCTTAGGATCATCCAGGTTTTGCAGGAAAGATAGCTCGCGCTGGGCTCTCTGAATCGCCTGATTGAGAGGATCATTGGCAGCGCTATGGGAACTGACTCGGCTCAAGATGGAGGTAAGGGCTTGGAGTTGGAAGGGTTGTGCATCCGGATATTCCACCAGTTTCCAGTTGTCTCCGAGGTCTGCTTGCTTCGCGGCAGCTTGAATGGCGGTTTCCAGCCCACCCAGTTCATCCACGAGGCCAACTCCTTTCGCATCAATGCCTGACCAGACGCGACCCTCGGCGACTTTTCGCACATCTGCCACGGGGAGCGATCGCGATTGAGACACCATGTTCAGGAAGTCAGTATAGGTTTGATCCACCATGCCTTGTAGCATGGCTAGCTCCTGAGGCGTGCGGGGGCGGGAGATGCTATACAGATCAGCGCTGGGGTTGGTTTGGACACTATCCCAGGTGATGCCGTTGTCGTTGGCGAGCTTTTGTACGTTAGGCACCATGCCAAACACCCCGATGGAGCCTGTAATGGTGGCGGGGGAGGCGTAGATTTTGTGGGCGTAGGTGGCCAGCTGATAACCGCCTGAGGCCGCCACGTTACCCATGGATGCAATGGTGGGCTTCGTATCATGCAGCAGCTTGATTTCCCGTGCAACCAGCTCAGAGGCAAAGGCACTGCCGCCAGGGCTATTGATGCGGAGGACAACGGCTTTCACGTCATCATCAAGGCGTAACTTCTTGAGGAGGGCAGCGGTGCGATCGCCCGCAATCTGCTCGGAGCTATCACTGCTGCTCACAATGTCACCATTCAGGTACACCAGGGCGACCTGTTTGTTGCCACTGGCGTTCGTTGTTCCCACATCTGCTACTTCGGCATATTCCATCACACTGATGTCGTGGATGTCTTCTGCTTTCTCCGCACCCGTTAACTTCTGGAGTTCGGCTTCCATTTCATCCGGGTAGGCTAGCCTATCTACCAGCCCGGCGTTTTTGGCCGCTTCGGCGGAGAGCAGCCCCTGTTGGTTGGCGATCGCCTCAATTTTGGCAGGAGTTAGCTTGCGGCTTGCGGCTACCTGGGTCACAAATTCTTGCCAGAGGTCGTCGAGTAAGGCCTGAGTTTGCTGGGCCGCCGCTGGGCTGTTATCGGTGCGGATGAAAGGCTCCACGGCAGCTTTGTACTGTCCAGCTCGAATGACCTGAACTCCAACACCGTATTTATTCAGGGCCCCAGCAAAGAACATCATTTCGGCGCGTAAGCCATTCAACTCCATCAAGGCGTTGGGGGTGAGGATGATGTGGTCGGCCGCAGACACTAGTAGATAATCACGTTCATCCCAACCGCCCCCATAGGCGTAAATGGATTTTCCTGAAGCACGGAAATCGACTAGAGCCTGGCGCAATTCTTCTAGTGTGGCGTAGCCCGAGACGGAACTCAGGGTGCCCGTAATGTAGAGCGCTTTGATCTGATCATCCTTGGCGGCAGCGTCGATCGCGTCAATGGCAACCCGCAGGGGGACAGCCCGACTTTTGTTCTCTAAACCCAGGGCTGTTTCCACTAATCCCAGAGGCGGATCAATATTAGCATCGGTAATTCCGTGGCTCAAATCCAGGGTGAGAATGGTGTCGTCTTTGACGCTAGCGGATGGGCCTTCTGTGACTACAGCGGCGATCGCTGCTAACAATAACAGTCCTCCTAACCCCAGCGTTACGAATAAAATCAACCCGATCACGGTCGCCAGGATTTGTTGAATAAACTTGCCCATTTTGGTTGCTCTAAAGCTTAGAAATAATAAAGATTCCGCCCTGGTAGAAATTGACTCAAATTGATAATTTGTCGGGAATGCCGACAAATTATCAATTGTGTCTTCATTGTTTTAGAGAGCGGTGGTTGGCAACACCCGTACCAGTAGTGAAAATACCCCAAACCCTACTAATAACACTCCACTGGCGGGCGTAATCCACCCTGACCAGCGGCGCAACTCCAGCAGCTTCTTCAACGAGGCCGTAAAGGTGCCTGCTAAGATGAGCGGCGTGACATATCCAGCCGTATAGGCCAGCAGCAGACTACTTCCCAGCACTGGGTTTTGCGTGGTAGAAACCCAGGCGAGAAGCGTTGCCAAGA
Source organism: Leptolyngbya sp. FACHB-8 (assembly GCF_014695575.1). Taxonomy (GTDB): domain Bacteria; phylum Cyanobacteriota; class Cyanobacteriia; order Elainellales; family Elainellaceae; genus Vacuolonema. The sequence goes on along the minus strand of NZ_JACJOO010000044.1, from coordinate 2,853 downwards.
CAGGAGTGCTGCAAGGAGAGGCCACGAGCCCAAAGGTTAACCCTAAAACGTAGGAGCGAATGCCCTCGGGCCAATCTTCTGAAATCCAATCCATGCCTGTGAAGGAGGGAAGTCTTAGGGGTAATGCTTCCAGCAGATTGAGCCCCATCAAAATGGCAATCAAGCTGACAACGATGGGAAGCCCAATGCCAATTTTGCCGTAGACTTGACCGGCGATCGCCGCCAACACCCCCATGATAGCCAGGGTTGTTGCCAATCCCAGGGCAAACCAGGTAGATTGTGCGGCTGCCCACAACCGTCCCCGAGCTTCGTACCCGCCAATGTAGCCCACCGTAATGGGCAGCATAGATAACATGCAGGGCGTCAGGCTGGTGAGTAACCCTGCCAGAAAAATCACCCCAATACTCAAGGGGGTGAGATGAGCCAGTTGACTGGATACCAGATTATCGGCAAACTGGGCCAGATAATAAAGCTGGGTTTGAAGGTACTCCACCATAAAATGCCAGGGTTAAACCGTTTGAAGAGCGTAAGTTTACTGCTATTCTACCCAACAATACTGCTGGGTAGGTTTTCCAAGTCTGCTTCAAATGAGTTCCAGGAGCCTTGTCAAATTCAACGGTTAATTTCTATCTCCTTAAAGCACGGAAAATCACTTCTTTGAAGCTTCTCAAACAGCTTATTAAGAGATGATTTCGCAACTACATCGAGTTGAGGGAATAGACAGCATTGTGATCAGTACGTAATTTTTAAGAAATGATGCTTTTTAGCATGCAGTATTTCCCTGTCTGGTGATGTGTGGATGTAGAACTTTGCCCTGCATCTATATAGCACTAGGTTGAAAAGATTTATATGTCAGTGTATGAAATGCCTAATGAATTAGTGATGAATTTGTCATAGGTACACTTGCCAGTTGGAGTAGGATAACGAATAACCCGAGAAATGGTATGGATGCTGTCACCATTCGACCCGCTCGCCTAGAGGATTTGCCCCATCTATCTCAGATTGAGAAGGCAGGGTCCGAGCTGTTTAGAGGAACGGATTATGAAGCGATCGCCAACTCAGAACCCAACACCTGGGTTTTAGATCCCCCCCGGCTCCTGATCTGGATTGCTGCGGATGTAATGGATCAACCTATTGCTTTTGCTGTTGTTCGTGTACTGACATCGGGACCGCATCTTCAGGAGATTGATGTTGATCCCCGGTACGCTCGTCAGGGTATCGGGCGTCGGCTGATTGAGGCGATCGCTCAGTGGGCCAAAGCCCAAGGCCACAGCACCCTCACCCTCACCACCTTTCGCACCATCCCCTGGAATGCTCCCTATTACAGCCGGTTAGGATTTGAAATTATCCCTGACGAAGACATCAGCCCTGCTTTACGAGCGATTCGCAGTGCTGAAGCAGAGTGGGGGTTGCCGATGAGCGATCGCTGCTGTATGCAATTAAAACTGCACGACACCGATGAATAATAGGATCTCTGGCTGAAGAGTCATAATATGGTCCTTCAGCCGGAGATCCTATTGTTGTAAACGACTCGGCTCAATTAACCTCTACCGACTGATTTCTTGCAGCTTGTTGTTGGTTTGCAATCGCAAAATTTCAGCTTCTTTATAAGCGGTTGTGCCGGGTTTAATGCTGTTCAACTCAGTCAGAATGCCTTGCAAGCGTGCAGCAACTTGATTGGCGTTCATATAGTTCAATTGCGCCAGTAGCGATTGAATTTCTTGCTGTGTCCTTTTTAATGAGTCGATCGCCTCACTCTCCGCCTGCTTCCGAATGCTAATATCCAGCCTATTTGACTGATAAGTTGCCATCAGCTTTTGGGCTTCAGCAAATCCCGTTGGATCCGTAGTGGCAGAAACTTGGCTGAGTAGATAAATGGCTTTTTCCCAAAGCTGTTCGATCGCCGCCCATTCTTCTACCGAGTGGGGTGGGTTTTGTGCTCGCTTTGCGGCTTCCCACGCAAAGCTTCGGGCTGATTCAATCAGCACAGCGGTCTCACGACTTGTCGCCGATTCACCTACGATCGCCTGAAACTCATCCTTCTCTGGCTCCAATTTCTGTCGTGCTATATCCCCTGCCAGTGTTTGTGCAGGAACTATCTCCATCTGATTCAGAGCAACGCGCCAGGCTGTAATGGCGGCCTGCTTCGATACCAGATCGGGTGCAGCCTGATAGTTTTGCTTGGCCTTGTTGAGCGCTTGCTCAACATCTGTCAGCACCGTATGGGCATTCTGCTCCTGAAAGACTTTGGCTTGCAGCCGTCCCACCTCTGCCCGGGCTCCATTAAAGGCGACGGGGCTGAAGCGCCAGTCGTACCAGTAGTAATAGCGATTGGGCCAGTAGCTCACCAGATCCAGGGGTAGCGCATCCAGCTTGGCCTGAGCTTCTGTCACCTTCTGAGCGCCCATCTGGATATCGGCAAAACTGGTGGCATTGTCGATGAGTTGCTTGGATTGTTCGGTGAGGGCGATCGCATCCCGAAAATCCCGGTCTACATGCATGTAGCTGGGCAACAGCAGAATGGGCATGTTGCGAGCGATCGGACGGCGGATAGGTGCATAGGGTAGGTTGGCAGCCCAGACAACCGCTGCCGGAATCCCTAGCAATAGCAGCAGGAAAAAGAATTTGCCACCAAAGCCAGAGCGACGACGGGCAGGCTGAGGCTCCATCCGATAAGGCTTCATTACAGGCTGAGCCGCATTAATTTCCTGCTCCAAATCGGCCAGGGTTTTGGGCCGATTGGGTCATTTGACTCGAATATCGCCATTTTTTATAGGCGGCTGTCAAGATAGTAGGGAACCCTTGGGTGCCCTGCTATGACCCGTCGCCAAAAACATCCCCTGCGTGATCTGA
>NZ_JACJOO010000043.1 GCF_014695575.1 Leptolyngbya sp. FACHB-8 | reverse complement strand
TCAGATCACGCAGGGGATGTTTTTGGCGACGGGTCATAGCAGGGCACCCAAGGGTTCCCTACTATCTTGACAGCCGCCTATAAAAAATGGCGATATTCGAGTCAAATGACCCACTAGTTCTGAGCGTATAGTCTCGTGGACTCCTGTTGAGTGTGGTGTGTACAACACATTACACTCAAGAAAAAGGTATAGGTGCTTTAACGTAATGGAACTCAGGTGTATGGAGTTAAGTCTATGCTATCTAGGTAATGATCCCTATTCGTAACATTCCGTTATCTGCAACAATAAGGCAGATGCTAGTTGCTGGCCGCTGGTTTTCTTGATGATAACCATACACACGCACCGAACCCTGGGGCCGACGAATGGCCAGCCTGCCCATTAGACACGGTTTGGTCACCTAAATTAGGAACGCTCGCCCGTGAAGGTTTTTGTTTACCACACCCCTGAACAGATTCCGAGCCAGTCTGTCCCAGATTGTGCGATCGCCGTTGATGTCCTGCGAGCGACAACAACCATGGCTACAGCCCTCTCTGCTGGGGCCGAGGCTGTCCAGGTTTTTAGTGACTTGGATGAGTTGATGCAGGTCAGTGAAAGTTGGCAACCTGAGAAACGGTTACGAGCTGGAGAACGAGGCGGTTCGAAGGTAGAAGGGTTTGACTTCGGCAACTCTCCGTTGCAATGTACTCCCGAAGTCGTTGGCGGGCGGCGGTTGTTTATCAGCACAACGAATGGTACCCGTGCCCTTACCAGTGTACGGGCCGCCAAAGTGGTTCTCGCAGCTTCCTTGATCAATCGCAACGCTGCTGTTAATTTCCTCAAAACTCATGCCCCCGAGACAATTTGGATTGTTGGCTCCGGTTGGGAAGGGGCGTATTCGTTAGAAGACACGGTTTGCGCTGGGGCTATTCTTCAAGGTCTGGCAGACCTGCTGGAGCTTCCAGCAGAATCTCTGGCTGGCAATGATGAGGCGATCGCTGCTACTGCTCTCTATGGCACCTGGCAAAATCGGCTTCTGGATTTATTGCGCCACGCCAGTCACGGCCAGCGTTTGCTACGCCTCAACAATCATGAAGATCTGGCCTACTGTGCTCAGACTGACATCCTTGATGTGTTGCCCATTCAGCGGGAGCCTGGGGTGCTGGTGAATCATGTGAGCTTGGTGTCCGTGTCTTAGAGCGATCGTTAACTTTGAATGAAAGAGTGTAGAGCCAAAGGCTCTACACTCTTTTTGTTACGAATGCAGCTTGTGCTGTTCCACGGTGATGGAACAGATTTCATTCCCGTCTGGATGCTTATGAGGGACGAAATCGGGAGCTGGGTCTTAATGTGGCAGCGCCCTGAAGAAACTGATAGACCACATAGCTAGAGGCGATCGCCGCAAAAAAGCACCACACCGAAATAAATCCCTGCTCAAAGAAGCGAGATGTTGCTAGCAGCGTCCCTAGCACGAGCCATCCCATTCCTGAGACAACTGAGTTACGGGTCAGGAGTAGAGGTGTCAGAATAGTTGCGATATAGAGCACGCGACCCCAATAGCCCAATAGCGGGTGATCAATGAGAGTTTTGAGTGCGTAGTCGAGTGTCTGCTGGCGGATGCTGAGGGTTAACCAATCGGGATGAAACCATAAAGGCACAAGCAGATAGGTGCCGTACAGTGCTCCTACCCAGGCCATGCCTTGCCAAAGCCGACGCATCTGGGGTCGCTTTTCTAGCTGAGATGCCATAAGCGGTATCCAGCAAAGCCAAAACCCGTGGGAGAAAAAGGCAAATCCTATAGCCGCGCGGCTTACAAGCGCTGGATTATCGGTTCCCAGCCCCACCCAGACTAACCCTTCAATACCTTGCTGAAGACCAAAAGCCAGAGGGAATGTGGCGAGGGGAAGATAATGGCGATCGCCCTTCCAGGCCTTCTGAATACACCAAACTCCTGCTGGTATCAGGACCGAACTCACTGTAAAACTTGCTGTGGCAGAAAAACACATACCTGTAAATCCCCTCACATGAAATGGCTCTCGAGAAAGAGTTAAGCCTTGATTGCGAAAACCTTTCTTTTCATAAGGCCGTTGAACAGCTGTCGTATGAGGGACTGTTTTAAAGGTTTTTTTGGTGCTTCGAGCGTAGAAAACCAACCTTATAAAACAGTCCTTAGAACGAATGGCAATTTAATGAGCTTGCCGCAATGCTTCAATCTCAGATCCACAAATGGTATGTAAGTTGCGGGTAATTTTCTCAATGTCCCAATCCCACCAGCGGATGTCTAAGAGGGCTGTAATAGTAGTGTCATCAAATCGTTTGCGAATTTCCTTTGCAGGATTGCCGCCTACCACCGTATAGGGGGGTACTGAGCGCGTCACGACCGAATGGGTTGCAACAATCGCTCCATCCCCTACTTCAACCCCGGGCATAAAGGTTGCGCCGTACCCAATCCACACATCATTGCCAATGACTGTATTGCCCTTATTGGGCCAGCTATTTGGCATCGCTTTTTCCCATCCCTCACCAAATACAGGAAATGGATAATTCGTAAACCAATCTGTACGATGGTTGCCACCATTCATAATGAATTTCACATCAGAAGCAATGGAACAGAACTTGCCAATGATTAGTTGATCACCAACAAAATCAAATAAATAGAGAACATTTTTCTCAAAGTTCTCAGGATTCTCAAAATCATCGTAATAGGTGTAGTCACCGACAATAATTTGTGGATTGGTAATAATATTTTTCAAATAAACCAATCGGCTTGTACTGGCAATTGGGTGTTTGGTGTCGGGGGAGGGGCCGTACATGTCAAAATCCTAAATAGTTTTGGGAAGGTGGAGTGAGTGTAGCCCATCCACCTTTTCAAAACCATTTCACAAGTTACATAGAAACGCTATCAAGCACTCATCTCAATTAAGTTTAGAATCTGAACTGCTGTGCTACCTGTTAAGCGTGCCACACAGCAGTTTGGATTCCAGGTGTAATGATAACTACCGACTTACAACGCTTTTCAAGCCCTTAAAATCTAGTTGTTTTTGTGAGAGCTGCGCTCCGCGCGGTTCTCACAAAAACAACCGTAGCTAATTTAAGCGCAAAGCGCTGTAGAAGTAGCAAAACTCGGTAGTGGATGCAGATCCGCTTAAAACACGACCCATTGCCACAGAAAAAAACTAATCATGCCCACCACGATGGTGAGTAGCAAATTCCGGGTGAACCATCCCGTTGCAAAAGCCGCGATCGCCCCTACCAATCGCGCATTCGCCAATCCAATTTCCAGAGTATCGCCGGAAGGCATCAGCACGGCCGGAACAACGATCGCCGTTAACACCACAGGTGGCACATAACGCAACGCATTCAATAGCGGTTGGGACAGGTGAATACGACCACTCATGGCAAACATGCTATAGCGGATGGCAAAGGTGACCAGGGCCATACCGGAGATGAGGAGAAATTCAGTCATGGTTTTTAGGGAAGGGGGATAGCAGTTTAAAGACTTGAAGATTTGTCGCGGAGCGCATTTTCGCTCCATAGCCCAACCGTGATGCCGACCAGTGACGCAAGCATTAAGCCAACCTTATGGGGCCAGGAGTAGGTGAGGAGGGCTGTGATACCCGCAACCGTCACGGCAAGGCCCATGGGTCGCGTTTTCAAGTAGGGAATGATCATGCCGATAAAGGTAACGGACATGGCAAAGTCTAAGCCCCAATTTGCGGCATTGGGGATACGCTGGCCAACGGCAATGCCGATGCAGGTCCAGACTTGCCAGTTGACATACATCAGTAGCGCCGCCCCCAGGTAATACCAATGGGCTAAGGGGTTGCGCTGATTGGTTTCGTAGCGGCGAATGGCGATCGCAAACGCTTCATCCGTCAACCAGAATCCCATCGCTAATTTCCAGTGCTGAGGCAAATGCTTCACATGGGGCACCAGGCTCATGCTGTAGAGTAAGTGGCGTAGATTTACCACAAAGGTTGTCAATACAATCAGCGGCCAAGCCGTACCCGCCGCAACCATGCCAATGGCGATAAATTGCGATGAACCTGCAAAAACGACGGCAGAGAGGGCGATCGCCCCAGCCACCGATACACCGCTGCTTAAAGCCAGCGTGCCAAAAATAATGCCGAAGGGAATGGCCCCGACTACCAGAGGAATAATGTCACGGGCACCCGCCAGAAACTCAGAAACGGGTGTGAGACGGGATAGACGCATGCTTTCCTGCATAGAACAGCCCTGTGGGGGTGTAGAGGTAGCCCACGGTTGTTAGCTTAAGGAAGGCAGACGGGAAAATTCTTGTACGTTTTTGCAGCCGCGTTGATATTGGCCAGGAGTGACCCCAAAAATGCGTTTGAAGTGGCGGTTCAGGTGGCTCTGGTCTGTAAAGCCGCTATCAATAGCCACTTGAACGAGCGGCACTCCATGAGCGATGAGCCGTTTGGCGTAGTAAAGGCGGAGTTGATTTTGGTAAGCATGGGGCGGCAGCCCAAACTGAGCCCGAAAGGTGCGCAATAGGCGGAAGGGTTGCATCTGGGCGAAAGCGGCAAGGTCATCTAGAGAAACGCTCTCGTTCAGATGGGTGGCCAGGTAGTCGCGCACCTGGGCCATCCGTTGGGGGTCGGGGCTGATGGAGCGAGGAATGGGGCGATCGCTCCCATAGCGCGCGATCAACTGAGCCAGCACCCACAATAGCCGCGATTCCCATTCCAACTGCGAAGCACCCTGTTCCAATGCTTGATGCACGCCCGATAATTCTCGGACTAATACAGGGTCATGGATCACAGGGTTGGGGAAATAAGGGAGGGTGACCGGATGTCCTGCCAACTGGTTAGCAACTTCTCCGAGAACGGAGGCGTCCGGGTAGAACATGCGATACGTCCACCCACTGGCTTCAGCGGCGTGCCCTGTATGAACTTCACCCGGATGAATCAGCGCAATACTACCGGCTGGAGCGACATAGGAGGCCCCACGATACTGGAACCCTTCTTGCCCACGCTCAATTACTCCCAACGCATAACCATCGTGGGTGTGGCGAGCAAAGGAGTGGGTAATGTAGGTCGCCCGCAGTAGTTCAACCTGGGGTAACAACGGGTCTTTCCAAAACTTGACAGATTCTTTGTGGGAGCGATCGGCCACAACGGTGAGGGGCTAAAAGGGCATGGAAATGCGGTTAGTGTACCTTGCTCCTGCCGTTCAGACCATCCTTCAGTCGGGCGAGGATCGCTCCATATTTATGAAAGGAAAAGGGGTGCGAGGCACCCCTTTTCCTTTCATCGTCAGGCTCCCTGCAATTCTTCCAGGCGAGCCAACACTTCAGCGCTGTGAATAGCAGGATTGACTCCGAGGAATCGGGCACGGAGGATGCCATCGGGGTCAATTATGTAGGTGTGGCGGAGCGATCGCCCCGTCAGGTAAGACCCATAGGCTTTGCTCACCGCCCCTGTCGTGTCTGCCAGTAAGGGAAAACGCAACCCTTCGGAGTCGCAGAAGTCGCTATGGGAGGTGACATCATCGGTGCTAATGCCCACGATCTTTGTGTTGCGCTCCAAATACTTTGGCAAATCCTTCTGAAAGCGCCGAGCCTCTAGAGTGCAACCGGAGGTAAAGTCTTGGGGATAAAAATAGGCGACTAGCCAGCTTCCCCGATAATCGCTGAGGGAAATATCTTGGGCTCCCTGGTTACTGGGCAGAGTGAAGGTTGGTGCGGGCTGCTCAAGAGCAGGCTGCTCTCCCCCCAAAGCCAGAGCCGACGGCATCGGCAACCAGACGGCGAGCATTAGTAAGGCTGCTCCCAGAAAAACTATGCATCTACGGATATTCATACCAGCTCCATCATGCTTAGAAGTCAGGCAGTCACACGCGAACAATCACAGCGGCGGGACATGCCAAAGTTTACATAGCTTTACATTACTAGAATTACCAGGTTTTTCAGGCGTAAAGGTCTGTAAGCCCCCATTCAGCAACGCCTCCTCACGAGAACACGTTGGATACCGTTGGCACAAAGATAAAAAAAGTGTTTAAAGACAAAAAAATAAGACCACTGCATCTAAGATGTAGTGGTTCTATCTTGGTTATTTTTAAGTACCCCCAGGGGAATTCGAATCCCCGTCGCCTCCGTGAAAGGGAGGTGTCCTAGGCCTCTAGACGATGGGGGCTAGCGGCTCAGTGCGTCTCGCACCTCAACTTTATATAGATTACCACTAAATGTTGCAGGTTTTGCCAAGTCTTACAGGAATAAGTAATTTACTTTCTAAATAAAAGGGCGTCTTTTAAAGAATAAAAAAATAGCCTGCCTTGAAAAAGGCAGGCTATTTTTTAAGTACCCCCAGGGGAATTCGAATCCCCGTCGCCTCCGTGAAAGGGAGGTGTCCTAGGCCTCTAGACGATGGGGGCCTGTCGCTCACCGCGTTTCGCGTTTCGCTTGACCTTTATTAAGGTAGCGAAAACAGCAGCAACTTGTCAACACTTTTTGGCCCAGAGAATGCAATTTTTTGTGGCAGCCTGAGTTCTGCTGATTTTTGTGCGATTTTTGCTGGAGGGTTACAGGCAAGCCCTTACCTGCAACCCTCCAGCAAAAAGGCACAGAGATGAGCTGTGAGATACGTGAAACTACTCAGCTATCTCTCAGATCAGTGCTGAGACAATGAGCTTTCGCGGGAACAGGAGTTGTGGTTGCATTGCCAGCACTGGAGCATCAGGGGATCGATGACTCGGTAGTAATGAAAGTGCCCGCTCTGCCGACAGGCGATCGCTTTCACATCCCTAAGGAGTCGGAGATGCCGCGACACATTGGCCTGCTTAAAGCCAGTGCGATCGCAAATCTCCTGCACGTTTAACTCCTCGCTGCCGATTACATCCAGAATGCGCAGGCGAGTCGGTTCTGAGAGAACCCGAAATCGCTCAGCCATTTGTTCCAAACGAGCCAGTTGTGTCGAGGTTTGCATATGTTTTCAAACCCCTCGAAGGGTCATGCCTGAGTTGAATGCTTGAATTATGACGCTCAAATGTGAGGATCTTGGGGGGATGCTAGAAAACCTCAGTTCGGGTTAAGAGCTTTTTCGAGTGCCGCGCTTCGCGCGGCACTCGAAAAAGCCCATTATTGCGTGCGCGTCGCGCACGCAATAATGGGCGGTTCGGCTTATCCCGAACTGACGTTAGAAAGGGTGTCCTCGGGTCATCGCACCACGTGCTCAGAACCCAGAAGTGTATTGTTTAAGCCACGCTCCTCAAAAAAATGGCGTGCGCAAAATGCACGCCAAGATTGGGCATCTGGGCTTCTCCCAAATTGAGGTTATGTAAATTCTGTGTTTGCCAGGTGAGAGCCTATTAAGCCAGGAACAACTGGCTCAGGAGGAAGGCGATCGCCCCGCTTCCTAGCGGCACTGTCAGGTTATCTACCCCAAATTTTGAGCAAGACTCCAGGATCGTGGCGGCGATCGCGACTAACCCCGCAACTACCCAGATGGGCTCCTGTGTGGGTAACGCAGATAGCACCGTCCCTGCGACCATAAAACTAATTAGAAACATGGCTGCCGTACCTTCCCAACTCTTCTTCATGCCCCAGATTTGGTAAGGATGCCGGCCCCAAGTTTGCCCTATCAGGGCAGCAAGGCCATCCCCCCAGGCCATCACCAAAATGCCAAGCACGGCGAAATGGGGCAGACTCGACCAGAACAGGCCGATAAGTGATGCAAAACTCAGCGTGTAAAAGAAAGTGCCCAGGCTCTGACGCCCTACACTGTTAATGCCCGGTAGGATGGGAAGCCAGTATGAGAGAAGCGTCACTCCACTAAATAGCAGCGATGCGCTAACCCCCAGCCACGCTGGAATTTGCAACCACCAGGCCAGCAAAATCACATTGCCAATGCCGATGTGAACAATTTTGCGCACCACCTCTGAGTCTGCTAGGCCCAGTTGTCCTACCATCTCTGCTAGCAGAATAACACCGCCAACCCACCCGCCCAGGATGACGAGCTTTTGCCAAAATAGCAGCGTTGCTCCAGCTTCTAGCAATGTGCGTTCCACCCCTCTTCATGACTGTCGAGATTTTACCGGGTTTCGTCCCTAAAGTCGTTTCTATAAAGATGGATTCCTCTCTAACGGGGTAATTTCATGCCTCCAATTTTTATTCGGTATACTGCAAACAATGCCCCTCCGCCTGGATAAATTGCTATGGCTTTCTCAACCCCCAGCATCGAGTTCTTTGATGGGTTGCCTGAGACATTGAGTGATGTAAGTTTGCGGCGCGATCGCAACACCGGCACCCACATCCTTGTGCTGAGTTTTGAGCAACTTCAAGCTTTAGAACGCTTCAATAGCTTCACACGCCAATTTAATCAAAGTGTCCGCCTCACAGATGAGGAAGGTAACATTAGCCTCACTCCCTCGTCGCTTCAGGTTGTCTATGGTGGCAGTGAAGGCGACGACCTCCAGCGAGTCGAATGCCGCATCGAAATCGACCAGGAGGAGCATTGGGAACGCTTGATGCGCTTTCTTTACCGCTATGCCGAAGCGAATGGGCTGGAGTATGGGGAACCCGGAAATTGAGCTTCATGATTCCTATCTTTGAAAGAGGGTGAGTGCTCAGCACCCACCCTCTTTCAACTATTCAAGTGATTGTTCTGAATAGGATGAGTTTTAGGTAACCTGAGTTCGGGTTAAGGGCGTTTTCGAGTGCCGCGCGTTGCGCGGCACTCGAAAACGCTCATTTTGGCGTGCGCTTTGCGCACGCCAAAATGAGCACTTCAGCTTAACTCGAACTGAGGTTAGGTAGAATCGAATGCCGAATACCTTGATAATGAAATAGTTTAAGTTTCGTATCATTTAGGCTGGCATCCCATCATGAAGATTGCAGTTACCGGAGCCACCGGATTCGTTGGCACACGCCTGGTGGAACGGCTTCAGGAAGAAGGCCATAGCGTATTAGTGTTGACCCGTGATGCAGTTCGGGGGCGACGCGTGTTTCCAGAGTCTGCGTTTCCTAAGGTTGAGGTGGTGGCTTATACACCCCTGGAGTCGGGAGAGTGGCAGGGGGCGATCGCCGGATGCGATGGCGTGGTGAATCTGGCAGGTGCTCCGATCGCAGAGAGCCGTTGGACTCCTGAACGCAAAAAAGAAATTTTGGATAGCCGCAATATTGGGACGCAGAAAATTGTGGAGGCGATCGCCCAGGCGAATCCGAAACCTTCTGTCCTGGTCAATTCGTCAGCGATCGGTTTCTATGGCAGCAGCGAAACCGCTACCTTTGATGAGACGAGTGCCAATGGCGATGATTTTCTGGCTCAGGTATGCCGCGAATGGGAGGCGGAAGCCCAGAAGGTGCAGGAGAGTGGTACGCGTCTGGTCATCCTCCGCACCGGTATTGTGCTGGGTATGGGTGGGGCGATCGAAAAAATGTTGTTGCCCTTCAAGCTCTTTGCTGGTGGTCCTATTGGTTCGGGCCGTCAGTGGTTCTCCTGGATTCACCGAGATGATTTGGTCAATTTGATTCTTGCTGCTCTCACAAATTCTCAGATGAATGGGGTCTTTAATGCCACGGCTCCTAACCCGGTACGGATGACAGAATTTACTCAGGTGATGGGGCAGGTGATGCATCGTCCCTCCTGGTTGCCGGTACCAGCGATCGCCCTGGAAGTGCTCCTGGGTGATGCGGCCCACGTCGTTCTTGAAGGGCAACAAGTACTTCCCAAACGCACCCAGGATAGTGGTTTCCGCTATCGATATGAAACGGTGAAACCTGCTTTAGAAGAAGTTTTGAAATAACTTGCACGATTGAAATAACTCGAAAATTCAACCACGTAAAAGCGCGACGCTTAGCGTCGCGCTTTTACCTTTTACAGGGTTTGTGTTGGGTAACCTGAGTGGAAATTAGGCCACAAAAATTTTGTTCAGGTTACGGCTAAAGGTATCCGCTGTTTGATTCCGAACGACTGCGAGCAGATCGGTGCCCTGAAAAACTTGGACACCCTGGTTGATATTCGTAAATGACAAAGACTCGCGGGAGCCACTCACCTGGAACCTGGTCGCACCCAATCTAAAGCTGTGGATTGTGTCATAGCCAGAATCTGCCGCTAAGGTAACCGTTGCCCGGCTCTGGCCCAGCCAGATTACGTCTACCCCATCTCCGCTGTTGATGGTGTCCCCACCTCCTTTGCCGTGGATCGTGTCGTTGCCCGTGCCTCCCAGAATTTCGTCAGCCTGGTACCCGCCATAGATCAGATCATCGCCGGCGTTACCATTCAGAACATTCAAACCACTTTTGCCATAAATCTGGTCGTTACCATCACCCCCGTAAACGGTGTCGACCCTTACTCCACCGTAGATTTGATCGTTGCCTGCATTGCCAAAGAGGCTATTGTTGCCATTCCTGCCATAGATTTTGTCATTGCCTGACAACCCTGTCAGGGTTTCATTGGCCGAGGAGCCGACCAAGCGATCGCTACCTGATGTGCCAGCAAAGAGATTCAGTTCCGGGATAGAGGCCAGGGTGGGGCTATAGAACCAGCGCTCGAACAGGTTATCCAACTGCTCGTTGCTGGTTGTCTCCGCAACTGTCAGAAAATCGGCTGGAGTGACATTTTTGCCCTCAAACTGAGTGAAGTAATTTCGCAGCGTGGCGAGAAAGTTCTCGGTTCCAATCTCTAATCGCAGGGCATGGAGCCCCAGAGCTCCCCACTCGTAGACGCCAGCGTTAAACAGGTTATTCGCCGGAGGAGCGCCCGGTGGGTAAACCGTATCAAATCGACGGGCAATGTAGTTGTATTGGTCTGTTACCCAGCTGTTCAGAGCTTCCTGACCACCCCGGTCGTACTCAACCCAAAGCGCCTGAGCATAAGTTGCAAAGCTTTCATTAAGCCAGATGTCTTTCCAGTCACTCAGGGCCAGGCTATCGCCAAACCACTGGTGAGCTAATTCGTGGGCGATCGTCTCTTCAGTAGACTCGTTGTCACCCAGCATATCTACTCCGAAGATGGAGAGGGTTTGGGTTTCTAGAGCCGAGCCAGTTTCTGCATTCACGACAACTGAACCATAAACCTCGAAGGGATACGGTCCAAAAATGGAACTGAAAAGGCCCATCATTTCAGATTGTCGCTGGAATGGTGTGAGCAATTCCTCTGAAACATCTTCGTCAAAGTAATTGCGAATCACAACACCATTGGGAGCAACTTCGGATTGTCGTTGAAATCCATCAAAGATATTGATGGTGGTGAGGTAACTCACCATTGGATCACGTGCTTCAAACAAATAGGTTGTTGTTGTGCCGTTATCAATTTCTTGTTCTAAAACACCATTGGCGGCGACATCAAAATTTTCAGGAACAGTAATGCGGAAGGTGTAAGAAGCGCGATCGAGAGGATGGTCATTCACGGGATAGAAATTCGCAGCACCATCAGGTTCACTGAGAACGAAGCTGCCATTATCTGCAAGAACCCAACCTGTCGGAACTGGGAAGTCAAAGGCTGCCGAGTTAGTAGGAGTTGGAGAGCCACTATAATCTACCTCTACGGTAAAGGTTTCCCCCTCTCCAAGGGCTTCAGTGGGCGTAATGGTTAGCTCTTGCCCATCACGAGTAAAGGTTGCAGCCTGACCGTTAACCGTAATACCCTCGATCGCAAATCCAATGAAATCCAGGTTGAAACTGCTGAGGGCTTGAGTGGCTGTAGCTTCAATGGTGGTTGTTGCGGTAAGGGCACTGGTCGCAACATCTGTAACGTTCAAATCTAGTGTGTAATGTTGAACGTCATAGCCTCCATTCCCAAAACCAGGATATAGAGAATCTCCTACACCGCTCGACCCTGCCGCAGGTAGCGTTGTTGTTTGTTGGGGTACAAACGACGAGACATTCGCGCTCTGAACTGCATCTTCTGACCAGCGATCAGAGAGGCCAAACTGCCTACAAATTGAACACATAAAGTTTATTGTTGGTAAAAAACAGAGGCTGGAAGTTGCCTACTACTCCGCAGGATTGGAGACGATCTTTGAGATATTCCAAGAAAGGTGATTTTCGTGCGTATCACGCATGGAGAATTAGCTTTCAAGAACACTCTAAAGATAGAAAAGCAGAGCGATCGCCCCATAGAAAATGAAATTTCTAGGTCAGAAAATCTCTATTCTTATGGTTCAAGAGAGTCGAATCAGGCTCAAAGAACATATCAAGAATTGAATTTTTGAGGTATAAAACGCATGAAAAAATCAACCCTTTTTTGGGGGCTTATCATGTCCTTTTTATTCCTGCTTCCATAGGAATAAGAAGCTGAGCAAGAATACTTGTTCGAGTCTCTGCAAATCCTGACAGTAAACACATCTAATAGTAGGGACGCTCATCAAAAAGAGGCAGTATTTTTACGGAAACTTTATCTTTAAAATTCCTTTTTTAGGAAGGTATAAGACTTATCTTTTATCAGGAAATACAGAGCTTAAAATTGTTTTTATGTGAGTAGTATTCCTCAACCCCCTAAGGAGAGAGACTGTTTTTCTTGTGAGAAAATTTGTATAGAAGGTGACAGAAAATAGGCGATCGCTACCCCTTATTTAATTACACGAAATGATTAAATATGAAGTCCAAAAAGTCTTTTTGCCTACGAAGCGAATGGCAAAGCTTTTTGAATTTTGTGCTTGATTAAGTGGGATTGAACCCTGTTTTTGATGCCCTTATAACCCTTTTCGATCTAATGATTTATGAGAAATAAATGTGAGATAAAATCCTGCATCTATCTCTCGTACTTCATCCGCTTGGGAAATGCTTTATATAGCTCTAAATGATTTTTTATACGGAACAGGCTTTGTTCATCCACATTTGGGCGTACGTACACCAAAATGGGATTTTTCGGAGAGGCGCACCTCTCCGAAAAATCCCTTAACCCAAACTCTGGTTAAAAAAGAACAGTGCGCCATGCGAAGCATGGCGCACTGTCTAACGCATTGAGTTATTAAGATGCAGTAGCAACAGCCGGTTGC
The DNA here is from genome assembly GCF_014695575.1 of Leptolyngbya sp. FACHB-8. Lineage (GTDB taxonomy): Bacteria > Cyanobacteriota > Cyanobacteriia > Elainellales > Elainellaceae > Vacuolonema. Next base: position 15,641 of record NZ_JACJOO010000043.1, on the reverse strand, counting down.
AGCAATGCAATGTTGGAGAAGGCGAAGTCCTGAAAATCTGCCTGCATTCCTTCCGTACGAATAGTTCGCTGGCTCAGAATGTAGTAATCGCCTACCTTCGTGTACTGGTCTTCAAAAAAGCTCTTGCCGCCTTTTTGTTCGCCTGTTTGAGGGTCGTGATAGACCGAGTCATAGGTGTGGGAAAGGTAGCCGCCTTCGGTTTGGTGGCTGCTGAAGGTGTTGATGGTAACGACAACACCATGAATGTGTCGGTGTACCAGCACCACTTCGTTATTGCAGATTTTGTAATAATCTCCAGAGGATTTGCCGCCCACCAAGAGCTTTACGGCTCCTGTTTCATCGGTTTCATCCAGGTCAAAGGTGTTTTTGCTGTGTGTGTCATCGAAGGAGCGGCGGATGCGGTGGATGGCAATCTCCTGCAACTGCCCAGCAATCAGCTTCTTGGCCGATTCATCCTCAATTCCTGTGATTTCGGTGCTGAGATTAGCGTTAACGCGCACCTGCCCTGTATAGGTTGTGCCATTCCAGTCAAACGCAATGTCAGCCTTGTAGCCTGGGAAGTTGCGATCCCAGGTGTAGCGATTCTCATAGGCCGCCCGCATTAACTCACGAGCATCTTGGGTTACGGTCATAATGTGTGATTTGCTGAGGTTCTTCTCTAGTGTAAAGCGGGTGATGAATGCCCGACAGCAAGAACCGTCGATTTTGCGTTCAGGGTTCCCGTAATAAAAGGTAGTAAAGCTCCCCTGGATTATTTACAAGACCTGCGCGATCGCCCGCTACCGGTCCCGTTCCCATGAAAATATCGACCCGTCCCGGCCCCTGAATGGCGCCACCCGTATCCTGATCCAGCACGAAGCGACTCACCCGTTGGGAAAAGAGGCGACCATCACGATCGGGATACGGCAGGTTGGTGTAAATCAAGGCCAGGGCACCAGGTGGCATCACGGTTTTGTCTGTTGCAATGGAGCGTTCGGACGTAACCGGTACGTTGAGACTGCCCAGGGGCGGATGCCCAGCGGTTTCCTGGAAGAAGATAAAACGATTGTTGCGGGAAATATACTCGTTTAGCTCGTCGGGATGTTGCCGAAAATAGTCAATAACGACTGGCAGAGTCAGTCCTTCGGCAGGAACTTTACCATCGTTAATCAGCTCTCGGCCCAGGCTGACATAGGGGTGCTCTGTGCGGCCTGCATAGCCCACCGTCATAATGCCGTTGTTTGCTAATTGTAGGCGGGCAGAACCCTGTACCTGGATCAGGTAGGCATCAAGGCGATTGCGCAACCACACCAACTCCAACCCCCGCAACCGACCCTGGCTTCCTTGCAGGCCATCAATGCCTTCCAGCTCCAGCCGGGTGGGATGAGGTTGGGGCCATTGAGCTAGATTGGCTGGTTCCCGGTAGAGGGGGTAGCGGAACTCGACTGTGCGAACTCGGCTGGCAGGGTAAATGGGCTCAAAGTACCCGGTGAAGTCGACTGTACCCTCGCCATCCCGACCGATGGATTGATACAGCTCGAACTCGTTAAGGATTGCCGTCTGGAAGGATTCCAACGAGTTGGAGGTGCGCAACAGTTGTCGGAAGCGGGTAAGGCTACGACGGACGCGATCGCGCGTAAACTCAGGCATTCCATACTGGGTGTAAGCTTCCTGGGCGGCAGGAGTACTCAGGTAAGCCAGAGAGCGGTCGATCGCCTGCAACAGAGCCGCGCGATCTTGCCAGAGGCGATTGTCACGCAGCAGGGCATAACGGGTTTGGCGATCGACCACATCAGCGGGGCCTAAACGCCGCAGAGGAGCTTCTGCTGTAGTCGCAGGTGCACTCTCTGCGGGCGTTTCTTGAGCCCATGCCGCCGGTAGGCCTGTCAGAAGGGTGCCGATCAGTGTGGCTCCCACGGCAATAGCCAGAGGGAGCCTTCCTGAGGGGCGCTTCTGGGCTTGCAACCAATCCCTGTCCCATTGAGAGATTGGATTCAACTTTTGTGGAGATAACTCACAAAAATTGAATCCTATAGGTGTTTTTCCAGCCATCCTCTAGAACCGATCCACACTACCCGAGAAGATCGGCTCAACCCGTAGAGCCATGACCTTGGAGGGCCGTACCACCATGTATTCTCCCTGAATGTTCTTGATGGGGACGTTAATAAACTCGTCAGAGCTGCCTTTGGGCACCAGTTCGCTGCTGTACCACTTCTGGAAGTCCTGAATGGTCGGGAAGCGGACTTCTTCGCGGTGACCGCCATCCATCAGAATGTGTACGGCAATTTCGTTAGGGGTTCTGGGCATAGGTCTACTAATCCTGCAATGCTCGGTAGAAATCCATTGTTAGAGCGATCGTCTTAACAATAAACTCCCCGATGGGTAACGGCACCATAATTCCCAAAAAGTATAGAAAATCTGACGGGGTAGGGGAATTTGAGTTGGGAGAAGGGGTTATCCCGCCCTAAAACCCAGAACCGTTGTTTTTTCGTGGCATCGTCACAAAAGAACAACGGTTCTGGGTTTTGGTTTTAGAAAGGTACGAACTATGAGCAAAGCTCAGTGGACTTAGCTGACGAGGTTGAATCGCTGAAGTTGGCTGTCGAGAGCGTTGGTCATGAGCTTGCGGAGTTCTGTTTTGGTTTGAAAGAGAACTCGGCTGCTGTTGGGGAGGTCGAACGGGAATTGGCCGGGGAGGTCATCGCGATCCATCTGGGCCAGCAGGATCTGTTCGGGGCGCTTGCATTGCAGGGCGTAGCCGAGCTCGACGCAAACTTTGGGGTTGGGAAAGAGCTGGGGTGGGGTGCCGTCGATCTGGAAGATGGGGGTACCGTCTGCAACAAACAGGAGGCTGTTGCGGATTTTGCGCATGAGGCTGCTATCCAGGCGGATGGGGGAGTCCGTGAGGCGATGAGATTCTTCCAGGGTGATGGGGATGCGCGATCGCCCATTATTCAGCTTGTCTACATACGCATTCAACAGGTCTCGAATGGGCCCGCTGGAGTCGTCAAACTCGGTCTGGTAGGAGAAGAAGATAATGGGCTCCAACCGTGCCATGACGTCCTGCTTGGTGAAGTACATTTCGTGGCTGATCAGGTCAATGTTGGAAATGGCATAACCCCCACTGCCCTCAATGTAAAACTCCACGACTTCACCTTCCAGGTAGCGCTGGAACCATTCGGATTGGCGGACTTCCTCGCTGTCATCCAAAAAGTCAGCTCGCATACCCGACTTCAGCAGGCTGTTGCGGCTGAGGCGCAGGTCATGAGGCCGTTTCTCTAGTTCACGGATGGGCTCGTATTCCCGGAGGTACCAGGCTTTGAGGGCAATAATGGCCATAGATGGCAGCTCGCTATCTGAGATGAAGGGCGATAGAGGGTAGAAAATGCCCTCATGATAGGCGATTCCGATCGAATCGCTGACCTTTCTCCAAAAGACTCAGCGGGAAACAGGTCTGTAGTTTTCTCTCATCATTATAGTATATCTGTACTCCTTTGTGGAGGATCTGTTTGAGATGGTCCAGGTGGTAACTTTGTCTACTGCGGGAATCCCACGCCCTCAAGGGATAGGGCTATGTCAAAGTTCATGAAGAGAACGGGCGATCGCCTCTATTTCTGCGGCTCAGCACGTCACAATGAAAATAGGAAAGGAATTGTGTTTCTGGGTTGTGTAGTCTTCCCCAACGGCCCCTTAAACTAAGGTTCCGACCTTCATCTACCCACCGTTACGTGATAGCGGGGTAACTTCCATGAATCCTTTGCAATGGCTTATCTTGGGCCAGTCTGCTCAGCAATCCTCCTGGCTATACAGCCAACCACCGTATCAGATTTGGCTGCTAGCGGGTTTGTTGGGCCTCGGTGTGAACCTGCTCCTATTTGAACCCACGATTGCTGCTCTTTCGCTTGCTGCTATCATTACGTCCATTGCGGCCCTCTCCATCGTCAACGTGACCGTTCAGATTCTCGTTTGGGCTACTCTGTCCGTGACCATCGCCCTGGTATTGCGAGGCTTTGTGCCTGCGCAATCAGCCCCTGGCTTAGAAGAACCCTCCGATGCTGAAGTTCGCATCACCATTCCCCGAGGGGGGACAGGGGAAGTGACCTATGAGGGCTCTTTCTGGTCGGCTCGCTGCCAGATTTCCGATGTGACAATCGGGGCTGGGCAAACGGTACATGTGGTGGGGCGCGAGGGCAACACCCTGATTGTGATGCCCATTCCAGCTTCAAAGCCCCAGCGAACCTTGCGCGATCGCGCCCCTTTCTAGAAATTAGGCGATAGCCCTACAAAGGAGCTCCCTGCTTCCTCTGTAGGGCCATCGCGTGCTGGCAGATTTACCGACCCCACAAATTCCGAGATAGATTAGGGGGTATATAGATCTTTTGTATGCTACCCGTTGCATCGTTCCGGGATTAAATTCTATGGATTCTATCATCGCTGCACTGGCTCTAATCGCCGTTGGCTATATTGTCGGTTCCGTTAAAACGATTAATCAGGGGAATGAAGCGCTTGTCGAACGCCTGGGTAAGTATCACAAAAAGCTAACCCCTGGGCTGAACTTCATCGTGCCCTTCCTGGACACCATTGTGCTGGAAGAATCCATTCGGGAACGTGTGATTGATACCGAGCCTCAAGATGCCATTACACGGGACAACGTATCCGTTACGGTGGATGCTGTGCTGTATTGGCGTATTTTGCAACTAGAACGCACTTACTACGCTGTAGAGGACGTGGAGGTTGCCCTGCGAAACCTGGCGACAACCACCCTGCGATCGGAGATTGGTCGGATGGAACTGGCTCAAACCTTCTCCTCCCGTAACGAAATCAACCAATCTCTGTTGCAGCAATTGGACGATGCGACGGCTACGTGGGGGGTCAAGGTAACCCGGGTGGAGGTACAGAAAATTGCCCCTGCCAAAGCCGTGATGGATGCAATGGAACTGGAGCGGGCCGCCGAAAGTAAGAAAAAAGCGGCCATCTCTGAAGCGGAAGGTAAAAAGCGAGCGGCCATTGAGGAAGCCGAGGGTGCGGTGCAGTCTATGAATCTGCTGGCAGAAGCACTCCGGGCGCATCCCAATAGCCGGGAAATTTTGCGCTATCTGGTAGCCCAACGGTATGTAGACGCGAACTATCGCCTGGGAGACAGCCCCAACTCTAAGATTGTGTTTATGGACCCCAAAGCCTTATCAGAAGCTCTAGGGGAATTGATCTCTACAGAGCCTCCCGAAGGGAATGGTTCGGGCAATGGCGAGAATGGTGGTGGGAATGGCAGGATTCAACCGCCACCGATGGGAATGTAATCCTCCGGTTCTTCGGGAGGCAGGGGTGTGACCAGCATCTTATCCACCCGGTTGCCATCCATGTCCATGACCTCGAACCGGTATCCGCCCCACTCAAAGTAGTCCGCCGCCGTCGGAATTCGCCCCAACTGGCTGATTACAAAGCCAGCCAGGGTTTGATAGTTGCCCCGATCCTCACCGGGCAACTCCTCAACATCAAACTCTTCCTTGAGCTTGTCAATGGAGAGCATCCCATCCATGAGCCATGAGCCATCCTCTCGCTGGGTAATGGGTGCTTCGAAGTTATGATCCGAGAAGGGGATGTCTCCGATGATCACTTCCATCACGTCATTTAAGGTGACGGCTCCCTGGATCACGCCATATTCATCCACTACCAGGGCCATGTGAGTGCCTGACTCTTTAAATACCTCCAACACTTTCAGAGCGGTTGTCTGCTCAGGGATGTAGAGGGGTTGACGCAGGTTAGATACCAGGTCGATGGGTTGATGCTTCAGGCTACAGGCCATGAGATCCGTCACGTAGACCACTCCCAGAACGTTATCCAGGTAGCCTTCGCAAACGGGATAGCGACTGTGGTTGTTGGTGATAATTTTTTGGTGGTTCACCTCATCCGAGTCGTTCAGGTCGAGCCAGACCAGTTCCAGTCGGGGGGTCATGAGAGAGCCGGTAGATTGATCGGCCAGGCGAAACACCCGCTCCACCATGTCTTGCTCGGCTGCTTCGAACATGCCTGCCTCAGCACCCTGACGCACCATTACCTTAATTTCTTCTTCTGTGACTAATTGATCTTCCAGAGATTGCCGAACTCCCAGCAGGTTAATCACGGTTTCGGTGGAGACGCTGAGCAGGTGAACCAGGGGATAGGCGATCGCCGACAACCACCGCATGGGTGTTGCCATCCGTACTGCAATTTCTTCTGGGTTGCTGAGAGCTAACCGTTTAGGAACCAACTCACCCACAATCAACGACAGGTAAGCCGTAATCAACACCACAATGCCGAAGGCGACCGGCTGACTATAAGCTGCCAGGAAGGGAATTTTTGCCAGCAGATTTGCTAGCCGTCCTGCCAGAGTCGCTCCCCCGAAGGCCCCTGCCAGAATCCCAATCAAGGTAATCCCTACCTGTACTGTGGAGAGGAATCGGTTGGGAGAATTGGCTAACTCAAGGGCGACCTGGGCCTTGCGATCGCCCCTCTCGGCCCGTTCTAAGAGCCGGGTCTTACGAGCCGAAATGATAGACATTTCCGACATCGCAAATAGACCATTCGCCAGAATCAGCACCAGGACGATCAGAATTTCGAAGGAAGCAGAAGACATTACAGTGAAAGACCCATGAGCAGGTCACGAAAGGGCGAGAGCAACGGGATGGTAACGCACGGTCTCCACAATGGGTGAACAAGGCATCCTGTAAAGGGTAGGTTGACGAATGTACCTTCCCCCAAAGGGTATATTGTTTCACGGGAGAGATTGAGAACCGTTATGAAGAAAGTAACATCTTAAATCCGGGGATCGGCTAGCCTCATCGGGTGGATCTTGAGGATTACAGCTCTAGGTATGTTTTTGTAGCGCTAAATCTATGATTTAGCGCTACAAAAACATACCCTATTGGGCAGGTTGATCTGGAATTTGGCGGAATCTTCTAGGGAATAGAATCAGTACCTGTACAGGTTTTCTGTGGTGAGTCGGGAATAGACAGCGAGGACGGACGGGCTCGACTCAACCCAACCTTTGTGGCGATCGCTATAGAATCGTATATGTAAACTTTCTTGATCGCCTCGCCCCCGCACGTCGCATCCCAGGTGCTATGGCCTTTTCCTCTGTTGTTCGCGCCCTCGGGCGATCGCCCCTCACCGCTGAGCTGCACGCCAAACTGACGCAGCAAAAATCTCTGCATCTGAATGGCATTGCCCGCATCCCGAAGGGTTTGGTGGCCTCGGCCTTAGCCCAGAGCCAGCAGCGTCCCCTGGTCGTAGTAACCGCTACCTTGGAGGAAGCCGGCCGTTGGACAGCACAACTGGAAGCCATGGGGTGGGATTCTGTCGCTTTCTACCCCACCTCTGAAGCCTCCCCTTATGAACCCTTCGACCCCGAGTCGGAAATGATCTGGGGGCAGTTGCAGGTGTTAGCGGATTTGCTAAAGGAGCCGCAGGGAATTGCAGTTGTCACCACTGAGCGGGCGTTGCAACCCCACTTGCCGCCCCCGAACGCCTTTCAGCCCTATTGCCTGACGCTACAAAAGGGCATGGAGCTAGACCTGGAGGGGCTCTCACGGCAGTTGGCAGATTTGGGCTATGAACGGGTGCCTCTGGTAGAAACAGAGGGCCAGTGGAGCCGCCGGGGGGATATTGTTGATGTGTTCCCCGTATCGGCAGAACTGCCCGTCCGTCTGGAACTATTTGGCGACGAGCTAGACAAAATCCGCGAGTTTGACCCGTCCACTCAGCGATCGCTCGACAGCATTTCTCAACTTGTTCTCACACCTACCAGCTTTTCTCCGCTGATTTTGCAAGCGCTGCGGGAGACGGTGGGGTTGGAGGCGATCGCCCCCTACCTCTCCCCAGAAGACCAGGATCGTCTGAAAGAAGGGCAAACCATTGAAGGGATGCGGCGTTTTCTGGGACTGGCCTATGGTGAGCCCGCTTCACTGCTGGACTACCTGCCTAAAAACACCCTGGTGGCGGTGGACGAGCCGGATCAATGTCGGGCTCATGGCGATCGCTGGTGTGAGCACGCCACCGAACATTGGCAAGAACTCTACGGCGAGCACCCCGAACCTTTGCCCAAAACTCACTGCAACGCCGAACGAACTCTGGGTTTATTGGCAGAACTAGAGTCCGTCGAACTGTCAGAAATTGCTGAGGCCAACCGGGGGATGAATCTCTCCAGTCGGCCGATTGCGTCGATGCCCCACCAGTTTGCGCGGTTGGCCGATTTGTTGCGGGAGGAGCGCGATCGCACCACCGGCATCTGGATCATCTCGGCTCAGCCCTCGCGCTCGGTATCGTTGTTGCAAGAGCACGACTGCCCAGCGCAGTTTGTGCCAAATCCGCGTGACTATCCGGCGATCGATCGTCTCCAGTCCCAGAAGATTCCCATTGCGGTCAAGTACTCCGGCCTGGCGGAGTTGGAAGGCTTCACGTTGCCCACCTTCCGGATTGCCGTCATCACCGATCGCGAGTTTTTTGGGCAGCATACCCTTGCCACGCCTAACTACGTTCGCAAACGCCGCCGCGCCGCCTCTAAACAGGTTGATCCCAACAAGTTGGAGCCGGGGGATTTTGTGGTACATCGCAACCACGGCATTGGCAAATTCTTAAAACTGGAGAGCCTGGTTCTTAATAACGAAACGCGAGAATATCTGGTTATTCAGTACGCTGATGGCACCTTGCGGGTTGCCGCTGACCAACTCAACGCCCTTTCTCGTTATCGAGCGATGGGCGAAGGCCATCCCGACCTCAACAAGATGTCAGGTAAGGCCTGGGAGCGAACCAAGAGTAAGGTCAGCAAAGCGGTCAAGAAAGTTGCGGTGGATCTGCTACAACTCTATGCCCAACGCGCTCAGCAGACGGGTCATGCTTACCCCGTTGATACCCCCTGGCAGGAGGAACTGGAAGATTCTTTCCCTTACCAACCCACACCTGATCAGCTTAAAGCTACGCAAGACGTGAAGCGGGATATGGAAGATGCCCGTCCGATGGATCGTCTGGTTTGTGGCGATGTGGGTTTTGGTAAAACGGAAGTCGCCATTCGTGCCATCTTCAAAGCGGTTACTTCGGGTAAACAGGTGGCCTTGCTGGCTCCTACTACGATTCTTACTCAGCAGCACTACCACACCCTAAAGGAACGCTTTGCTCCCTACCCCATTAAAGTGGGACTGCTCAACCGCTTCCGCACGGCCCAGGAAAAGAAGGATATTGTGCAACGCCTCTCCACCGGAGAACTGGATGTGGTGGTCGGTACCCACGCTTTGTTAGGCAAAGGGGTGCAGATCAAAGATCTGGGGCTGCTGGTGGTGGACGAAGAACAGCGCTTTGGGGTGAACCAAAAGGAGAAAATCAAATCCCTTAAAACCCAGGTGGATGTGCTTACCTTGAGTGCTACACCTATTCCCCGAACACTTTACATGGCGCTTTCTGGTGTGCGCGAGATGAGTCTGATTACCACACCGCCTCCCTCTCGTCGCCCGATCAAAACTCACCTCTCCCCCTACGATCCTGAAATGGTTCGCACTGCCATTCGCCAGGAACTCGATCGCGGCGGCCAGGTATTCTATGTAGTGCCTCGCGTGGAAGGGATTGAGGAGAATACAGCGAAACTGCGAGAGATGGTGCCGGGGGCGCGGTTTGCGATCGCCCACGGTCAAATGCAAGAAGGTGAACTAGAAGCCACGATGCTGGCCTTTAGTAGCGGCGAAGCGGATATTCTTGTCTGCACCACCATCATTGAATCGGGTTTGGATATTCCCCGCGTCAACACGATTTTGGTGGAGGACGCCCAGAAATTTGGCCTCTCGCAGCTTTACCAGCTCCGAGGTCGAGTTGGTCGCGCAGGTATTCAAGCTCACGCCTGGTTGTTCTACCCCAAACAAACGCAATTAACGGATGTTGCCCGTCAGCGTCTCCGCGCGATTCAGGAATTTACGCAACTAGGTTCTGGTTACCAACTTGCCATGCGCGACATGGAAATTCGCGGTGTGGGTAACTTGTTGGGAGCTGAGCAATCGGGACAGATGGATGCGATCGGTTTTGACCTCTACATGGAAATGTTAGAGGACGCGATTAAGGAAATTCGGGGTCAAGAAATTCCACAGGTTGATGATACGCAAATTGATCTGAGTGTGACGGCATTTATTCCTGCCGATTACATTCCTGATCTGGATCAGAAGATGAGTGCGTATCGTGCGGTAGCAACAGCACAGAATCGAGGCGAGTTGGCGCAGATTGCAGCGGATTGGAGCGATCGCTATGGCCCCATGCCTCCTGCTGTTCTCCAACTGCTGCGGGTGATGGAACTGAAGCAGATCGCCCGCAAACTCGGCTTCTCTCGCATCAAACCCGAAAACAAACAACACATCGTGCTGGAAACCCCGATGGAAGAACCGGCCTGGAATCTGCTCAAGGAGAAACTCCCCAGCCATTTGCAAACGCGCTTTGTCTATACCCCTGGCAAAGTCACCGTACGCGGCCTGGCCGTTCTCAGCACCGAGTTGCAGTTGGATAACCTGACCGATTGGTTAAGCCGTATGCAGGGAGCCATTCCAGAAGCGTTACCTGTGTAACGGGATTGGATAACAATTATTAGCCATCCAACGGGCTTTTCACACCCCTACCACCCCGATTCAACACATGGGTGTAAATCATTGTCGTCTTTACGTCTTTGTGTCCTAGCAATTCCTGAACTGTTCGGATGTCATAGCCGTTTTGCAAGAGGTGAGTTGCAAACGAGTGGCGAAATGTATGACACACCACACGCTTTTCAATTCCGGCTGAGCGGGCTGCTTGTTTTACTGCGCGTTGTAAACCTGTTTCGTGCAAATGGTGACGACGAATAATTTCTGTCCGTGGATCTTTTGAAAGCCCTAAAGATGGAAAAACAAATTGCCAGATCCATTCGCGATCGGCATAGGGATACTTTCGTTCTAACGCAAAGGGCAGATAGACAGAACCATAACCAGCCTCTAAATCACGATGATGCAATTGCTTAACACGTCTGAGATGTTGTTTTATCGGTTCAATGAGCCGCTCGGCAAGCATGGTAACTCGGCTCTCATTTCCCTTGGTATCTCTAACAGCGATCTGTCGTTGAGCAAAATCTATATCTTTGATGCGTAACTGTAATCCTTCTCGCACTCGTAGGCCACTGCCATAGAGGATTTGTGCAATCAGCTTATGGGTGCCTGTCATCCGTTCTAGTAAAGCCGTCACCTCTTCTGGCGTTAGTACCGTTGGTAAATAACGTGAAGGTTTGGCTCTTAATGCATCGATTGGTTTTGTTAAAGGCTTGTTGATGACATACCGATACAGGAATAACAAGGCACTTAATGCTTGATTTTGTGTTGAAGCGGCAACATTCTCTTTAACGGCTAAATGTGTCAGGAACGCTTCGATCTCAGCACTTCCCATCTCATTAGGATGCCGTTTGTTGTGAAACAAGATAAAAATAGTCTAAACGCAAATGACAAAAATGTGTGGTTTCTCCTCGAGCATGGGTTGGCATCACATAACGAATTTCCACTTCATTGCCAGTCACGATTACCCGATCGATTAGTAGCTCAATTAACTTCCGTTTCTGGTCAAAGCTAGCTTGACTCAATCCTGTCTTGACACGTTGACAAAATTCTTCAATTCCTTGAGCTAAATTGGCGACCTCAAGTTTTTTATGAGCTTGAAGAGTCAGTTGTTGCTGCTGCACAACCGAAGCCTGTATCTGGCTCTCCAATTGAGCACGTCGTCGCTGATATTCGTCCAGTTGAACAACATTAACCAAGTAGGCTTGGGTTAACCGTTCTAGTTGCTGCTGCAAGTTATTTTCAGCTTGCTTTAGCTGTGCTAGTCTTGCCTGTAACTCCTGAGGTAGCCATTGGCCCGCTTGAAGCTGTTCTATTGCTTGTGTAATGCTCTCAGGATGCTGCAATATTTCACAAATATCGTTCCAAACAATTTTCTCTAGTTGTTGAGCAGGAATATAGGAAGCGTTACATTTATCGTTTCCTTCTAGATGTTTTGCAACTATTCTTCGATTACACACATAGTATCGATATCCTTTTCCTCTAGCACAACTAAAACAACTACTTTGACAGTGTCCACAACTCACAAGTGTTCGCAGTAGATACTCATGGGTTTTATTGTTCCGCTTACCGAATTGCTGATTATGTTGCAGGTTCATTTGAGCCGCATCAAATTGCTCTTGGCTGATAATGGCGGGTATCTGGCAAACCAGTAGCCATTCTGATCTGTCCTGCTGACGGGTACTACTCTTGCGTCCAATCGGTTTGAGGGCAGAACGTCGTTGCTGGGCAGGACAACTCCGAGTCCGGTTGCTAAATACTTGCCCCATGTAGCAAGGATTCTTCAGGATGCTACGCAGACTCGATCGAGTCCAATAGTCCTTACCCGTTGGAGACGGTATCCCTAGCTCATGCAAATGCCAACTCAGTTGCACTAAGGAAATGTGTTCTGTCCCATATCGGCTAAAAATCTCACGAACGACCGCTGCTTGAGCCGGATTGATCTCAACTCCGGCAGGATCACGAGGGTGTTCAATGCTGCAACGATAGCCATAGGGAACAACTGTCCAAGGCAGCAAAGTACCCGATTGTAGTTTACTCAATCGTCCTCGTCTCATGCGTTCAGCAATCAAGGTTCGTTCATATTCCGCTACGGCTCCTCGAATTTGAAGCAGTAGTTGATCATGGGGGTCTTGGCTCATCGGACGTTCTAGAAACTCGACTTGACAACCGCGGTTTTGAAGTTCTTCTACTAACAGAGTTTGGTGGACAAAATTTCGAGCCAGTCGATCCGGAGCCAGGACTAACAAACGATTGATCTGAGCCATTGCAACTTGGTCTCGCAATTGGTCCAACCCAGGACGATTGAGCCGAGCACCACTGTAACCATCGTCTCGAAAGATATATTCCTGGGCGATCTGCCACCCTTGACGATTGGCATAGCTTTGTAATTGCTCGAGTTGCTGTTCAATGGTTTGCGCTTGCGCTTGACGTTGAGTCGAGACTCGGACATAAATGGCAGTGTTCATCGTGCTGCTCCGGTAAAACAAGTGGGGACAGAGCATCAGCCTGAGCAGGTGACAAAGGTGAAACTGCGAGTTGAGAGATTTCTATCAACAGTTGATAGGTGCTATTCCACCGACGTTGAGCGGTTGGGTATTCAACCCCTCTGCGCTTAACGCTCCAATTGCGTTTCATGGTCGTGCTCTTGAGGACTATAGAGATCCTCTCGATCTTCGACTGCTTACTCTGTAAGTCCAACTCGACAGCGTAACGGAACCCGACTCCAACTCAAGCTGAGGTGGGCGTGCCTCACAAAGCAGAATTTATCATTTGTGATTAGTCCATTAAGCGCCGAATCCAATGAACGTAAGTTTCTTCTGTGCGATAGGAATAGTGCTTGAGCCGAATTACCTCGCGCACCTGATCTAACAGCTTTTTGGGACGAGCCTCCATTCTTGCAAACACTCCGTTAATGCAAATGTACTACTCAAGAGTATCAATGTAGATAAGAATTTCTCATCTGAAGATTTACCCAAAACATCTGCCTAATTCCAGAATCAAGGGTTAATATGCAGAAAATTGTCTGCCTAATTCTCCATCCAGGATCTTAGGCAGACAAGGATCTTCATAAACTCCTGATTTGGGTAAATAGGCAGATTCAAGTCTGCCTATTTACCGTCTAAGGGGTAGTTAGGCAGACTATGTCTGTCTAATAACAAGTTAGATGCTCGCTGGCTCCAACGCCTCTCCCATGTACTGCGAGACACATATTGATGAGTTTACAAGAGAGTTGGAACATCACCCGTTGCCACCTAAAGAGGGCTCGTCACTTGCTTCCTCAGCCGTTGCGGGAGGATTCAGAGGGCGGTAGCCTGACTGCGTTCGAGGAGTTCTTATTGCACAATGAGTTGGGGCTGGCGTTCGATGAGCTGGAAATGATCGGTATGGGTAATCATTGCCCGCCTGCGTTCTGGCGGGCAATGTTAGCCGCTGCGGAGAGCATGCAACTGTTCGACCAAGCGGAGAGATGCCGCGCCGAACTGCTGTGAATCCCGCATCTAACAATTGCGGTGCAACGGATTGACCGAAGCCGCTTGAGTGGGATGCAAAGACCTGGCCAACCGCTGACCGCAACCGTTCGACTGCCAAACTGCTAGTGCTGGTGCTGCCGTAACTTGAAAGCTACCTGTGAGTTGTATAAGTAATGCTATAAAGTTTGTAAGCCTTGAAAGTGAGGATCGATAGATTTGGAGATCCAGAGGTTATCTCAATGGCAAGTTCAACACTCAATTGCTAGTCTTGCTTTTCAGGCTGGAACCTCACGTTTGTTTACCGGAAACCAGGCTGGAGACATACACTGCTACGACTTTAAAAGTGGTTTAGAAGTTGCAACTCTTCAGTGGCATAAATCCCCAGTAGTAGCAATTAAGTGTTGTGAAGACTATCTATACTCTTTTGATAAGTTGCAAAACCTTGCTTGTTGGAATATCAACACATTTCAGATTGAACGAACTCATTTTCTCTCTATGGAGAAGATTCCAATCTATGGGCAGACAACCGCGCAATCCTTATCTAATAGCCGAACTTCATCAGTCCCTTGGACAGTAGAATGCGCTCAATTTACTCCTAATGGCAAATATCTCATATTCGGGATTTATCCGCCTCCTCGGAATCTCATCGAAGGAGTAGACGGACTTTATATGGTGGATACTAAAACTGCATCACTTGTAAGGTGGTTTAGTGGGAACTCATGGATTAATACAGATTGTAGAAATCTTGATACGATCACAATTTCCAAAGATGGGACACAACTAGCTGCTAGCGGAATAGATAGTTCTTGGTCTCCAGAAGCCGGTTGGATATATTGTCGTGAGCTTGTTGATCAGTGGTGTATTGAGGATGGGGAGCACGTTTGCACTTATGAATATGACTCCTATATAGATAGAGTAGTGGATCGCAAAAGAATTGATCTAGCTTTCTCGCCAGATAACCAGAAGATTCTATTCTCTAAAAAGGAGGAGGGGATTGGTGCTCTCTCTCTATGGAATGTACCACCTGTGGAAAGCCGTCGCATACCTAGGACTGAACATTCGGAAAACATGCTACTTCTAGACTCACCTGGAGTATTTGATTGGTCGCCCACCAAGGATTTTGTTGCTTTTGGTGCACCAGATGGCTTTCTGCGTTTTGTTGACATCGAGAATGCTGCAATACTTTCTAAACCATCGTTTCCTCAATCTGTTGAACAATCTGTTCATGTTAAAAATGTTGCAGTTCTTCTTGAGCAACAGGTTTCTCAATCTGGTATTGAGCAATTGTGCTTTTCACAAACTGGTGAGTATCTCGCTTTAAGTTCCCAAGATTTAATGCTTCAGGTTTGGCAAATCTTGTAAAACAAGGGTGCAAACATTATTTTGTAATGATGCTAGGCACGTACTTCAAAAGTTTGTGGCACAGTCGAACACTGCGTTGGAGCTGCGGAGCAGGGGCGATCGGTTATGATGCAAAAGTTGGTTGCCGCCGTTCAACTACGACGTGTGCGATTCGTTCATCCTAAGTGAATAGCAATATTCAGGGACGGATGGCGAGGATAAAACCTCGACAACTGGATAATCGTGAGGGTGTGAGTCCCTCTCT
>NZ_JACJOO010000042.1 GCF_014695575.1 Leptolyngbya sp. FACHB-8 | reverse complement strand
AAACTCCTGACCTCGGAACTCGACAAGATTTCCCCTGAAAGGGTTGCGTCATTGACGTCCTACGATTTCATTCTCGAAGCCCTATTTGGCGCAGCTTCATATTAAAACGGTATTAGGAGATTTCTGAGAAACAATATCCCCATTATTTGGAAAAAAGGCGCGGCTTCGCCGCGTCTTTTTTCCAAATAATGGGGAAGTTCTTATCTGGAAATCTCCTTAAAGGTTGGGCAGGGCCCAACCTTTAACGCCATGCGTAGAACTATATCGGTGACTGTAGACGCGATCGCGCCCGTCCCAACGCTTGCCTTACTTGCTCAAATCCAGTGCCTCCGTAGCTGTTGCGGGCAGCGACCACCTGGCGGGGGGCGATCGCCTCATAAATATCTGCCTCGAATGCCGGGTGTAGAGCTTTCCACTCTTCGAGGGTCAGATCCTTCAGGAGTTTGCCAGCAGAGAGAGAAGTTTTGACCACTTGACCAACCAGATTGTAGGCTTCCCGGAAAGGAACTCCGCGTGCGGCTAGATAGTCAGCCACATCCGTTGCGTTAGAAAAATCTTCGGCTACTGCTTCATTCAGGCGAGTCGTACGGAACTGCATCCCCTCCTGGAGCAAGATAGTCATAGCCTCCAGGCAGCCTTTTACCGTGACGACGGCATCAAACAATCCTTCTTTATCTTCCTGAAGGTCTTTGTTATAGGCCAGGGGCAACCCTTTCAGTGTCACTAGCATGGCCTGCAAATGGCCAAACACCCGACCCGTTTTGCCACGTACCAGTTCTGGCACATCCGGGTTTTTCTTCTGGGGCATAATGCTGGAGCCTGTGGAGCAACTGTCCCTCAACGTAACGAAGCCAAATTCCTCCGAGGCCCAAAGGATCACCTCTTCTGACAAGCGGGAAAGGTGGACGAGGATCAGGCTGGCAGCACAGAGAAACTCTACCGCAAAGTCGCGATCGCTCACGCCATCAAGACTGTTCTCGTAAACCCGCTCAAACCCCAACAGTTCAGCCGTGTAATGGCGATCAATGGGAAATGTTGTGCCCGCCAAGGCTCCCGATCCCAGGGGGGAAATATTTACCCGCTTCAATACATCTCCCAGACGTTCCCAATCCCGTTGAGCCATTTCTACATAGGCCAGCAGGTGGTGAGCCAGGCTCAGGGGTTGGGCTCGTTGTAAGTGGGTATAGCCGGGAATTAGAGTTTCTATATTGGTTTCAGCCTGATCGAGCAGAACAGTTTGGAAGATTTGCAGTTGCTCACGAATCTGGTGGATCTGGTCACGCAGATAGAGGCGTGTGTCGGTGCCAACCTGGTCGTTGCGCGATCGCGCCGTGTGCAATTTCTTGCCCACATCCCCCACCACTTCCGTCAGGCGTCGCTCCACAGCAAAGTGTACGTCTTCGGCATCAATGCCCGGTTGAAAGCTACCCTGGCGGTACTCCTGGCGAATCTGTTCCAGCCCCGTTACCAGTTGCTCGCCTTCTTCAGAAGAAATGATTCCGGTTTTAGCCAACATTTTGGCGTGAGCCTGGGAGCCGGTGATGTCGTACTCAATAAGGTTAATGTCGAAGCCAATGCTGGCATTAAAGCGGGCGATCGCCGGGTGCAATGCTGACTCAAAGCGTTGGCTCCAAGTTTGGGGAGGTGCAGTGTTACTCACGGATTCAGACCTGATAATCCTTAGACGGTGTGCTCAATTAAGATTTTGGATTGAGCAGGTGAAATCAGAATCTTACCCCGTTTCGTGGAATGCTGCGGTGGTCAAAGCAGCCATATTTCAATATGCGTCAGGGATAACTCAAAGCCGACTTGCGGGTGTGGTAAACACATCTACAAGCCGGCTTTAAGGTCTCGCAGGATGTTTGTGTGACGTATACAAGCACCCCTAAAGCAAGTTTTAGCTATAGGTCGTCACACCCCGCAACAGGTAGCCCAACACAAAGCCAATCAGCAATGCCCAGATTTGACCCGTTTTAACGAAATTGTTTATAGATCGCCGGAAGCCAGCGAACACATCCGTATCAAACTGCTGTGCTAACAAATCAAAATGACCATGGGTTAGGGATGTCAGCCAGCTTCCGTGGCTAACGTCGATGGTCGTGGCGATCGTCGTCGTATCTGGCAGGTTAGCCAGGGTATCAATGAGATGAATCAACATCACAGGTTCCTTACCTCACACAGGCTTGTCATGCCTCATCCTTCGTCAATGGGCTAACTGTATCAGAATTTTTGGACAAACTGACATCCTGCACCTGTTCAAACCACAACGGATATCTTTATTCTTCGTCGGCGTTGACCTTCATAACGATCAGGGTCATATCGTCCTCAGCCTGATGGTTGTCGCCAATAAAGGATTGCACCTGATTGAACAAATGCTCCAAAATTTCTTGAGGAGACTCATGCCGCAGGCAGGCCCACTTGAATGCTTCGGTGAAGCGCTCCTCGTCGAAGCGATCGCCCGCTCCATTGGCTGCATCTGTAAATCCATCCGTGTAGTAGATTAAGGTGTCGCCGGGGGCCAACTGCACCTGACCATTTTCGTAGTGAGTGTCTACATCCAGCCCAATCAACATGCCCAGGGTGTCGAGCCGTTGAATCGTTTGGGTGGCAGCCTGCCATAACAACGGAGGATTATGGGCCGCGTTGCTGTAGGATAAGCGACCAGTAGCCGTGTCATATTCTGCGTAGAACAGCGTCACGAAGCGGTTAGAGTTTTCGAGATCCGCATACATAACGTGGTTCAGATTCTGCAAAATGCGCGAGGGGGAGTGACCGTTCAAGACTTCAGCCCGCAGCATGCCGCGTAGCATTGTCATGATCAGCCCGGCAGGAACACCTTTGCCCATCACATCGCCAATGGCAATACCCCAGCGGTTGCAGTCATCAAACCCTGTTTTCTTCGAGCGAATTTGGTCTGAATTGGCTGGGATGAAGTCGTAGTAGTCGCCTCCTACCCGGTTAGCGGTTTGGCAGCGAGCAGCCAGCTCAATACCCGTGATGCGCGGACATTGACGAGGCAGTAGTTGATGCTGAATTTCTGCTCCGATCTCCAACTCCCGGTCCAAGCGCTCTTTCTTACGGAGCTCGACAGTCAGTTCGTCGTTGGCGATCGCCACCGCTGTCTGATCGGCCACTAGCCGCACCAGTTTCTGGCGCGTTTCTGTCCATTCATACGTTGGGTCGTAGCTAAAGACATAGAGCCGTCCTCGCTCTACCGTCTTCGTCAGAATGGTGGTGCCAAAGAGTTGTACACCAGACCCCAGACTATGGCTAATTTGGTGATCCAGAGCAGCCGTCAAATTGGCTTTTGTGAGGCCAGGGTTGCCCGCCGCTGTCGTGGTGAGCTGGCGAGTAACCGTTTCCAAAGCTTTCCGAACGTCCTGGCATTGAGTGCCATCCTGGCAGTGCACTCGCTCCAGCCGCATCTGGCCATTGGGCCGGTACAGCACCAGTGCTCCACCATCCGCATCGGTAACGCGGCTAGCAATCAGGGGTGTCAGTTCGAGGAATTGATTGAGATTAGTAAAACTCCGGAGGGCGAAACCCAGAGAGCTGAGCAAATCCTGTACTTTATTATGTTCCCGGTGAAGGCGCGACACGAGCTCTTTCAGCGCAAACACGGGGGTCATGTCAGGCGACAGGCTACTGCCGACAGCGTCGGAGGATTTGGACGATTTACGCGGGATGGGTGCAGTAGCCATTCAGGGGGCCAAGGAGAGCAGGAGAATGCAAAGCAGACAGATATTGGGATAGATTCTAACGAATGTCGGGGCGATCGCAATACTTCAAGTGGCGCAAATCAACCCGATGAATGACGGAAGTTTAGAGCATTAATACTAATGACTGCATTAGGGTTCCCAGAGGATAGGTCTTTGAATACCGTAAGGGGACAGGGGTTTACGTAATTTTCCTAAAGGTAAGGATGTTTAGAGAAGATTCTTCCTACAGCTGTCTTAGACCCGATATGAACCCCTCCTAGCACTCTTCCAAGGCAGGAAAAGGTTTCGTTCATACTCTATCTTCAATGGGCATAATGCTTTGAAAAGTTCTGTAACTCACTGATGCATGCTCTCAGATGCAAGGGAACAGTGAATATCAGAAATGGCTCACTCCGCTTATATCCAGGGTTTCCAGCTCCAACAGAGCTCCTGAAGCGGCTAGAATGGATATCCTACCGTTAAACG
Source organism: Leptolyngbya sp. FACHB-8 (assembly GCF_014695575.1). Taxonomy (GTDB): domain Bacteria; phylum Cyanobacteriota; class Cyanobacteriia; order Elainellales; family Elainellaceae; genus Vacuolonema. The sequence continues at coordinate 82,686 of NZ_JACJOO010000042.1, read as the reverse complement.
TGTAAGCGCTTCATGAAAACTTTGTGATTACACGGCAATACCTGGGAAGCCAGGTAAGGATTTATACGGAAGAATTTCCACGGAGAAAACCCCTACAATCTTGGAGCCATACGGAGCTGCCTGACGCGTCTTATCTTGTCATCTGCCATTAGAGCCATCTACAAACTAAATTGACCCTTGCAACCTTTATGACTGCTTCAGCCTTTGACACTCTGAGTCATTGTACGTTGCGCTACAAAATCACCCAACATGATGATGGTCTTATCCTCTATGTTTGGGAGCCCGCTACTCTTACCGAGGCCCGCGTACGTCCTTTTACTTTTATGGCCAAGCACCCCATTGGTGACAAAGAAATGGCCATGGAAATTTTGAGCCAGTATCTCAGTACTTATGAAGGCTAATCTTTAATTTGTCGCGCATCTCGCACAACAAATTATTGAATACCCCAGTACAGCATCTTCCAATCTCACAAACCTGAGTTCGATTAAAGGCATTTTCGAGTGCTGCGAAACATGCAGCACTCGAAAATGCCTATTTTGCCGTATGCAGAGCGCATGCCAAAAGGGGGATTTCAGCTTAAGCCCGAACGAAGGAGCTTGTATTAAATAACCTGTAGTTTTTTGGAAAGGGTGGCGTAGCGAACCCTCCCCCCAAAAAACCACAGGTCATTTTGTCGCTCAAAGCTTACACCGTTGTATTAGGTGTTGCACGCGTTCTGGCTATGCAGCTTTGAGCATGCCATCTTCCAAATGAAGCACGCGATCAGCCACATCCATGATGCGAGAGTCATGGGTCACCATGAGGACGGTACGATCGCGCTCCTTCGCCAAATTCCGTAATAGCTCAATCACAGCGTGACCGCTTTGAGAGTCAAGAGCGGCAGTGGGTTCATCAGCCATGATCAGAGATGGGTCTCCGGCAAGGGCACGGGCGATCGCCACCCGCTGCTTCTGTCCCCCCGAAAGTTGCTTTGGAAAACTGCGGGTTTTGTCAGCCAGACCGACCTGATCCAGCAGCATCAGGGATTGCTCGCGCGCGTCGCGGCGGTTAATCCCCTTCACTTGAAAAGCCAGTTCCACATTTTCCAGAGCTGTAAGTGCCGGGAACAGATTAAATCCCTGAAAAATAAACCCAATATTGTGTAGGCGGAATTGCGAGAGGCGATGGCGAGACAGGTGAGTGATTTCCTGCCCCAGGAGGTGCACCGAACCTGAGCTAGGCGTCAGGATCCCAGCCAGGATAGACAATAGAGTCGTCTTACCCGAACCGGATGGCCCCATCAGCAACTGAATGCTGCCCTCCGGCACCTCAAGATTAATGTGAGAAAGGGCTTGAAACTCCTCACCGCCCGCTTGGTAAACCATCCCCACATTCCGAGCAACGATTGCCAAAGGACGATGCGGCTCGGTACCGGAAGGGCGACGAAGGCCTGTCGGATGAAGTGTTTGGGAAACACGTGGGTCTACTTGCGATGCGGTCATGATGTCTAAGCAAAAGGGACAAAGGGTGGGGCTAAGGTTAACTTCAATAAAACGCCACACTATTACGGTGGAGATTTTGAGAGCACTTAGCGAACGGACAGTTGAGAGCAGCTTTGGCGGAAGACCTTAACCCTTGAAACAGGCCAGCCTTCATCTATCTTCACTTTAATGGGAGCATTTACAGCAGGCGGTAGTGTGTGAAACTTCATGCTTTGAAAACGATGGCTGGGTCAACATGGGTAACGCGCTGAATGGCAATCAATGCAGAGCCGACACACATCAGCACCGTCACCCCCAGAACTCCAGCGGCAGAGGCCGGGGTAATGAGAATGGCAATGCCCTGGGTAGCCAGCGTCCACATTCCCACGCCTAGACACAACCCCATACTGGGCAAATATCCTAGCACTGCCATCCACATAGCCTGCTCAATAATGATTCGGTAAATAACCCAATCAGAGGCTCCCATGGCTTTGAGGGTGCCAAACTCTTTGACGTGGTCTGTAACCGACGAGTAGAGAATTTGTCCTACTACTACCATTCCCACAACGACCCCAACCGTAGCGCCCAGTCCCAGGATGAAACCAATACCCGTGCGCTGAATCCAATAGTCACGGGTGCGGTCAGACATTTCTTCGCGGGTATAAGCTCTTAAATTGGGCAGGGCTTTATGCAACCGTTCTTTCAGTGCTTGCAAGTCCTGACCCGGCTCTGCCTTTACCAGAACATAGGTAATCGCATCTGTGCCTGTAAGGATTTTCGGTTCGGGTGCGGAGGTCGTGTCTGGGGTTCGCCGATACGCGTTGTCGCAGATCAGCTTTTTGTTATCCAAACGGCAATTGGTGGTGGAGTTGAAGCCAGCTGTCAGGTAGGCATTCGCGTTCCTTAGAGAGGCAAAGACATAGGCACTGGCAGGAAGAGACTGAGTACCCCGAGTGAAATCCACCACCTTAGCGGGGAGGGAGCTGATGCTGGCCATATCTCCCGCTTTAGACACCCCTAAGGATTTAGAATTGGCAGTATCAGGGATGACGGTGTAAGGCTCTTGCAGGTTTTTCAGATCAGCCGGGCTCAGCTCGCCGACGTTGAACAGGCTTCCGGCGGGATCAAACCCAATGATTTGAATGGGCGCAATTTCTCCGGTGGGGCCACGCCACATGGTCGTGCGGGTCAGCAACGGTTCTACCCGGCTCACCCCATCCACATCTTTCGCCTGGGCAACGGAAGAAGCAGGAATAGGCAGGGTCAATTGTAGGTTGACCATTTCCTCGGCGCTGAGCCAGATATCTGCACTGGAATCGTCGATAACTGTTGTGGTAGAACGGCCAAACCCATTAATAATACCGGTTTGAATCGTCACCAAGCTGACAGCAAACATAACCCCGGCCTGGGCCACTAAAAACCGTGGGATGTCTTCAAGCAGGTTTTTCCGGGCAACAGAGGCCATGGGGTTCAGTCCTATAAAACGGCGCCATCGGCAACAATCGCATGACAACTGAGCCGTGGACGCAGTAATCAGTAGCTAAGACTCCGGTAGAGGCCGGACACGGAAGCGATCGCAACCAACCCCCATCAAGCACAAGAAGGTGCACGAGGGGCGATCACACATCCCTGGATAACAGGCAGGATGACTGCCCCTGATTTCACTTTATCGGGAACGCCGAAGGGCTGCAAAAGCGGTGTGCCAGTGCCCTAATTGTCAAAAGATCTCTACTCAGGTGGATGAAAGCCAGCAGCGTTACTCTCATAATCCTGAAATTCAAGGGTAATTTTCATCCACCAATTGGGTATTTTTTTTATTCCGTACCCGTAGTCATTCTGATTTCGAACTTTAGACTCATTTTTCTGGTTAAATCATCAAACGCATAGCTACAGGGCGTTTGACGATTTAAAGATTTTTCTGGGCACATCAGGGCAAGCAAAGAATTATGGGACAGGCACGATGTTGTGCACCATGTCTGTCCCATGGATTAAAGCCCCTGATCTTGGGCATTGCTAAATGCAGGTATGAGATGGGGGATGAAACTACAGTTTCATCCCCCATCTCATACCTGCATTTAGCAACAAGTGGTTTTGCGGCGCTGAGCGTTGCAAGAAACAAGGGCCATGGCAAAAGGCCCAGTGTTACCACCAGGCCTTTTCGATGGACGATTGAGTTGACCGTTTTAACTCGAATTGAAGAATTGAACCAGGTGTACAAAGAACTAAACAGACGTGTTGAGATTGTCGAGAGTTTGTACAGATAACGAAGGCAGGATATCGGTTGCGCTCCACCAGTGACCTCTTGAAGTGGTTGAGGTAATGGAACAAAGAAACCAACGGGTTTATCGCGATTTCTGAGGTACGCTCGATGGTGCCAAAAGCCTTTTATTGCCTTCGCCTGAATCACAGCAGGAGGCACGGGCTGGATGTCAGTAGGGGGTTGGTTGGTTGTGCCTTGATTTATAAGTTATCACCCGATTGGGCGATGGGGAGGGGGATGTTGAAGAAATTTATGGGTCTTTACATGGCTTAATAAGGGCGATCGCCCCGTAATAATTGCATGAACAACTGTGTCATGGGTAGGGTGAACTACTGATGTAATACGAATGAATTTTCAAACGGCTTGCCATGCATCAAGTACGCTAGTGTGGGAACACCGTTAGCCAGACACGCCACTCCTGTTCCATGTCGTCACTGTATTGCAGCCAGGGGCATAACAACCAACCGGGTAGCCGGTTCTGCTCCATCTGCGGAGAAAAACTACAAGCTGTTTCCCCCAAGGGCGAGCCCAAAGGTGAGCTACCGAGCGGGACAATTTTAGGGCAGCGATATCAGATCACCCGGCTATTGGGGGTGGGCGGCTTTGGCCGTACCTATTTAGCAACGGATCAGAACCGCTTCAACGAGATTTGTGTACTGAAAGAGTTTGCACCCCAAGTCGAAGGGCAAGCGGCTATGCAGAAAGCCGAAGAACTCTTTGAGCGAGAAGCCGGAATTCTCTATCAGCTTCGGCATCCTCAGATTCCCCGCTTTCGTGAGTTACTGCATATCCACCTCGGCGGCCATCTACGGCTATTTCTCGTACAGGACTATGTAGAGGGACAAACCTATCAGCAACTTTTGGAGACACGGCGAACAACGGGCCAGTTTTTTAGCGAAGCAGAGGTAATTCAACTTCTCACCCATTTGTTGCCAGTGCTGCACTACATCCATAGCCAGGGAGTCGTGCATCGGGACATTTCCCCGGACAACTTAATTCTGCGTACAGCGGATCAACTCCCTGTTTTGATTGATTTCGGGGGCGTCAAGCAGATTGCGGCCTCTCTAGCGTTGCATTACGGCTCCTCTGGAGACACCGTTACCCGGTTAGGGAAAGTGGGCTATGCCCCAGCCGAGCAGATGGATACGGGCAAGGTATCTCCCGCCAGCGATCTCTATGCCCTGGCCGTTACCCTGCTCGTACTACTCAGTGGCCGGGAACCCAGCGCTCTGGGAGATTTAACAAGGGGTGACTGGAAACGGCAGGTCAAGTTATCCCCTCAGCTTCAGTCAATTGTGGAACGCATGTTGGGGAAGGACCCGCGATCGCGCTTCACCACCGCAGAGCAAGTCCTTCAGGCTTTACCGGGGGGTGCTGCATTGCCCTCTCCCCCAGTTCCACCCGTTACTCCCGCACCATCTCCCTCCCAGATAGAGCGAACGCGGGCGATCGCTCCCGCCACGCCCACGCCTGCGCGTGCCACTGCTGCGACGGCCACAGTGTCTCACCCGGCAGCCTCTGCACCACCCGTGCGCCGCCAGTGGAATCTATCATCCCTGGCAGCGGGGCTGGCGACGGTCGTGCTGGTGGGGGGCGTAGCAAGCGCCACCTGGGCCACCCGGAATCAATGGATTCCACTGCTGTTTGGCCCGCGCGATCGCACCGAAACCCCCAACCCTGAGCCCTCTGTATCCTCAGAGGAGCAGGCCCGTAAAGCAACGATCAGTGCCCGACGGCAAGAGTTAGGGGTTGACACAAAGTTTTTAATTCGCCTCACCGATGACACCTTCTACCGGCGCAATCCTGAGATGGCCGGACGCAGCCTGAGCCAGGATGAGTCCGATGCCCAATGGCGGGAGCAATGGGATGGAATCGCGCTGGAGTGGCTGGAGTGGTTTGATAAAAATCTCAGCTCAGCGGCTCGGAAATCCTTGGGGAGCTACGATGAGGGCGATCGCACAGCCTGGAAACGCGAGGTCAACCGCCTTAACGTTAGTAGCCGCGCCCTCAATGACCTGGCAGATGCCCGCTTCTACCATGCTTTTCCGGAATGGCGGGATCAAAAATTCATCGATGAGCCGATTGGTCAGGTATGGCAGGCCATTACCTTTGATCAGCTTCAGGCATTGAAGGGGAGCGATCGCCTCACTCGTATTCGTTTCAGCAAAGGGGAGTATAGCGAGAGCCTGGAGCGGAACCTGAAAGCAGGAGAAGGCCAGGTTTATATCGTTGACCTAAAGCAGGGCCAACCTGTGCGCGTCAATTTAGAAGCGCCTTCTGGAGCAGCACTCCTTTCCCTGTATCTGCCCGTTCCTACTCAGGAACTGCCTGTGCTGTTAGAAGACTCGTCCAAAACTCAGTGGTCAGGAGAACTGCCTCAATCGGGTATTTATGAAATCGTTGTGGTTGCTGACGGCGATCGCGAGTTTAACTACACCTTAAACCTAGCCGCTGATGAGGTCAGCACCGAACCCATTGAAGAAATCTTACCCAGCCCTGATGCGGATTTAGATTTACCCATTGCCCCCGGCAATTAGCATCGATAGCGGTATTCAAATTGGTGAAGTACAGAAGGTAGTGTGTGGCGCATCGCGCCACACACTACCTTCTGTACTTAAAAAGTTATTTTTTGGTGCGCATTGCGCACCAAAAAATAATCCTTTCAGCTAGATCTAAAACACACCCTATTATCCGCTAGGAAATAATTTGTGGAGAAGCCGCTTGAGCTTGCTAATGTCCACGATTACATCGCCGCTCTTCTGGCCAGAATCTGCTCCTGGTGCTGGCTCGCAGTAAAAGCACGCATAAGGGAAACCCAACGAACTGGTCATTTGATAAAAGCTTTCGGTAAACCAGAGATTGTAAAAATCAATAATGGTTGGCCGCTTCGGAGAAAAGATCATGTTCATTAACCCTGAGCCATGAGAACCCATGATTGCTTCGGCCTGGGCAAATAAACGCACTTCATCCGCAAAGCTCAGGGCTTCTGGTACATAGCTGACAAACCCGTAGGTGGAAGCGAGCTCCATCACCTCCGCTTCATTCACAATACGGCGACCGACAGCTTCTCCGCGTGAGATAAAGACACGGGGAGAGAGGGCAGGAGTCTTATCAGTGGCTGGCGGTAAATTTTTAATCAAGCGATTGCGGAGCCATTCAAAGGCACCGGGTTCGGACCAGTGCTGCTGACGGCGAAACGAGGGCATGATCAGCTTCTTCACCTTCAGTCGTGGCCCGTCCCAACTCTGATAGCGCTCCGGACCGTAGCCGAGTAGTTGAAGTGAATCCCGCTGCCAGGACTTGAGATTAGCGTGAACCAGAATAGGGACCTGCTGTCCCGTAATCTGCTCGTAGTACTCCAACCCCTCCAGCCGCGAGAGACACTCCATAAACCAGTGGGCATAGGTATGGCGACCCCAGGCATGGATCAGAGAGCAGGCAATATCCATCTCAGGAGCCTTCAAGCGGGTGGTTTCCCGCTCCACCAACATATGCAGCGGCAATGCCTCAAAGTACAGCGAGCCATTGTAACTGTCGGACATGACCGACTCCATGTAGATTTCTCGGTTGGAGCCGACACAAATTCCCAGCTTGCTCACCAGATGAACATCGCGCAACTCAGCCACAAAGGGCGCCTCCAGCTTGACAGATTGATACGCCATCTCGTCGACCAGTGGAGGTTTGTCCTCCTCTAACGTGATCGGAAGCGTTGTCTCAAACTTGTGGGGTTGCCCAAAGGTATGAACCTGGTAGGTGTCTGGATTATTCGCCATATCAGCGCGAGAGACAACCTTCAATAAGCCCATTTTCCAGAGCCACCCCAAAATTGTGTGACGTCCAGACTGCCGGAGTAAGAGAAGCTGATTCCGTAGAACTGCAGAGAATTTCATTGATTAGGTGCAGGGGAGTTGAGAGGGGAAGGTGGTGTTAGAGGGCTTCAATTCCTATCTGGCAATTTGTTCATTCGGGAGGTTTTGCAGAATTCGTCATAGCACATGGATTGTTTTTGCAGTAATGGGGATGAATTGAGTGTAATGAAGCTCTAGGAGGCTTGGCGGACAGACCCAGACGGTACAGTTTTCTTGGCGGAAATAGTATGAATCTTGCGATAGGCAATGTACTTGTAACCAAACAGGGCCGTTACGACTCCCAATCCAAAGGCTATTTTTCGTAAATCTTGAACAAAAAAGGCGCGGCCCATTAAGAAGTGGAAAGGCATGAAGACCATTCCCTGTACAACCCGTCCCGTTCCCTTGACCAAACGCACCAACCAGGTTTTTCCAGAGAGTAGTTCTAGATCGCTAAGGGTGATGGAATTGCCCACACGAAACGAACTGTGCATAAGCCATTGTATAGTCATGCGGCTAGGTGGAATGGGTTCGTACACAATGGCCTCATTGCAGCGAACAATCTTATTACCTGCTACTTGAAGCCGACAAAACATGTTGTAGTCTTCACTACCTGTCAGTGCAAATCGTTCATCAAAGACGGGGTTTAATGCACGCAGGCGATCGGCTTTGACCATCGCATTATTTGTCGCTGCCGTATTCAATACGGCACCTGTTGACTGCGATGGACGCTCAAAAAACTTTCCTTTGATAATCCAATCTGGCGTATCTGGGCTGAACTTGGGTTCAACAAACCCACTGACGACTTCCGCTTGATAGGTATGATGTGCTGCTAATAACTCATCGAGCCACGTGGGAGCGGGAATTTCGTCGTCATCGATAAAGGCGACAAAATCGGCTTCTGGGGGCACCATACTGACACCACGATTTCGTGCATAGGAAATACCCCGCCGAGGTTCAATGCCCCCAACCAAATTCCAGCGGAAGTTGGGTCCAACTTCCTCACACACCTTCAGGCCCTGACCCGAATCGTCATTTTCAACCACAATGACATCGACCTGAGGAGGCGTGTTTTTTTCAAACGTTAGCTGATTAAGACCGTTGAGCAAGCGCCGTAGTTCAACAGGTCGTTGGCAGGTAGCTACGCAGATAGCAATCCGCATGAATTCGTTCCTCAATAGTACAGAAACCACAACTGGAGTAGATGAATCGTTGATGTCAGCTCACGAGCTGCCATGTTCTAAAACGCATGGGTAGATACTCCAGTTCCTGCTGTACACGGATGCAAGCAGGAGGGCATTACCGACTCAAGGCTCTCACCTTTTTCAAAATGGCATCCACAAACTTAGGCCGCGATTGACCCGCAACCAACCAGGCGATCGCCGGTCTCGCCAGAAAATTTGGCATAATCCCTACCCACAAAAACCAGGCACTTAAGACCACTTTGCGTTTCTGGGGCAGGCGCGATCGCTGCCAAAGTGACATAACTCCACGCCAGGCTAAAGCCAGCCGTGAATCTTCAGGAAAAGGATGTTGGTCGGGTTCCAATACACGGGAGGCGATGCGATTGGTGAGATGGACATAGTCGCGCATCCCTGGCTCGGCGATCGGCTCATGGCCCGACTGAACCGATACTTGATCGATGTACTGGTAGCGCAACTTGTCATGCAACAAGTTCTTCCGCAGTTTGTTAACCCAATCACCCGATTGTGAAGCCCACAGATTGCTATCGTGAACCCGCCGCGCGCCCAATGAAATATCAAGGGATGTGACCTGACCAAAGAAAGGAACAGTCGCCACCAGATAACCATCGGCTGAAATGCGAAAGTCCATTTCAGGAATTGGCATCACTTTTTGCAGCGCGGCCCGGCTGAAGCAGGTGCCACTGGTGACTGAGGTACGATACCGCCCCTGGTTTAAGAGCAATTTCCAAACATCACCGCTATCGAAGGGAATTTCCATGACTGGATAGAACTCGATGAACGTTCCCTTCGCATCCACAATGCTGAGGCGGTATTGGCACTGGGCCGTGTCCGGTTGCCAATTTGCCACAACCTGTTCGACGGTGGTGGGATAGAAGTAATCATCTGCATCTAAAAAGAAGATGATGTCTCCCTTACTGGCTTGAAAACCAGCATTTAAGGCTGAACCCTGACCCCCATTCTGTTTGAGAACAGAGATAATGCGATCGCCATAACTTTTGATCACATCAATGGAATTATCAGAGGATTCATCATCGACAACAATGACTTCAACATGAGGATAGTTTTGGCTGAGCGCACTATTAATGGCTTCACCAATAAACTGACCATAGTTGTAATTGTTAATCACAATACTGACCAGTGGCTCACCCATAAAGATACCCCTAGCGTAATTGCATACGTTGACATTGACAGCGCACAACCGACAGCATCATAACCTCACAAAATTAATGAACCCTATACACAAAGTATTAATCATTAGCCGTGTGAAGCCGTTTTTGTCGGCGATTGTAGTAGAACACAGCGCCCCAGATGATGACCATGAGCAAGCCATCTGAAATTAGGGTGGCCCAGGATGCTCCTTTCCAGGAAAATGCCGGAATCAGCCAGAAATTTAGCAGTGTATTTAAAATGGCAATCCCCACCTGAAGAGCGCTTCTGATTCCCTGGAAGCCCGCTCCGGTTAAAGCATCTGCGCCAAATAAACTGATGGACTTGAAGAACAGTAGGGGCGCAAGCCAACGAATGGCACCAACCGCATCCTTATACTCATCCCCTAAAACGTAAGGGACGACGGGGGCAAAAAGGATCAGGGCGATCGATCCAACCGCACCATACCCTCCCGCAAAGGGAATCAGCCGTTTGGCAAACGCATAACTGCCACTAATTCCCTTTTCGCCATGTCTGAAGAAACGGGCGTAGGCTGCCGAGGTAATGGATTGCACCGGTACACGAGCAACGGTGATAATCCGATAGGCCGCCGCATAAATACCCGTTGCATTGAGGGTACTCAAACTGGCCAGCATGGTTTTGTCAATGTCGTTATAGACCGTTTGGGAGGCCAGCCCAATACCAAAGTAAATTCCATCTTTGATACCAGCAGGAATCAAACGGGCATTGGGTCGAGCCGGCCCAATTTGCCGATGAACCGCCCAGACACATTGGATCGCGGCGATCGCCGTACTCACCATATACAGCAACGACCAGGCCATCACCGACGGATTTGGAACCAGGGTCACGAACGCGATAGCGGCTACTAAATTCTTTGTGCTCAAAATGATGCTAATTCGAGCATTTTGAGCCAGCCGATCAACTGATAGAAATGCTTTAGCAGAAGCATCGATCAATTGCAGACAGATCAAGTCTGAAACGCAAAGGATCAAGATCACCAATGGGGAAATAGAAGCAGGCAGGATGAAATGACCGACGACCAAGGCAAGGAGCATCAACAGCCCCCCACAAATGAAGGTCATGACTACGGTGTTGCCCCAGTAGGTTCCAAAGAGGGAGCGATTGCGGGCAACATGCATGACCATGACATTCTCAGCACCGCAGCTGGAAAAGGGTGTGAAGATGCTGACCAGTGCTAATACCCCTGAAAACGCCCCGAATTGTTCTGCCCCAAGGGCACGGGCAATAATGACAAAATAGGCTGCCTGAATAAATATCCGGATACCTCTTGCCAATAGCATCCAGAGGGTGCCCTGCACCATCGGTTTTTTGGACAGAGCTTTGAAGCGATCGACCAAGCTTTGGAGTTGCATTGTTCAAGCAAGTGAAGGGGACATAGGAACGGTTCAGCGCCTCCAAAATGAACGGTTGCCATTGAACGTGAAAATTATTGCTGCAACAGCTCACGCGAAATTAAAGAACCTTAAGGGTTACGCGCTAAAAGCGGTGGTTCGGGAAGCGAGTCCTCTGTCGGGGTGCGATCGGGTAAGGAAATGGGAACCCGAGCGGCTATGTAGACAGAAATAAAAATCACCCAGGAAAGGGAATTTCGCCCCAGGATTGAACTCTCCGTTAAGTTGTAGAGCAGCAGGAAGAACGGCACCAACACACAGTAGAAGTTCTCAAAGGTGGAGGTTCGCTGTAATCGAACCAGGCCAAGGATGAGGGTTGTAAAGAGGGTATACAGAAATAGCAATGAGCCAACCACCCCCAACGCCAGGGTCAGATCCAGATAGCCGTTATGACAGTGGGGAGCCCTCCAGCCATAGTTCATCCAAATTTCTCCTCCCCCACTATTCCAACCATTCCAAAACGCCTCGTAGCCATAGCCAAAGAACGGACGGCGCTCAGCCATTCCAACGCATAAAGGCCATAGATCCGTACGTCCGGTTAGGGTTGCATCTTTACCAAAAAAGGACAGGATGGATTCGAGGTTGCTCGTGATCAGAGAATAGGACACACCACCGACTAGCAGGATGGCGATCAGGGCCAGGAGACGAATTTCAAATCGCCATCGCGTAACCCGGAGCACATTAAATGCTGTAACGATGTAAAACAGGTTCAAGAGTGCCGATGTTGACTTCGACATCAGGATCAAAAAGGTACAGAGCCCCAGGAGACCCCAAAAAATAATTCGGTTGCTCCGCTTCTCGGCTGACAGAGGAAGAAACCCCAGAACCGCGAATACCAGTGCTCGTCCAAAGTTATTTTTGTGAACGAAGATCCCTCGCCATGCCCCTGTATGGACACCTGCCATAACGCCGTACTTGGGAAGAGCGACAATAAAAATCAGGCTGAGCAGGACGATGATACCGAAGGTAATACTAATAATTCGGATCAGTTGTTGCAGGGTAAAACGAGTTCCCAGATAAACCCCAAACAGGGTCGTGCCAATCAGGGCAATCGAACGGGTTAGGGTGATTGAGGGAAAGTCTGACCAGAAATAAGACAAAACGGCCAGACCTGTTAGAGCCAGCAGGACCCGTCCTTTGTACAGGCCGTAGAGCGATCGCCGCCAGCGGTAGAGAACCAGCAGGCCAAAGACTACATACGTCACCATACACAGAAGGCGAACGAGGGCAAAATCTGGTTCACCAGCACCAACTTGATTCTCCCCTTCGCTCGCGCCACCCGTCAAAATGACCTGCAAAGGTCCACCACTGTAGAGGATCAGTGCTGCGATGGTGAATGCGTACTCGAAAAATTCAAATACTTGTCGTTTAGTCATGATGGTTGCCACGAAGTGAGGGCGATCGCCACTCGTTAGGCCGAGAGCCGCACGGTAGATGCGGCCCTCGTCGGACTAAGCTAAACCTGAACAGTCGGAGCAGCTTTTGCAGGTTCCAGCAAAGGCTTACCGTCAAAGTAGTCCGGAATGGGAGCACCCATCAGATTGAGAATGGTCGCTGGTAGATCAACGGGAGCCCCATCAGCAACGACGGTACCCGCTTCAATTCCTGGCCCCTGAATCATCATGAAACCACGAGCGCGGTGACCACCGGGGCGATTGAGTGCGATAGGACCAATCCGACCATAGTCGGGGCTATCCACAACATCTGTGGGAATTTCGTGCCAGCACACCACCAGGTCCGGATCGGGCAGTTTTGGATCCATATCCAGGGGATTGATGCGGGTACGAACCACTTCGCGTACCAGGGGTTTGCCTGTGCGACCGTCTGTCAGGCGGAGGAGCATTTCTTCCAGTTCCTGGCAAACCTGATCGTACTCTTCAGGCTCCACAATTCCATCTTGCTCACGCCCTTTCAGGTTGATCCGAATATGACCATCCGCAAAGGCTGGCATAGCAAAGGCCTTCATCTTAGGCCACAGGGGCTTGTACCAGAAAGCAGGCATCCAACCCAGCTCAACGCGATCGCGCAACAGAGGATAGGGAGACAGCAACCCGAACTTACCCTCCTCCAGGAATTGCTTGGGCAACCAGTTGTTTAAGACCCGCTTAATAGGATTGGGTTCGTGGATCTTGCGCCAGATTTCTCCAGCCCAAGAACCACGAATCGGCTTGGCAATGGGAGGAATTGGAGTTGTGCCTACTTTGCCCGGAGCCAAAGCGACCTGACCGGGGAAGTTATAGCGGTACAGCAGTTCTGCCAGGAAGAACATGCTCATCTGATCCGTCAGATTGGCCCCCATGCCATGAACAGAAAAGATCATGACGTAGGCATCTTGGGGAGCAGATTTGAGCACTTCACCCAAGGCCTGATCGACCCGCTGGTACGCCTGCAACATGAGGTCAGGCTGAGTCCCATTCTGGGTCAGGCGGCCGTGCAACAGGTGATCGGGTTGGCTGCGATCGTACAGGTCATGACCTGCGGTGTGGGTTTCACCCAATCCAGTCACAAAGAGATCCCAACGCTCTTGCTCTAACAACTCCCGGAGGATTTGAGTACGGGTGGTGAGGCTGTCGGCGATCGCCTGCTGCACCCAAGCCTTGTACTTATCACTCCACCAGTTACCACTGTCCCGACGCAAAACAGGATTCGTGCCGTACTTCTCGACAATACTGGGTAGCAGATTGGCCGGCTCGGAAACACTGGGAACAAAGGGAAAGTGACCGCCCCACCCCAGAACCTGAAGGCCATTTACCTGGTCAGCGAGCCCTGAAACGGGAACGTCAAAGGCCGCAACTCGGTATTTGTCGCCCAAAGAGTAAAATGGTTTGTATTCCTGGTAATCATAGCCGCCATGGTAGGCGTCACAACCGACACTGTAGGTTTTGGGGTCGTAGGTGATAGTATCCCAGAAGCCAGTTTTCTCAGGCAAACACCCGGTTGAGAACTGGACCCAGAGCGGCTCTGTTGAAGAAAATTCGACCTGGGGCGTTGTTTTGTAATTTACGTAGCCATGAATGTGAGCATAAGCACCACTCTGCCGGATACGAGCCAGAGTTTTCAGATGCCCCTGCTCCATCCACGGCTCTAGAAACTCTGGGTCTGCGGCATCAAGGCCAATTGCAATGACTGGGTGCTTCACTTTGCCCTCCCTGTAAATAAGCAAACAAATCTCGATTGCAGACTTCGGTCAGGAGTTTTGGATCGCTGTCATTCTCGGACAAATGCTTTCGATTCGTTTTGAAAAACAAAGATTCCGATAAACAGGCAGCTTCACGAAAAATTCATCTTAAAAGCCATCCAAAATACACGTAACCTTGCCAGCATCATGCTGCTTAGATGCTGGCTAATCCCGTTAATAAGCAATAACCTCATCACAGGATTCGCCTTCCATCTATCTATCGGGAATCTATAGCTGCTTTTCAGATGAAAATACCGAAGCAATAGAAACTACAGAAGATTCATCACAGATTATTACGGAGGAAACCGAGCATCTATGTATTTTTTTAGTAAGAAGGCAGATGTATATTTGAAGTTTCAGTAAAGAAGTGCCGCGCTACAGTACATTCAACAAAAGTACATCGCCCTCCAGATAGAAGACGCCTACTCGCTTGGGTAGATGTAGACGGCATTTTAGGGATTTAGGATGGTTACACTTCAGGTGCAAAAATTACGTTTAGGGGTTCAGTGTATATACGGTTATTTTTTGTGTCTGCCTCAACCTAGTTACCCTATAGGCAGAGCAAAATGAAGGAGGGATGTGTCTTATAGCGGGTTGAAAGAGTTGATTTTATATACCCTGTGCAACAAGTAATTGATGCCTACGTAAACCTTCTATGGTTCCTTCTATGGTTCGTACCTAGCCACTGGCTTTAATCACCTAACAAGTAGCAGAGGATGCTGAGCCCTAATAAATGCCTTTTTCAATAAGCTTATCTTGGCACTAATCAATCATAAGGCTTGAATTCACCACTGCTTCATTAAGCGTATTCACTCGCGTCGTATTATTCACTGGCTAAAATATCACAGAAACAAAGGTTTTAATTATTAACTCCAGCATTCTTTCACAGGCCAATCAGCAATTGTGACAAACGTTTGAATTCAGTATCCAGAGAACTTATCAACTCACGGTTCATGTTTTTACAACCGCGTAATTGAACTGTCCATCAGGCATTTGAAAAGATAGAGATATGACTGTCAGAACTAGAACTTATTGCTAAACCTACCAAAGAAAAAGAAGTGTGGTACAAGATGATTGTGATGAATTTTGGTATATTGGACACAGTTTTTGAGGCAGGGTGAATTTACGTTCTGTCCTCTCGATACTTTTACTCGTCTGCTGGTAGTCCTCTCAATAGTTCCAGTTAGCGTATAGCTTTTCAAAACCCAGGCCAATTTCAAACAGCCTCTAATGTCCCATAGAAGGTTTTTATGTTTGAAGCGAAATCACTGTTTTCCGACTTTCCGTAAGCACCTTTCGCTCAACAACGTTCGTTGCATCCGCCATCAAACGCCAGCTTCTATCGAGCTAAAGCGTTACTCTGCGTCAGTTTTGTACACACCGTAAAAGTTTTTAAGGGCAACGTATTGTGTTGTCCTTATAAGTCCCTTGACTTGAACCAAGATTGTTTACCCGTACAAGTTTCTAGGAGCCAACGACATGTATAGAAATCAGTATTTCATGGTTGCTGGGTTGTCATCTCCAGATAGGGAGTTCGCAGGAATGGCTCCTATCTCCCTTATGGATTTCAGTATCTATCAAGGTCCTCACTTAAACCTATCTTTTACAAAGCATGAGTCAGTAGAGATCCTCCTGCTGGGATATGTCATTGATCCTCTAAACCCCGAACGGAGCGATCAAGAGGTCATAGAAAATCTTGCGAGAACTTGTAAAACTCAGAACAGCTTCTTTGAAGGAATTCAAATTTTATCGGGACGGTTTGTTCTAGTTTATAGAAACGAGTCATCCTTTATTGCCCTGGGGGATGCATGCAGCTTCAAGCAAATGTACTTCGGTCAACTGGATGATTTCTTCGTCATGACTTCATCTGAAGCCATGTTCTTGAATTATTTTGATCTTTCATTGCAAATGTCTTCCTTGAAGCAGCAGCATGTGGCTGATCCAAACTATAAAAAGCATGAACAGGCCTGGTTTGGGGATAAAGGCTTTGATGACCGTTTGTTTAAGGTTCTGCCCAATCATTACCTGGATCTAAAGGCGAAAGAAGTTAAGCGAATACCCTACTTCTCTCCCAAAGGAAACCTGAGCGAAGACGACATTATCAATTTTGCTTCCAGTGTTTTGAAAGGTACTTTTGCTGCCCTAATAAACAGAGGGTTGACATTGAAGCTAGCTTTAACAGCAGGTTTGGATAGTCGAGTTTTGCTAGCAGCATCTAAAGACTTTAAAGATAAGATTGAGTATTTCAGATTTAATCATAAGGTTGACGCTCCAGACACGATCATCCCGAGCCGTCTTGCCCAAACATTGGGACTCAACTATGAAGGCCTTACACCAAAATCTCTGAACGATACGTTCCTAGCTGAATACAAACAGGAGCATATCATTCCGCCCATCCTAACGAAAACGACTCATATTCAGCATTACTACTACCATTGGCAAGACAGAAACTACATCAGCATTAACGGAGGAGCGAATGCAGTTGCCAAAACCTGTTTTGGCATTATGAAAGGGAAAGTATCATTAGACATGCTAGTTTGCTTTAGCAACTACGCAACAGATAATGAATTCGTCCGATCAGAACTGAAAGCATGGTTGGAAGACGCCGCTGATTATTCAGAATCTTCTGGGGTTCCTCTGCTCGATCTGTTCTATTGGGAGCAACGATTGGGCAACTGGGGAGCAGACCAGCCTTTCCAGAAGGATATTGCCATAGAAGAGATATGCCCCTGCAATAACAGAAGTTTGATCGCCCACCTCCTACTGATCAATCCTTCAAAGAGATTGACACCGAACTATGAATTCTTTCGAAAACTAATTCAAAGTATGTGGCCTGAGGTTCTAACAGAGCCTATTAACCCTGGGAAAAAGTGGCCCGGAGAAAAGAGATTTAAATCGATTTTAAAGAGGAACAGCGCGCTAAACTTTGCTGCCAAGACAGCGATTTACAAAACAAAGAAAGTGTTTCAATCCTAGTTGAACAACTAGCTTTGTCTAGTTTGATGTGGGGATACTCATACTCCCCACATCAAAACATCGGCATGTTTTCATGACTCTAACGATATCCTTAAAGGTTGGGAGAATACACGTGATTCCGGACTTGTTGGAATAGAAATGGTTTGAGGGGGCGATCGCTCACCCAAAAATCCCTAAACCATGTCTCAAATTATTTCTAACCCCTACTTACAGATGGTTTAGACTTATTTCAGTCTTCATTTATCCATACATTCTCTCTCCGTGATGTATAGACGGATACGAGCTAAATAAGCTTTTCAAGTTCCTTAAAGTGCTAGTGGCAACCGAACCAAGGGAAATTAGGCACACAATATTTAACATTCTCCAAGATTTCAATCGGCGCCTGAGCCAGACATAAAAGGGATGGCAACAAACAAACAAAGAGGGAGCGTGGAAGTTTTCCTCTCTGCCTTGTTTTAAGCCCCTTTTACGCCAAAGAAACCTTCAGAACGAATTTTTCTACGTTTGGGAAATTAGATAAATTAGTGTTCTAATCGGGTCATTGCACGCCGACTATAGGAGTTGTTTATCGACTTAGCATGGTAATTTAATCTTCGCTAGCCCCCCAAGGCAGATTTTGTATCCTAGGACACAAAAAGAGGTCTTACGCCGCTCTAGTATCTGTGCTGATTCGACAATGCATAGAATTTCCTCCGCCTTTTCGTTGCGTTCCCTTCCCTGATTCTTAGGAGAACAAAATTTAATGTCCATGCAGTTTAATCGGCGTAAGTTCCTGGTCTATGGTTCCGCTGCTCTCGGAACCAGTATGTTGTTGAAGGCGTGTGCAAGTTCTTCCTCAGACACAGCCGAGTCGCCTGCGGCTTCGCCTGCTGCGGGCGCTTCGCCTGCGGCTGCCAGTGGTGACACGATTAAGGTCGGGATTCTTCACTCCCTAAGCGGCACGATGGCCATCAGTGAAACCACTGTCGTTGAAGCTGAGCAACTCGCTATCAAAGAAATCAACGCCGCAGGTGGGGTGCTGGGCAAGCAGATCGAGGCTGTGATTGAAGATGGTGCCTCTGACTGGCCCACCTTCGCAGAAAAAGCAACCAAGCTGATCGATCAGGACAAGGTCGTAACAGTTTTCGGCTGCTGGACTTCGGCCAGCCGGAAAGCTGTATTACCCGTGTTTGAGTCTAAGAACCACATGCTCTGGTACCCCGTGCAGTACGAGGGTCAAGAGTGTTCTAAGAACATCTTCTACACGGGAGCTGCCCCCAACCAGCAAATCGAGCCTGCCGTTGACTGGCTGCTCGAAAACAAAGGGAAAGAGTTCTTCCTGGTGGGTTCTGACTACGTGTTCCCCCGTACCGCGAACACGATTATCAAAGAACAGCTCAAAGCGAAGGGTGGCGCAACTGTTGGTGAAGACTACCTGCCCCTGGGTAGCACCGAAGTTACTCCCATCATCACCAAAATCAAGCAGGCTCTACCCAACGGTGGCGTGATCTTCAACAGCTTGAACGGGGACAGCAACGTGGCCTTCTTCAAGCAGATGCAGGGCGCAGGCCTCACCCCCGACAAGTATCCCACCATGTCGGTGAGTATTGCGGAAGAAGAAGTGCGTCAGATTGGCAAAGAGTTCCTCATCGGCCACTATGCCGCATGGAACTACTTCCAGACTGTTGAAAGCCCTGAAAACACCAAGTGGGTTGCCGACTTCAAGAAAGAGTACGGCGAAGACCGCGTAACCAACGACCCCATGGAAGCGGCCTACATCATGGTTTATCTGTGGAAGCAGGCTGTTGAGAAGGCAGGCACCACTGACCTGGAAGCGGTACGTGCTGCGGCTATCGGCCAGGAGTTCGCCGCTCCCGAAGGGCCGGTGAAGATGACCGCTGCTCACCACATCACCAAGACAGTGCGAATTGGTGAGGTGCGTGACGACGGTCTGTTTAATATTGTTTACTCCACCGATGGCCCCGTTGATCCGCTGCCCTGGAACCAGTATGTACCGGAAACCAAGGGCTTCGCTTGCGACTGGACCGATCCCGCGAAGGGCGGTAAGTTCAAAGGCTAAATTGAACGTCTGATTCAGGGCGGCGGTGCTTGGGCTGCCGCCCTCTTTTTATACCTGTAGCCACTCTTGGATAGGGCAGAGGGAAAGGGTGGATACGGTGCAGATGAATCCTTCTGCCCTAGCTCAGAGTGGCAATAGCCAGAATTCATAGGGAGAAAGCCAGTGTGGCAAGGGTTGTTTGATGGCCTGTTTAATGGCATCAGTATCGGTGCCGTTTTGTTAATCGCGGCACTAGGGCTGGCGATCGTTTTTGGTTTGATGGGTGTGATCAACCTGGCCCACGGCGAGTTGATGATGTTGGGCGCATACACCACCTATGTGGTGCAAAACGTGTTCAAGCCGCTGGGCGAACCATTCTTTAGTCTTTATATTTTTGCCGCGGTGATCGCCGCATTCATTGTCGCAGCGCTGGCGGGGTTAGCCCTGGAACGAGGGGTTATTCGATACCTCTATGGGCGACCCTTGGAAACCCTACTGGCGACCTGGGGCGTGAGCTTGATTCTGCGGCAGTTTGTCCGGAGTGTTAGCACCTCAATGGCGGTCAGTCTAACGTTGTTTTGTGTGCTGTTCTTTGGTGCCATGTGGGTTTTGAGCAAGCGCCTGGATTGGGAGCAGGTACAGAGAAAAGTAATTTCAATTCTGCTGCCCTTGTCCTTGGCGATCGCCTTCATCACCGGCTCCCTTCTCAACACCCAAGCCAAGCTTGCCAAGCCCTGGTTTAGCGCCCGTAACGTAGACGTCACTCCTCCCGCCTGGCTGCGCGGCGGTGTTCCCGTAGGAACGATGCAACTTCCCTACACCCGCCTATTTATCATTGCCCTGACGCTTCTGTGTCTCTTCGCTATCTACTGGTTCCTGCAAAAATCGGCCTGGGGTCTACGGATTCGCTCCGTCACCCAAAATCGCAATATGAGCGCCTGTCTCGGGATTCCCACCCAAAAAGTGGATGCCCTCACCTTTGCCCTGGGCTCTGGCCTGGCAGGTGTAGCAGGTTGCGCGGTCAGTCTGCTCGGTTCGGTTGGCCCTAACCTTGGCGCGAACTATATCGTAGACGCCTTCATGGTTGTGGTTGTTGGTGGGGTCGGCAAAATTGTCGGTAGTGTTGTAGCCGCTCTGGTAATTGGAACTCTCAACTATCTAGTTGGTTCAGGCACCATCACCCTACTGGTGGGCAGTGCCCAAGCTCCAGTCCTACAACCGCTGGTGGACTTCTTCACCTTCTTTGCCACTACCAGCATGGCCAAAGTGATGGTCTTCATTCTCATTATTGCCTTCCTTCAGGTACGCCCCGCCGGGCTATTCCCACCGAAAGGCCGTGCTGCCGAAATCTAATCCACGACCCATTACCGATTCCCCATTACCGATTACCTCTTCAGGACATAGGCATGGCAGTAGATACATTAGGCGGGCTTCAACGAGCCCGGCGATCGCCCAGTAAAGCGGTTCTTCTTGAAATCGGCATCGTGGTGGTGGTGGCACTGGTGCTGGCCTTTATCGTGCCGCTGCTGCTGTCCGATTTCCGACTCAACTTGCTGGGTCGCTTCATGGCCCTGGCGATCGTCGCTCTGGGCATTGATTTGATTTGGGGCTACACCGGGCTCCTGAGTTTGGGGCACGGCATTTTCTTTGCGTTGGGGGGGTATGCGATCGCCATGCATACCCAACTCCAACTTCCCAACGGGCAGCTTCCCGAGTTTTTTGGGTTGTACGGTGTGACGGCACTGCCAGCATTCTGGAAACCCTTCTATTCGTTCCCGTTTACGGTGGTGGCGATTGTCGTGGTTCCGATGATTGTCGCTGCGCTGTTTGGGTATTTAGTATTCCGTAACCGCATTCGAGGGGTTTACTTCTCTATCCTGACCCAGGCCGCTCTGGTGGTGTTCTTCAACTTCTTCAATGGTCAGCAGAAGTTGATCAACGGAACCAACGGTCTTAAAACAGCCACCGACAAGCTGTTTGGTATTCAGGTCAGCGAGATGCAGTCTGGCTTTTATGTGACCACGATTGTTTTACTAGCGCTAATCTACGGCTTCTGTCGCTGGCTCACCAGTGGTCGCTTTGGACGGATGCTGGTAGCAATTCGCGATGATGAGAACCGGGTACGGTTCTCGGGTTATGACCCGACCAGCTTTAAGGTACTGGTGTTTGCAATTTCGGGGGCGATCGCTGGGGTTGCTGGTGCCCTCTACACTGTCCAGTCGGGGATTGTATCACCCCAATATATGGACATTGCCTTCTCGATTGAAATGGTGATTTGGGTCGCAGTGGGCGGACGAGCCAGTCTAGTTGGGGCCATCCTTGGGGCGGTTGCCGTGAATTATGCCCGAGCTTTGTTGAGTGAGCAGTTCCCTGGAGTCTGGTCATTTTTCCAGGGGGCCCTGTTCCTGATTGTGGTGATGGTGCTGCCCAACGGTGTGGTGGGTTGGCTACGGGGTGAGGGATTGGATTTATTGCGGCGCATGTTCCGTAAACCGAAATATGCCAGCACCTACCCGTCCGTTGACCTGAATGAATCCATCCAAAAAGAGCGCAAGAGCATCGAAAAGTAACCCCTTGCAGAGCGAGCTATGACGGCTAAAATCCTTGAAATTGACAACGTAACCGTCAGCTTTGACGGGTTCAAAGCGCTGAATAACCTCAACTTCAGTATGGAGCCGGGGGAGCTACGGGTAATCATCGGCCCTAACGGCGCAGGCAAGACCACGTTCCTGGATGTAATCACCGGGAAGGTACGGCCTACCATCGGGCAAGCTCGGTTTAAAGGCCGCGATCTCACCAGCCTGAAAGAACACGAAATTTCGCGTCTTGGAATTGGCCGCAAATTCCAGACGCCTCGGGTTTACCTCAACCTCACTCCCCGCGAGAACCTGGAGATTTCTGGAAATCGCAACAAGACGGTGTTCAACACCCTGTTCAAAAAACAACCCAGCTCTGAGCGTAAAACCATTATCGAACTGCTCGAAACCATTGGTTTGACGGCTCAAGCCGATACTCCAGCGGGGCTGCTCTCCCATGGACAGAAACAATGGTTAGAAATTGGCATGCTGGTGGCTCAGGCTCCCGATCTACTGCTGGTGGATGAACCCGTAGCCGGTCTGACGGATGAAGAAACGGAGCGTACCGGTGAACTGCTGACCGCTCTGGCAGAAAGCCACTCCATTATTGTGATCGAACACGATATGGAATTTGTGCGTCAGATTGCCCGCAAGGTAACAGTGCTACACGAAGGCAGTGTGCTGTTTGAGGGCAGCATGAGCCAAGTGCAAACCGATCCACGGGTGATTGAGGTGTATCTGGGTTCTGCTCCCTCTATCTCAGCAGAGCAGATGACGCTGTTGCGGATCGCTGCTTCTATGGCCTGGAGCGATGGCACCCTGGAGCGTGAAGAGAAGGCTCTCATGCTGGAGCGTTTGAGTCAGCAGTTTGCGAGCGATCGCGAAGAACAGGCCCACCTTCGGGAGGAATTGGAAACCTATTTGGGCAAAGATATTGCTTTAGAAGATCTGGTGCCCCTTCTAAAAACCGACGAGGAGCGAGAACTAGCCCTGAAGCTGAGCTATGAAGTGATTTGCGCTAACCAAATCAATCCCAGGGAATCAGCAGAGTACCAGCGGCTTCTCCAGCTTTTGCAATTACCATCAGACGTCGTGAACCGGGCAGAACAAATTATTAGTGCGGGGTTAGCCAGATGACACAAACTATGACCCAAGCCCCCGTCGACAACAAGGCATCGGATGCCATGTTGCAAGTCTCCGGGCTCAACTTCTACTACGGTGAAAGTCATATCTTGCGGGATGTGGATATGACCGTGCCGCGAGGACAGATGGTCTGTCTGATTGGGCGTAACGGAGTGGGCAAAACCACATTACTGAAGAACATCATCGGTCTGCTCAAACCTCGTACGGGTAACATTACCTTCGATGGTCATGGGGTGACCCAGTTGTCTCCCGATCGCCGTGCCCGTCGCGGCATTGGCTATGTACCGCAGGGCCGCGAAGTTATCCCCCGGCTAACGGTGAAGGAAAACTTGTTACTGGGGTTGGAAGCGAATCCCAAGGGTCGTCCCAAAAATATCGATCAGGCGATTCCGGAGGAGATTTACGAGCTGTTCCCCGTACTGAAAACGATGTTGTCTCGCATGGGTGGTGACCTGAGCGGTGGACAGCAGCAGCAGTTGGCGATCGCCCGCGCCCTCATGGGTAAGCCTCAACTCCTCGTCCTGGATGAGCCCACAGAAGGAATCCAACCCTCCATCATTCTGGACATCGAAGCGGCCGTGAAGAAAATCATCAAAACCACCGGAATTTCGGTGCTGTTGGTGGAACAACACCTGCACTTCGTGCGGCAGGCCGATCGCTACTACGCGATGCAAAAAGGCGGTATCGTTGCCTCTGGCCCCACCCACGAATTAAGCAACGAAGTGATTCAACAATTCCTGGCCGTTTGATGAAGTGTCTTTAAGGTAAAGCGGGCGGTGTTGAACACCGCCCGCTTTACCTTAAAGCTCATCATGCTTCTCGGGTGATTGATGGGTGGGAATTTGAATGATGAATTCGGTGCCTTCGCCGGGTATGGAGAAGCATTCCAGGCTGCCACCGTGTTTTTCGGCGATCACCTGGTAGCTGATGGACATGCCCATGCCAGTGCCTTTGCCGATCGGCTTAGTTGTGAAGAAGGGATCGAAGATGCGTTGCATCACGCCTTTAGACATGCCGGAGCCGTTGTCCGCGATCGCAATCTGCACCCATCCTGGTTTAATTGTCGACGTACGGATCCGAATCTGGTTTGGATGCGCCTGTAGCTCTTGATAGCTGCGGCTGTGATTCTTGTCCTCCAGGGCATCAATGGCATTGGAAATAATATTCATAAATACCTGATTCAGTTGCCCGGCGTAGCATTCCACCAGAGGCAATTCCCCGTATTCTTTGATGAGTTCGATTTCGGGGCGTTCTGGTCGCGTCTTGAGTCGATGCTGTAGAATCAGCACCGTGCTATCCAACCCTTCGTGGATATCTACAGCTTTAATCTCAGATTCATCCATGCGTGAGAAGTTACGAAGCGACAGCACAATTTGACGAATCCGTTCTGTACCAATCTTCATCGAACTCAGGATTTTCGGAAGATCCTGCTGCAAAAATTCCAGGTCGTCAGTTTCGATAGCCTCTTCAATTTCAGGTACTCGCTGGGGATAGTGCTGCTGATACAAATGCAGGATGTTTAGAAGACTTTGACTATATTCCTGAACATGATTCAGATTGCCATAAATGAAATTAACGGGGTTATTAATTTCATGGGCAACACCAGCCACGAGCTGGCCCAGACTCGACATCTTCTCGCTCTGCACCATCTGAGCCTGGGTTCGTTGCAAGTCCTTTAATGTGTTCTTCAGTTCAAGCGTCCGCTCATCAACCCGATCTTCTAACTCCGCATTACTCTTCTCAAGGGCAGTAAAAGATTCGCGGAGTTGGCGAGCCATATTGTTGAAGGAGTGCGCCAGGCTGTTGAGTTCCTGAATGTTTCCCGTCCTGACCGTCTGTTCCAGATTACCCGATGCCATCGCCTCGCTTGCTCGGTTAAGCCGCAATAACGATTGCACAATCCAACGGGAGGTTAAAAGGCCGAGGATAGTCGCGATCGCCAATGCCCCAACACAGAGCACCACCGTTGTCCGAGTGTTCGCGTTGATCTGGGACATAAAAGTACTTTCGGGTACACCCATGACCAGTACCCAGTCCAAACCATTGGGTTCCTTCCAGGGCATGATCTGGACGTAGTAAGACTCTCCCTGCACATTGATACGGAGCTCTTCTTCCCCAGTAATGCCCTGAAGATTAGAGAAGTGTTGCTGAATTTGTTGAGTGGTCTCCCGGACTACAGGGTCAGAACTGGCAATACCCTTTAACCGCTGAACCTGATCATTCACCACCGTGTAAGGTGGGGCTTCTCCAGAACTCGCAATGAGCGTTCCATCCCGTTCCAAAATAAACACTTGGCCGGAGCGGCTAACCTCTAGATCCCGTAGAAACTCACTCAGCCTTGCCAGGGATACATCAATGCTAACCATCCCCAACAATTCGTTGTCGCTATTGTAAATCGGGCGGCCGGCAGACGTCGCGATATAAACCTGATTGGGGTAATTGACGGTGAAGATGGGTGACCAAATGGGTTTACCAGCTTTGATAGGTTCGGTGTACCAGGGTTGCTCAAAGTTATTCCAGCTCAGGGTTTCCAAGACCTTTGTGCGGTTTCCCTGGGCATCCAGCGCGTAGCTTTTCCAGTTGTTGGGTGGCTTTGCGCTCCAGTCATCCATCGTAATGGTCTTACCATCATAGCGAGCGGCTCCTACCCCCTCACCCGTCATCAGCCCAATGCCAATGTAGCTGACATCATAAATTTTCATTTGATGCCAGAAGTACTTGCCCACGGTTTGGCGATCGCGCACATCCAGTACACCCGTCTGAACCGCTTCCGCATTCACATTGCTCAGAGTTTGCGGAATGGTCATATACGAATCCAGGTGTTGATCCACCAGGCTGCCTGTACGATCCATCATCTGGACAGCCAATTCGTTCACGGCCCGCTGCCCATTCTTAAACGACAGGTATCCAACCAAGCTTACAGCCCCAAACACCTCTAGCACGAAGGGAATGCTGAGAATCAGCTGCAATGGAAATGTACGGGTACGAATGGACTTCATCATCTCCGGAGGCCTATGTCGAAGAAATACCCTGGGAACACAAGGGCTTCCCATAGATTGCCCGTAGAATCCCCGGTTCTACCAATTGCTTAGGTTTCGACCATGGGGATGAGATGTGGTGGAAGGGGCACGGAGAGCCCTCTTTCACCACACCTCACCCATACACCTAGACCATGACCTACCCATTCAAATATGACGACGAGATAGCAGAGTTGGCTCTGGAAAGAATCGCTATACTGTAGGCTTTCAT
Source organism: Leptolyngbya sp. FACHB-8 (assembly GCF_014695575.1). GTDB lineage: Bacteria > Cyanobacteriota > Cyanobacteriia > Elainellales > Elainellaceae > Vacuolonema. Next base: position 56,174 of record NZ_JACJOO010000042.1, on the reverse strand, counting down.
TGGTTTGCACGTGAGGATCAGGGCATTATGGGCACCTGGATGAAGGAAACGGATAAAGCCATTTACCTGATGGAGGGGAATGGATATATTGCCTCTGTGATTAAACAGTCTTCTCAAACCAACGGGAAGGAAAAGGTGGCAGATATTACTCCCCTTAAAGCCTGGTTTGCCCGTCAGGATAGACCGGGAGGAATGACGGTTTCCGTCGGTACTAGAACCCTTGAGCCTGGGCCCGTACGCCCTGATGATGGACTAACCGTTGAACACAACAGCCAGCTTAAGGTGGTCAACGATACCTATCTCAAGCTGAGCCCCAAAAATTCCAGCGAGCTGTCCAATCAAGAAAAAGTTTTTGTTAAAGCCGACACGATTTTTAATGTCCGTTCTTATCAGGATGCCGGCAATTATCATGGGCGAATTGAACTGTCAGCACCCATCGCAGGTAGTGGAGCAACTACATCCTGGTATGTCTTTACACCGCATATTCGGTTAATGACGGACGCCGTTCTAACCGTTACTCACGATACCTACTTCAAGCTAGAACCCAAGCTTTCGTCGGCGTTGTCTACTTCTGCAAAAGCGCTAGTCAAGCAGGGTACTCCTTTTCATCTAGAATCCTTCTCTCCAGCCGCAAACGATCATACTCAAATTGAATTAGCAGATGTCACTTTAGGGCCAAACAACGGCACCCTCTGGTACGTCTACAATCTGCATTTCAAGGCTGAAGCCGATGGTAGTAGCTCTGGCGGGGCTGGTCATCGTGGCATGCAAATTCGCATCGTCAGTGATACCTATTTCACTCTCAGCCCTACTCCCCCCAATGAACTGCCAAATCAGCAGAAAGTTTTAGTCCGGCAAGGGACGGTGTTGAGCATTCAGTATTACACCGATGTGGGCAGTAAGCGTTGGCGAGTTGAACTCGTAGAGCCTACTCTAGGAGATGGTAAAACCACATCCTGGTATGTTGATACCCAAACGACCCGGCTGGTTTCCGACATCACTCTGACGGTTACCCAGGATACGAGCTTTAAGCTGGAACCCAAACAGGCATCGGACTTAGCCGATACATCCAAAATTCTGGTTCGGCAAAACACCCAGTTTCAATTGGTGACTCACTTACCTGCTGCGAACGATCACACCCAGGTTGAACTTGCCAATACCGGCCTTGGCTCACAGCAGGGAACGAGCTGGTACGTCTATAATCCACATCTTGCCATTGAGGGGCAACGGCAACTCCTGCGGGTCGTTAGTGACACGATGTTTAAGAGCAGCACGGCGAACTCCAGTGACTTGCCAGAAGATGCCAAAGTCTTTATTCCGCGCAACACCGTTTTCGAACTGAGTTCTTACCATCAACCCAAGCGAAATCACGTTAGGGTTACGCTGAAAGGCGCATCTCTTGGCTCCCAGAAGCGCAATACCTGGTATTGTTATGCCCCTGATATCTACATTGTGGGTACGGAAATTGGGAACCATCCGACGGACAGCAATAATGCCGGACGGCCTGTAAATTCGAGCGATCGCGGCATCCCTCTCCAGTTTCCCGGCTTCACGGGCACCTATTATGCCAACGATCCGATTCTGCGGGTAACCCAGTATGGGGAACCCGGGTACTTCACCTGGAGCGATGCGTTGCATGTCGATCCCACAACTGGGAATTACCGTCGTCCTGCTAGTGCCGATGTGATCTACGGTATTCAGCGGCTTGCCAAGGTGATGGAAGATATTCGCAAACGGTATGGCGATCGCCCCATCAAAATCAACTCCTGGTATCGCGATCCGGCCACTAATGCGGCGGTGGGTGGAGCGTCCCACTCTCGCCATATGATGGGCGATGCGCTGGACTTTGTGATTCCGGGAGTGCATCCCTACACGGTTTACGCGGACCTGGATACCTGGTGGGGCAGCAAAGGTGGGTTGGCGAGTGCCAGCACCTTTACTCACATCGATGTCCGAGGGTACCGCGCCCGCTGGGATTACGATTACTGGTATTTCAGCAAAACCCAGGAGAATTGGGGCACCTGGATTAAGGAAACCGACATTGCTATGTACCTGATGCGGAGCGGTGCCTGGATTTCTCGCATTATGAAATCCCCTTCCCCGGCCAATCCAGCGGAAAAGGTATTGGACGTTAACGTCATGAAGGATTGGTTTGCCATGCCCAATGCTCCCGCACGCATGACCATTTCCATTGGTACAGGTGCCCCGGAGCCGGAACAATGGATTGAACCACCCACAGGCCACACAGGGGAAATCAATGCAGCCGGTATTCAACTGATTAAGCACTTTGAAGGGCTCCGCACTACGGCTTATCAAGACTCGGTTGGAGTTTGGACGATTGGTTATGGGCATACCTCAATGGCCGGTCCTCCACGGGTTGCTCAGGGCATGACCATCACGGAGGCAGAAGCAGAAACGATTTTGAAACAGGATCTCGATGTATTTGAGCAAGGGGTTGCCAATGCTCTGACGATTACCACGAATGAGAATCAGTTTTCGGCGATGGTGTCCTTCTCGTTCAATGTCGGCTTGGGGGCTTTTCGTGGCTCAACCCTGCTGCGGAAGCACAACGCCGGAGACGTTGCCGGAGCAGCAGAGGAGTTTTTGCGGTGGGTGTATGCGGATGGTAAGATTCTGCCGGGTTTAGAGCGACGCCGTAAGGCAGAACGGGCTTTCTATCTGAACCAGGACTATCTTCAATTTATGCGAGGAGCAACAACCGCGAGTATGGGAACATCTGAGAGTACGGAAACGAACGCGAGTACGGGAACGAACGCGAGTACGGGAACGAATTATTCTCGTGTGGCGGCGGTGACGGCGGGAGTGGCGGCGATCGCAGGCTTGGCTTTCGGTGCCTACAACCTTTTCACGGCTCCTCCAAAAATCGAAGAACCTCCAGCTCAGGAAACCCCCAAAGATTTGACGGAGCCCGTTGGTTATCTGAATATGTTTGGCGATCGCCCCTGGGGTTAGGTGTTATAACAAGTAAAGTTCAATGCTTATGATAAAAAGTGGCGCGGCGCAAAGCGCCGCGCCACTTTTTATCATAAGCATTGAACGCGACATGATATTACTGCATGTAAGGATAGAATCTTCACATGCAGTAACCATTTTGATTATTCCTGAGACATAGATTTGTGTAAGCGATCGCACACTGTTTCCAATGACGATAAATCCACATCCGCACAGGATTTACCATCGTATTGGAATGGATTATCCAAATCGCGAATCAGTAATAGCAAATAGGTAAAAGACATCACCAACAAGCTTGAGACCACCAAATTTTCACTAAAGCGATCGGCCCCGATAAGTAAAAGGGCAACAACTGTCCCGACCAAAAAGATTTCTAGCAGGGCATAGGCTGGCCCTAAGAACTCGGTATCGCGAATGATGGCGATTTGGCTGACCAAAATGCGAATTTTTGCCAGCTCTGTTTGTGTTCGGCTGACAATGGGGCCATTTCCATGCTGAAGCAACCCGGCTAAATTCGCGTTCAATCGGTACAAGGCGGCTTCCACGTCATCAACGGGTTTGCCTTGTTGCAACCAATCTACCAGGCCCTTCGCAACGGCAATTAATTCGGTTGTGAGCGGTTGAGGGTTATAGTCCGGGCTCAGCTTTGCAATTAACAAACTGCTGTCCTGAATTGTTTCTAAGGAGTTGGCAATCTGTACGGGCATATTCGCGCTGTCATTAAATTCTCGCAGAGTGCCACTGAGGACAAAGGCAATCACAAAGGTTGCGGAGCCAAACAGTGCTGCCGTTAAGGAGTCAAAGGCCCAGGGTTCCCAACCGAGACGGTGCATGCCAACCTTGACCAGGCCAAACAGAAGGGTGAAGGGTAGCACCGTCAGAAATAGCCGCCATTTTGTCAGCGAGAAGGAGGACATCAACGAAATCCGGTAATTAACTCAACTCAATAGTAGTGTTCTAGACTGTGATGGGGTGTGGAGAAAGGGGCACTTCGTACCTCTTTCTCCACACCCCATCACAGTTTGGAAACATTCTCTTAAATTACCGCATTCTCAAATATTGCCGAGGCAATAGGAGAATGGTCGAAAGGTTATGAATCAGGTTTATTCAGAAGAGGGATAGCACGATGAAAACTATTGGGCTCATTGGAGGCATGAGTTGGGAATCGTCTATCGAGTACTATCGCATCATTAACGAAACCACGAAGGCTCGATTGGGAGGGCTACACTCGGCCAAAAGTGTTATGGTTTCAGTTGATTTTGCCGAAATTGAAGCCCTTCAACATCAGGGAAAATGGGAAACTGCCGCCACCCACATGATCGAAGCAGCCCAACAGCTTGAACGGGCTGGAGCTGATTGTATCGTTCTCTGCACCAACACCATGCACAAGCTGGCGGATTCCATCCAGGCCAACACGGCCCTGCCGTTTCTCCACATTGCCGATGCTACGGCTGACCGAATTCGTGACGCAAGGTTACAAACAATTGGTTTGCTGGGAACGCGATTCACCATGGAAGAGGCGTTTTATCGCGATCGCCTTATCCAACATCATGGGCTAAACGTACGAGTGCCGGAGGAGAGCGATCGCCGCACCATCCACCGCATCATCTATGACGAACTCTGTCAGGGCATCATTCGCCCGGAATCTAAAGCTCAGTATTTAGCCATTATCGATACCCTGATTGAAGCAGGAGCTGAGGGAATTATTTTGGGATGTACGGAAATTGAATTGTTGGTAACAGAGGGGGATTGTTCCATCCCCCTCTTTCCAACCTCGCGCATCCATGCCGAAGCCGCTGTAGATTGGGCATTGTCAGCTTCAGCGTTGAAAGATTAGAGATTGCTGGAGCTGTTTTACCTTTTTCTTGAGCTGACCATTATCTGGATGATCCAGGAAGATGATGGAAAGCGGAATGGATGCATGCAGGTTATTGGCCAGATCGTCCATGAGCTGCTGGGGTGCAACCTCGCTTTCAATCAGCTGTCGTTTACGAATCACCCCTAAGATAAAGAAGCGATCCTCAGGGAAATACTTCATCTCCTTCTCAAACAGGTAAGCCTCTTTAACCTGCTTAAATGTGGCAATTCGTTGCTTCAGATCATTGAGCTGGGATGCTTCCAGCATGGGGGGCTTGATTGTGTCTCGAGCAGTTACCCTTGCTCGTTCCTGCTGGGCTTTGAGTACGGTCTGATAATGTTGCTCGGCCTGATCCCGGTATTTATCGGCTTCCTGAATTTTCCCTTGGCGGTGGAGGAAGTGGTAGATCAGTTCGCAGCCATCAATCAGCCAGTCTTTTCGTTGTGCGATCGCCACTTCGATACAAGCAATGCCTGATTGATCGGCTCGACTCAGGAGAATTTGCCCCAGGGTATAGTTCCCCGCAGCATGGTTGGGATGCATCTCTAACAGATCTTGCAGCCGGGGAACTGCAGCGTCTTCTCCCTGCAATTCCAGGGTGTAAAAGGCCCGTTCCCAAGCATCTTGCTCTGTTAGGGGCTGTTCTGTAGCTTTTTGTTCTAGGGTTTTCAGCTTACTTTCAACCTCCTGAAAGTAGGCGTATCGCTGTCGCCAGGATGTGGATACCTCATCCTTCCAATCGCGACTGAACTGCGCTACGAACTGCTGTAATTCATTGCCTAAAAGCTTCTCGGCAGCCGTGGTTCTAACAGGGGGAAGTTGGGGTAACTGCTTGGATGATTGGATGGGATAGCCCAGAGATTGGAGCCGATCGGCTAAACAGGGGTGGGTATCGGCGTTATTTGTCTTTTGGGCAAGGGCTTGTTCTACCCATTGCTCGCTTGTTTCTCCCACAATAGGCTCACGCAATACCGTGAACATGGAGGAATACACGTTACTGGGCGGGTTTGCCTGGCTTCTTCCTTGCTGATGAATATTAGACCAGAAGGATGTTTCCAGAAAACGAGCCTTAATTTCAATGCTCACAAGCGCTTCGGCCAGATGATTGGCCCCTACCAGTTCAGCAGCACAGCGATCGGCATCATACTCATTGGCCCGTGCCAGGGTGAAGGAATAGGCGTTGAAGGAAGGCCAGTACCAATCAATGAACTTATCAAAGAGAACAGAAGCTCTTCCTTCGTTTTGGCGCAAGCGGTTGTAAATTTGCATCCAGGTTGCACGAATTCGATAAATCCATCCACCGAAGCGGGAATGATTGCCCGAAAGATGGCCTAACTCATGGGCTAAAACAGCCTTAAATTTTTCAACGGATAAAGACTGCATCAACGGCAATCCAAGCATCAAATAATTCTCATGCCAACCCAAAATTCCCAGGCGGGGCACTTGCGCAACCGCTGCATTAAAGCGCTGATCTAAGAGAACTTTGTGGAACCGAGGAGCTTTAAGTTTTGTGGTCAATTCATCAATCAATGCAAAGAGCTGAGGGGCTTGACGACGATTGAGCATTAAGCCCTGGGGAGGGTGGAATTTGATGAAAAGCGATTGTACAATCATCCAGGCTGGAACCAGCAGAAAAGCAATCAGCTTGACGGTGCCAGCATGAACTCGTTGACTATGAACGATAAATAAAATAATGAGCCCAACTAGGGCGAGTAGACCCGCTAAAACTAGAAATAAGTAACCATAACCCAGGGCTGCAAATAGGGCCACTCGTAAGCGGTAGCTCCCAGGATGTTTTCTTGAGAAGGTTTCGAGCTTTTTGACTAAAGCGTCAAACTGTTCCTGGGTAACGGCCATAAGTAATGTAGTAGTGGAGACCTGATGACATTCAAGATGTCAGTTTTAACTCAACCTGTACAGCATCTTCAAGGGCAGTTCTTTAAAAATTTACGTTGCATTCTGTTTCTGTAGATTTTTTGTATATAGCATTGTGAGAGAGGGAGCAGACTTTGTCTGCTCCCTCTCTCACAAATCATTTCATAAATAATCAGGACTGCTGTAGGAGCATTTTTCCCATGCAATATTGCTCAAGAAACAACGACAGCAACTCAATATCTTGCATCAACCCGAATACCCTTCATTTTGCTGTCGGTTAGCGACAGCAAAATGAAGGGTATTCGGGTTGGTTTGGCATTATTTGATGCGATCGCGATAATGCTGCCAGAAATCTTCCCACCAACCCTCAGGTTCCTCGTGGGGGCCATCATATTCTGTGGGGCGACCCCGCAAGCCATCCACCACCAGGCTGCCTACATAATCGGCATCGTCGTAAACTCGCGCGATTTGCTGACGAATTTGCTGGATGTCCTTCTCTGACACGACGCCGTTGCTGGTGGCCTTGTAGAACTGCACCGTTACGCGGATAGGAAAGCGATCGTCTCGTTCAATCGGCAAACCCGCAATCTCTGTAAATGGCCCCTCGACCGCGCCATGACCAATAACGGCCTCTTCCACATTGCTTGGCCCCCGAGCAGCAGACCCCATCGCAGCAGAGGGGGGAGATACCATCGTGATATCGGCATCTTCAAGACCAAAATTAGCAGGCTGACGCTGGCGCAGGGGCACTTGAATTAGCATCACCATGTTCAAGCCTTCCTCACCTGCGGCACTGGCCTGTGAGGGTTCACCATTTGGGTTTTCGGCCTGGTAGTCGCTCAGGCGCTGGCCTGTGAGGCTGGCGCGATCGCCATTTTTGTTAAAGAACAACCGTTGCCCCCAGGTGCGCCCGGCCTCAAATCCATCCCGCTGATTGTCGATGACGGTAACGCTCGTGCCCTGACGGGTCACAAGCAACGTCAGCACCGCTGGGTCGCCGGGGTAGGACTGGTAGTTGAACAGCACTGGGTTGAACTCAGCCATACCCTGTTGGGGAATCGGCAGAAAACAAGCCTGGGCGCTGACAAGAACATGGGTATCGCGATCGGCCAGGAGCGATCGGCCACGGCCCGCCCAGGAATCCGGCTCCGTCAGATAATCCCGCAGGTTATCCAACACCTCGCGCAGGGGAACGGGTTGCAGGTCTTCCCCTCGCTGATTACCCAGAGGCAGGAAAAACTGATCGATGTCAATATCAGCGGACTGATCCGTAAAGTTGGGATAGCGGATGACGGGCATCAGATGCAGCGCGTAGTCGTCTCGAATGGGATGACGCTGTTGCACCTGAATGGTCATATCGCTGATGTTGGGGCCAACCGCAGAATTCTGGTAGCGGCCTGTATCTTCCCAGGTGACGTTGAGGATATCGAGGCCGTAGCGGTTCGCCAATGCTTGTGCTTCCGGATCGCGGACCATGTTTACCGTCTGCTCAATAACACGATGGTATGACTCATAGTCGCGCACATCTTCGGGTGGGTAACGGCGGGAGGTGGGGCGATTGGGGCGCTGTTCGGATGGGGCTGGGGTTATTCCTGGATCTGGGGTGATGTTGTTGGCAGATGCGTTGGAGCGGCTGATCGCCCCATACACCAGCCAACCACCAGCGGCTATCACAACCAGAAGAAATAGAAATCGCATAGGGTGTTACTGTCCATCTGAGATGAATCGTTGCCTCAAAATTAGGCGATCGCAAGCGTGTGCGATCGCCCGGTTTCAGTTTTCGATACACCGGCAGAAAAAGCGGATCCGGAATTTGAAAATCATCTCAACAATTGTGGAGAGGCAGTCTCTAAAGCAACTTCCTCACAAGCATTGATCAGATCAGGACTTACACAAGCTTGTTATCTCTAGTGCATGGTGTTGTGTGGCGTGCTTCACAGATCCACAACACCATGCGTCAGTCCTCAGATAAAAGATTATGTACTCCGAATACCGAAGTAGGTGATGACTAATTCTTCTGTTCCCGTATTGGCAACTTCGTGAACTTCTCCCAAATCCACCGTGACACAGACGCCGGGACGCAGTTCGTAAGGAATATCATCAATGGTGATGGTGCCATTTCCCGACTCCACAAAAAACACCTCATACATGTCGGCATGGGCATGACCGGGAGCCACAGAACCGGAAAGCAGACGAGCCTGGGAAAAGTTTGTCAGCGCTGGCAGATCACCAGGACGCAGCATAACCTTTTTGCGAATCGCAGGATTATGGCTAACGCCTTCATCAGGCAGGGTGGGTAGAGATACGTATTTCATGGGTGAAGAATGGAAGACGCGATCGCTTTTTATTATGCGATCGCCTACCCTCCATCCTGAATTGCCAAACCGCCGACTTTACGGACTCTACATTCTGCGCGAAAACATTCGCCTCTACTCCAGCACCTTCTGGTCGGGTAGGGTAGGAGTAGGACAAAGCGCCTACCACACTTAGGATCACGAATAAATTAATCTGTAATTCTTGTTGTGAGGTTGTATCCATAGGGCAACTGCACAAAACCCCACAAAACAAGCAGCAATCCACTAGGATCACAGTAGCCGCTTTCGGGTTTACGCCCCATGAACCTGCCACTCAACGAAACACGCTCTATTGAAATTGCTCAGGAGATCCAAAGTAAGGCGAGCCAGTCGTTTGATAATGCCTATCGGGCAGCATTAGTTCTAAAGGGAGCCACCTATGTTCAGGGGTTCGTTGCCGTAGCTTATGGCCCAAGCCAACCCATTGAACATGCCTGGCTTGAAATGGATGAAAGTATCATCGACCCGACGCTACCGCACTTCAATCGGGCGACTCAAGATATTCATTACTTTCCCGCCCAACATTTGAGTATTAAGAAGCTAAAGGCCATTATTGAAGAGTCTCAAGAAGATTATCCAGAGGATGATCCTCTACCCATTTATGGCGCAGCACCTTACGAGTATTACGGTGAGGTCATGTTAGGAGGAAAAGACTACTTGAATGCGTTTCAAGCAGCTGAAGCCAAGTGTAAGGAACTTAAGAGTACCCGCGAGAGGAATTAGCCGGGGCGATCGCCTCTGCTGCCTCTAAGCATCTGTCTGAGAGGGTTGATTTTTCGTGCCTGAAGGATACGAAAAATTAACCCTCTTAATAACTTTTCAAACAGCTTCAGGGCTTACGCAAGTCCACTATATATAGAGCATTTGTGTTGTGGGTGGTGTGCCAAGCACACTACCCACAACACAAAATACGTAAGTCCTGAGCTTTTAAGAATCGCTTGAATCGATCAGTTCCATGTTTTCGGCGCGGAGGATTTCGTCGCCATTCTGCCAGACGATGAGGGTGGTGGAGCCTTCGCCATCGTCTGTTACTTCAGAGGAGAGGGTGTAGGCATAGTCGCCGTTTTCCCAGGACATATTGCAGATACCGTCGCGACAAACGGTGAAGCCATCCGTGAGCGACAGGCAATTCCCATCGGAGTCACAGCCGTAGTAGGTAAGGCCACCTGTGTTGTTGACGCCATCCCAGCTTTCGATGCGACCGACGGTGACTGTCCAGTCGCCATTACTCAACACTTGCCAGTTTTCGCCCAGCAGTACGACATCGGAAATCAGGGTTTCCTTGCGGCTGCGGCCACAGGGTTCGGCGCTTTGGCAATCCGCCACATTCTCTTCGCTATAAACGAAGCGAACATTTTGGTTAAGCAGCTCCTGCTGCTCACAAATTTCAAAGGTGGCACCAATGTCGAACTCTTGCCCCTGGCGATCGCGCACTACCGTATAACACATCAGATCTCCCGATTGCAGCGAAATGATCTGCCCAATTTCGGGATACTCTGTCGTCTCCTCGGCCTGGGCGATCGCCTCAACCTCCTCTGCCTTCTCTGCTTTCGGGTTGGTGGCTGAAGATGCTGCGGCTACAGCTACAGGTTTGGAGGACGAAGCTGACGATTCAGGGGCAGACGACGATTCTGCAACGGTTGCACCACAGCTGGAGAGGAGCAGGGCCAGGCCAAGGGCGATCGCCATCATCGGGTTCTTCATCGTGCGTCCTCACAGGAGTGTGTGCAGTTGTAAGCAAGGGTGCCCATCATAGGGGCGATCGCCTGCCATGTTGTTAGGGTTGTTACAGATTTATACAGTGGGGCGATCGGCTTCTCCATACAAGTATGCAAATAGAATACTCAGGACAGCAGCTTCCGACCCCTTCTTAGCAAAAGGATTGTGCGGCAATGCATTACAGCTGCGTTGCTTCTAGAGCATTTGGATCCGGGTTGGGATCGTTGCACACGCTCACAAGCAAGCGTTCTAGCAGCCTAAAATACGGCAGATCCATCGACGGGCTTCGTTAGCGCCTCTCAAAATATCGATGGGATCGACCCTATTACGGGACGACGATTCGTCTTCATCTTCAGGTTCTGCTTCCTGACTACCGGTCTCGGGTTGAGGCAGTGGTTCCAGAGAATCATTCGGTTGAGGTGATGGCGATGCAGATGGGGTGATGATCTGGGGTAATGACGTGGCAGAGTCTATCGGATAGAGCCGTGCTTCAAGAAACTGGAGATAACAATTTGCACGCTGCGTATGACAAGTCATTTCGACAGCAAAATTATTGGGATTTGTTGGAACTGCTGGGTCCGCTAAATCGAGAACGACGTTGGCTGTACTCCCGGCGCGCAGGTTGCGATAGGTCTGCCTGAGGTTGCCCCCTTGATAGACATCAATCGTTAAGTTCACGTTCTCGCGCGCAGCGTTGTCATCAATTCCCATCTGTAAGCCGACTAAGCTGTAGCGACTTGCATCAGCTCGACAGCTCAGGGTGACAAAATTGGCGTTATCGTAAGTTCCAATGGCAAAGAGGCGATCGAAGATCTGGCGATTAATGGAGACTAATGTGGTTTGGTCATAGATCTGGCTCTCGTTTGTAGAACCTGAAATTTGACAATCTGCTGCTTCGAAGAGACTCGGTGTGAGGTTAGTGCTTGTTTCCTGAGTTGGGGCTGGAAGTGTGGCTCCCTTAGGGACGGTAAAACCAAACGTCCCTACAAAGCAGAACCCAAACAAGAATGCCATCGCATACCAACGGCAGGAACGTTTGGATAGTCTGCGTTTTGAGACCTTGTAACCTACGGTTCCAGACTTAAAGAACATTCAACAGTATGTTGTGAGTGGAGTCGCACGTTGCTGATTTCTGCCATCGTAACCTACACATTCTAGGTGTTGCCGCCTGGAGGGATACCTGTTTTTTACGACAATGAATCCAGACTGCGTATTGCTATCACCCGATCCAAAGAGGTTGTTCGAAAAGTTGATTTTGCGTGCGCTACGCACACGCAAAATCAACTTTTCGAACAACCTCTAAAGGCTATAGCTGTTGAATGTATCCCATTTGGCCCACCCCCTACCCCCCTCTCCCGACAAAGGGGGGACCGGAGCGAAGGAGTTCATTGGTTGTTGAAAAAGGATTTCTGGCTGGATCTCCCTCCTCTCGGAAGAGGGGCTGGGGGTGTGGGTACGAGGGCGATCGCTAAAACCAACCACTTGTACACACACGGCAGTTCCTGAAAGGGGAGAAAGATTCAGAGGTTTACGTCAGGTTAGCTGTAATTTTTCCAGCGATCGCCGACAACGCAACAACTCTGGGAGAGGCCAAATAGTTTTGGCCAGTGGGATCACCGCTGCGGCCTTTGAAATTGCGATTGGTGGCATAAATACCCGCTTCCTGGGGGCCGAGAACGCCCATACCGGCATTAATACAGGCTCCGCAGCCTGATTTTAGGATGGTGGCTCCGGCTTGCTCCAGAATGTCGAGGTAGCCGAGGGTTTCAGCTTGCTGGCGCACTTCCTGGGAGGCGGGGACGACGAAGAGGCTGACGGTAGGAGCGACGCAGTGGCCTTTAAGGACATCAGCGGCCTGGGCCAGATCATGCAGCTTGCCGCCGGTACAGGAGCCGATGAAGGCGCGGGTAATGGGTACGTCGCCCAATTCGCTAATGCTGACAACGTTGTCGGGTTTAGGTGGGCGGGCAATCTGCGGTTCCAGATTGCTCAGGTCAAAGGTGTAAATGCGCTCGTACTCGGCGTCAGGGTCACTGGTGACTTCCTCGAAGGAAGTTTGGGTACGGGCTTGCACATAGGCGCGGGTGGTATCGTCGGGGGCCATAAGACCGCACATCGCGCCACCTTCCACGGCCATGTTAGCCAGGGTCATGCGTTCGTCCATGGGCATCTGGTCGATGATACTGCCGCGAAACTCCATCACTTTGGCGATCGCCCCATCACAGCCAATCTGCCCCAGAATGAACAGCATGATGTCCTTGGCGCTGATGTGGGGTGGCAGCGTTCCCTCCAGGTCAAACCGCAGGGTTGCGGGAACCCGCAACCACACATCCCCGGTGGCGAAGATATTCGCCATATCTGTTGTGCCAACTCCGGTGGAGAAGCAGCCAAACGCGCCATAGGTGCAGCTATGAGAGTCGGTGCCAGCCACCACCATACCCGGACGAATAAAGCCTTGCTCCGGCAACAGCACATGGCAAATTCCTGCTGCTTCGCCGGGGGAAATCATATCCAACAAATGACAGCCCTGCTCCTGGGCGAACTGCGCCATTTGCTGATACATCAACGGTGCTTTGGGGTCGTTGCGGATGTCGTTAATCTGGATAAAGTGATCGGCAACAAGGACGATGCGATCGCGCTCCCACACTTTCGCGTCTGCCCCAAAATGCTGATAGAAAAGTTGGCCTACAGGACCGGCGATCGCATCGTGAGACATCGCCAGATCTACCTTGGCAAACACCACCTCACCCGGACGTACATAGGTATTCCCCGAAGCTTTTGCCAGCAGCTTTTCCGCCATGGTCATGGGGCGGGGGGTCGTAAGGCTGGGAGGAACGGTGACGCTGCCCTGTCGCCGCTGTTGATTGAAGGGAAAGAGGCCGCCGGATTGGGCGATCGCCTCCACCACAGAATTTGGTTGGGACTCACCCAAAATCTCCAACGGCAGGCCAATATTGATGCTGTTGCGATAGAAAATTTCTGCGAAAGATTTGGCCCGGACAAGCCGAATACCAGCTGCTTTGATGGCGATCGGAGCAAACTCACGGCTGGAACCACATCCAAAATTATGACCGGCTTCGATGACGTCATATTCCAGCAACTTGCCTTCGCCAATCACATGCTCCAGAGCATAGCGTTTGAGGTAATCGGGGTCGGCATTGGTGCCCCGCTTGGCGGGGATGATGTCGTCGGTATTGATGTCGTCGCCCAGATAGAGAACCCGGTCAGTCATGGTTGGAGGTAGGGTAAGGATGATCGTGTGTGGGTGTTCTAAGGCATCCTACATCGGTTTGGATGGGGGCGATCGCTAACACCTGTTTTAGTTGTTGTTCCATACGCTGTGCGTGCGAAAAATCAACTTCTCAAACAGCTTCCAAAACCTAGTAGGCCACCACATAGTTTTTGACAGGCCGCTAATTTTGACAGGTGGGGTATGGCGGGCAAAGCCCGCCATACCCCACCTGTCAAAATTAGCGCGGTGAACTACTAGAAACCCGGTATTTCTAAAAACACCGGGTTTCTGGGCCTATTGCAGTCCGATGAATGAGCCTGGACCGTTTGCCTCAGGGCGTTTGCCTTTTAAGCTGAAGCCGTTCCCTGAAGAACCCGCGACGCAACTGCAGTTGGGGTAGTCAATGGCGCAAGGTAAGGCTTGAGGATAGCGGCTAACCCATCGACATGGGGAGCCTTCAGCATCGAGACGTGATAGCCAGAGCTGTGGTGTATTCTCAGGTCGCCTTTCACCAAATGTCCCCAGCCCAACGCCGGATCGATAAACCAGGCTTCATCTGGGTCGGGGAGCTGTGCTCTGACCAGCACAACATTACCCTCGTACGGCTGTGGGAGGTATCGTTGTAAAGCCTGCCGATGGGCCTGACTCACAGTGACGCTTTGAGCGCTATAGGCCGTCGTCCCTTCGGGAGCCTCAGGGATGCCAAAGAGCGCCTGGGCAGTGCTACTGGATGTCTTAGCAGCGTTGCGTCCAGAGCGCTTACGTACTTTATCTAGTAAGTACGATGGGCCGTGCTTCAGAAGCAGGCGGGCATGGTTTTGCAGCTTTTCCACGGGAGGAACTTGACGGAAGAAATTGCGCCCTACGGCATCCAGCAGAATGACCTGGGCTACATCTTCGCCCTGTTGAGTCAGTTGTTGGGCCATCTCGAAGGCAACGTTGCCGCCAAAGGAATAGCCTGCCAGATAATAGGGGCCATGGGGCTGAACGGCGCGAATTTCCTGAATATAAAAGGCTGCCATATCTTCTACCCGCTCAAAGAAGGGAGATTTCCCGTCTAACCCACGAGCTTGCAAGCCATATACAGAATAGTCAGGCCCAAGGGCACGAGCTAGCTCAACAAAATTCATCACATTGCCGAAAATGCCATGCACGCAAAACAGGTGTTTAGGGGTGTCTAACGGCTGTACAGGAATCAAACAGGGCCAGGAGATAGTTTTGCCTTCCTGGCGCAACACATCAGCCAGTTGACTAATGGTTGGGGCCGTGAGTAACGTTGCCAGGGGTAGGCGAACGCCCGAAATTTGTTCTACATGGGCTAGCATCTGTGCAGCCAGAAGGGAATGACCACCTAACTCAAAAAAGTTGTCCGTTGTGGTGATAGTGGAAACGCCTAATACCATTTTCCAGATGTCCCAAAGCTGGATTTCCAGGTCACCATTGGGCGGTTCAAGGGAGTCGACAGACTCGGGTTGGAGCAGGTCTGGGGCCGGAAGTGCCTTGCGATCGCGCTTCCCATTTGGTGTCAGAGGAATCGCTGGCAAAAACACAAACTGAGACGGCACCATGTACTGAGGGAGGCGATCGCTCACAAATTTCCGTAACGCTATCGTCAATGCCGATTGTTCAGCCGAGGTCAGAGGCTGTGAGGCAACCAAATAAGCCACCAGCCGTATTTCTTCATCATTGTTGGATGAAGTTGCTGTGGACCGAGCCGACACAACCGCCGCATTGAGTTGAGGATGAGCCTCCAGGATTGATTCAATTTCTTCAATCTCTATCCGCATGCCCCGCAGTTTCACCTGAAAATCCTTGCGGCCTACCAGTTCAAGAACGCCATCCTGAGCTTGACGCGCTAGATCTCCAGTCTTGAATAGGGTCGGCAGAGAGAGGGGTGAATTCGCCCCATCCCGTTCAGCCCAGGGATTGGGTACAAAATTTTTAGCCATCAACTTCGGGCGATTTAAGTACCCCTGCGACAGGCACCCTCCAGCTATGCACAGTTCACCAATCTCGCCTGGGGAAACCTCTTGCCCCGCTTCATTCAAGATGTAGGCCCGATTGTAAGCATATGGTTTCCCAACCGGTAGAAACCCGGTTTGGCGATCAAACGTGGCTGGAACAGCATAGCAAGTATTGCCAATGGTTTCGGTCTGACCATAAACATTAAAAATTTGAGGCTGGCACTTCAAGGTTCGTTTGAGTGCCTGAATCAAAGCACTCGGTGTTTGTTCCCCCGAAACAATAACCACCCGAAGATGCGCAGGTATCAGCGCTTTTTGCTGGGCCAAGTCAAGCGATTCTAACGCTTTCAAGCCATAACGCCAGATAGACGAGACGCCATCCGAAACAGTCACTTTGGCGTCCTGCATCAGTGCAAATAAGCGCAGGGGATCTTTCACCTGCTGCGCACTGGCAATCACAACTCGCGCACCTTTCGATAGAGGTACCAGCAGTTGGCGAATCGAGGAGGAGAAAGAAAATGATGCAACATGCAAATACACGTCATCCGCCTGTACCGGCAGAAGTTCTCCTAGCGCTTGAATATAGCGGGTGACAACAGCTCGGGGCATTTGCACCCCTTTGGGTCGTCCTGTAGAACCCGAGGTGTAGAGAATGTAAGCCAGGTGATCCGGGGTAACAGACGATAGGGGTGGTGTCATAGGTGAGGAGGCGATCGCCTCCTCACTGCCTTCAAACGTCAGTACAGGGACGCTAAGCCCTTGCCAGCGGGAAGCGAAAGTATGTTGAGTGAGCACCAGTGCGGGCTGGGTCTCCTGCACCATGAAAGACAGGCGTTCATCGGGATAATTTGGGTCGAGGGGGAGATAAGTGCCACCTGCTTCCAGGACACCCAGAATACCGAGCACCATATCGATGGAGCGATCGGCGCACAGCCCAACCACTACACCGGGTCCGACTCCTCGTTCTTGCAAATAGTGTGCAACTTGATTAGTCCGTTTGTCGAGCTGCTGGTAGGTCCATTGCCGCGTAGCATCCTCCACAGCAATGGCGTTCGGTCTTTGCTGCGCTTGCCGTTTCAAGAAATCATACATAGCAGACGGAGGTGAATGAACTAAGTTGCTAGTGCCAGATGCCAAAAGTCAGGCGGTGAAAATATCTAAAGAAAACCTGAATTTTTGATCAAGGCCTCGTTTGGTTTAACACTTCGTTGTATGAAATGGCAAATAAAGAAAAAGTTCCCATGAAATTTTGTGAGAACGACTCCACATTAATCGGTGTCCAGAAAATATTTTGGCAGTAGCCAAAGGCCGTAAGCCAGGCCATAGCCATTCCGCAAGATTCCCTTTCGTTGAGTGTGCATATTTCGTATCTGCCCAAACCCCGCATACTTTAGGCGACGTGACCAAAATCGGCTAGTTTACCAACCCGATGAGGATTTTACTGCTTCCCCGAACCATTAGCGTCTGACATGCGGGCCATGCTCCAAGCTCATACTGTTCCTGTGCAAGACTACATGAAATTCTTTGAATATCTGTAGAAAACCTGGGATTAAGGCGATGATGACCGGATTTACATTCAATTAGCTTCTAAAAATCCTCACTAGTGTTCTGACAAAGCGTTAGAAGTATTACTGGAATATTCTCAGAAGTATCAAGCTGATATACACATGTGCTTCTTGAAAAGAGCCCACCAGCGTGAATAAACTTATCACCAAATGGATAATCCGTTGCTAAACATTTGCATTAAGTTTGGATTAAGTGCTGAGGGTTGCGTAGCACTTGAAAACGCCCATTTTATGCGCATTGAGCACACACAAAACGGGCGCTTTAGCTTATTCCAAACGGAGGTTTATTAGAAAGCACCCTGGGCAACTCAAATATCCATAACCTTTGCTGCCCACTGCAAATGCTTCCTTAGGATACCCGCCCTTTAACCTTTGGCCCACAATACGCCGTCAGCAGTGGTCATGACACTCCTATGCCCAATTGATGCTTCAAGGCGATGAAAGGGCGATCGCCCCAAAAAGCGTGCAGGGCCACACCGTTTTCAGGTGCCTGCTGCCTGTACCTCGACCGATCCTCGAAACATATTCATACCGCACGTGAAGGCATAGGTGCCGGGTTTATCGGGGGTGAATTCAATCGGGGTAACTTTGTTAAGCGCCAAGTCCTGAGCAACATGAAAATCAGGAAACCGTACAGATTCCAAACAACCGCTGGGGTCTTTCCGATCAAAGTTAAGACGTACAGGCTGACCCGCTTGAACAACAATGCGGCTGGGTTCATAGCCTCCATCCACGGTAACGGTGATTTCCTGAATGCCACCTGTTGCCACTGCTTTCCGTAACTTCGTTTTAGTCCCCAGGAACCACCACAATTCCAAACCAATCAGCCCCAGTCCTCCTAGCGTTACAGCGACCTTGCTTGTAAGAGGTTGATCGATACGGCGAACGGTGGTTTCCGCAGGGGAAGCCGTGTGCGATTCGGTGTGCGGTTCACTTGCTAACGCTCCAGACAGTGAACTCGATAACACACCTAACAGAAATCCAAAGCCGGCCAATGTTGCGAAGAATGTGGCTTTGCAAAACATAATTGTGTCTCCTCAAAATTGGGAATGAAATGAGCCAGGGCAGATTTCATGGGAGTTCAATCCGCCCTGATGACAATTAGCTAACCGAGTGCCTTGGGCCTGAAGTTGCGTAGCCGCAATGCATTGGTGATCACGGAAACCGAACTGAAAGCCATCGCGGCCCCTGCGATAACGGGGCTAAGCACCCAACCAAACACGGGATAGAGAAGACCGGCGGCAATCGGAATCCCGGCCGCGTTGTAGATGAACGCGAAGAACAGATTTTGACGAATATTCCGAATGGTGGCACGACTGAGTTGAATCGCTGTGACAATACCTTGCAAATCGCCTGAAATAAGGGTGATGTCACTAGCAGCGATCGCCACATCGGTTCCCGTTCCAATCGCAATTCCCACATCTGCCTGAGCCAATGCCGGAGCATCGTTAATGCCATCTCCCACCATCGCAACCACTCGCCCTTCTGCCTGAATTGCTTCAATCGTCGCCGCTTTCTGGTCGGGGCGGACTTCCGCAAAAATCCGCTGGATGCCCACCGCATGAGCGATCGCATTGGCAGTGCGCTGGTTATCTCCCGTCAGCATGACCACCTCTAAACCCATCCGTTGCAAAGCCCGAATCGCTTTTATAGACGAGGGTTTGACAGCATCAGTAATGCCCATAATCGCTTCAATTTGCCCATCTACAGCAATCCAGATCACGGTATGGCCCAGGCATTCTAACCGTTCCCCCGATTGTTCTAAAGCACGGGTATTCATGCCCTGCTCGTTCATCCAACGATGGGTGCCGATCTGCACCCAGCGATCGCCCACATAGCCCTGAACCCCACTTCCAGCGATCGCCTCAAACTGTTCTACATGGCTCAATTCTGCCCACTGAGTTTGCGCGTAATGCACCACCGCTTCCGCCAGGGGGTGTTCTGAATGGCGCTCCAGAGAGGCCGCTAAGCCTAACAATTCAAGTTCATCATGCGTACCCTTAACCGTTACAAAATCGGTGACGGTAGGCTTACCCTGGGTAATTGTGCCCGTTTTGTCGAGAACAACGGTTTGCAGTTGGTGTGCCAGTTCCAGCCTATCGGCCCCTTTGATCAAAATACCGTTCTCGGCTCCTTTGCCAGTACCCACCATGATGGAGGTTGGGGTCGCCAGTCCCAGAGCACAGGGACAAGCAATAATCAACACCCCCACCGTACTGATCAACGCCATGGGCACGTTACCCATGATGTTGTACCAGAAGATAAAGGTGAGGATGGCGATCGCTATCACAACAGGCACAAACCACCCCGTCACCTGATCCGCCAATCGCTGAATGGGAGCTTTTGAACCCTGAGCCTGCTGCACCAGCTTGACGATTTGTGCCAGGAAGGTATCTTTACCGACGCGAGTGGCCCGGAACTTGAAGCTACCCGTTTTATTGAGTGTGGCTCCGATCACTTCATCACCGGGTTGCTTTTTGACAGGAACACTTTCCCCGGTCACCATAGCTTCATCCACGGTAGAAGAACCATCCACCACGTCGCCATCCACCGGAATCTTCTCCCCAGGCCGTACCAGAATGATGTCGCCCAAAGTCACGCTTGCCAGGGGCACATCTAACTCTCGACCATCGCGGATGACACGTGCGGTTTTGGCTTGTAACCCCATGAGCTTACGAATCGCTTCAGAGGTTTGCCCTTTGGCACGGTTTTCCAACATCCGTCCCAGTAACAGCAGGGCGATGATGACAGAAGCCGCTTCGAAGTAAACATCTGGGCTCAATCCCTGCTCGATGAACCATCCCGGGAAAACGGTAGGAAACAGGGAATAAAGGTAAGCTGTACCTGTTCCCACTGCGACCAATGTATCCATCGTTGCGGTGTGCCGCTTTAACGCTTTCCAGGCGTTAATAAAGAAAGACTGACCCGCCCATAAAAGTACCGGAGCCGTTAAGACCAGTTGCAAAACCGGATGGTGCAACACCATGGGAATAAAGGGGATAGCTACACCGGTCATAGCCGGTAAAGAACCCACTACGAGCAAAGCGCTGATGGCACCACTCAGCCAAACCCGACGCAGAAGTTGGCGTTGTTCACGCGCCCGTTCCTGCCGTTCTGCATCATTGTCAGAGGCCAGCACATCATCCCCTATGGGAAGTGCAGTATAACCAGCTGCATCGACAGCATTTTGAATTCTGGCGACATCTGTTGCATGAGCATCATAAGTAACGGTTGCTTGCTCTGCACCAAAGTTTACACTGCATGTTTCTACACCAGGTACAGAACGAATGGCGTCTTCAATCGTGTTGGCACAGGCCGCACAGCTCATACCGCGCAGTTTTAAGGTTGTATTTTCCATTGAGCTTCTCCTCAGAAGCAACGTGAAAAAGGTTAGAAACGTCTATGTTTTGTGCACTTCTGGCATGAATTAATGTTGTTAGCCTGTGCTCAAGCGACTCTATAACCGGCATTAACAATCGCCTGTTTTACTGCCGAGATCGTTGCTTGCGTGTCTACCGTGACTTGCTTCGTTTTTGGTTCGGCTTGAACTACAGCAGTAGGATCAATCGCTCGAATCGCTTCTGTAATGGTTTCACCGCAGGCTGAGCAGGACATGGTTGGAACAGTTAGTTGAAACGTCATAATTTTGTTCTCTCAGGTGAGTGTGATTTCATGGTGCAGTCTCCAGCCCACTAGAGAGTCAAGGGGGTATGTGCATTTCTTTCAATAGTTAGAGGAGATCGCCTTTCCATTTCCCTAGGCTGAGGGTGAAACGTAGAAGCACTCTCCCTGGAGAAGCACCATGCCGATTCAAGATCTGTCTCTCAATCAGCTCAACGATGAAATGTTGCAGTGCATCCAAAATTGTTTGGATTGTCACAGCATCTGCTTAAACACCATTACCTACTGTTTGCAACAGGGCGGCCACCATTCCGAGCCTAACCATATTCGTTTGATGATGGATTGTGCAGAAAGTTGCCAAACGAGCGCTAACTTTATGCTGCGCAACTCCGACCTGCACAGCCGTTTCTGTGGAGCCTGCGCCGATGTATGCGAGCGCTGCGCCCAGGATTGCGATCGCATGTCCGACGACATTCAAATGAAGGCCTGCGCTGAAATGTGCCGCCATTGTGCAGAAAGTTGTCGCCGCATGGCAATGGCTCACACGTGAGGCAACAGGCCGAATTCAAATATCACAAGAAATGTTTAAAAGGGTTGTTTATTTGGGTGCTTCGCACTTGAATCAACAACCCTTAGTTTTTTGTGATCTCAAGCCACTGAACAATGAGGAGTTTTAGAGGGTTAATTTTTGAGTCTTGTACCAAGGTGCATTACAGGAAACAAAATCTTTTGCTTACGAATGAGTTAATTTTCTAGGGACTTCTCGCATGTAAATTAACGCTCCTACAAACATCGTTGAATTAAATACGGGAAGATACTTTGTAGAATGTTTCAGCACACCCATTTGTAAGGAAATAAGATAGCTGACTCATTCAGATATCTACTTCATCGTGTTATTCCTGGAGGGTTTGATTTGTGGAAGACAGATTCATTAGAACGTTTGTCTTATTTTGTATTCTTACTATTGTCTTTGGCATTCTTGAGCGTTTCTGGCCCAGCATTCCCAACCAACCTAGATTGCGACGCGGTCTAGGAACCGATATTCTCTACTGGTTTGTCACCCCAATGGTAAGCCAGATACTAGCGATCGCCACCGCTGCCATTCTACTTCTGCCTTTCTACCTGCTGATCGGCAGACCCCTGGAACTCAACAGCATTCTGGCAGGCTACGGGCCGATCGCCAAAATTCCACTTTGGCAGCAAGGTTTAATTGTTATTTTCATTGGTGATTTCATTGGGTATTGGACTCACCGCATTAACCACCGCATGCCTGTCCTGTGGGGCTATCACGCCGTTCACCACAGTGCAGAAACTCTTGATTGGTTATCAGCCGTTCGTGTTCACCCCTTCAATGACATGTTTTCAAAAGGGCTGAAAGCTGTACCCATTATGTTGCTCGGCTTTTCACCTCTAGCGGCTGATTTATATTCACCCATCCTATCCAGCTATATCGCCTTCATTCATGCCAACGTGCCCTGGCATTATGGGCCATTTCGCCATATTCTTGCGAGTCCTGCCTTTCATCGTTGGCATCACGAGATGGATAGAAGAGCCTGGGGCAAAAACTACGCCGGTCTATTCCCCATTTTTGACGTTATCTTTGGCACCTTCTATCTTCCCCTCGACAAGCAGCCTCGCGAGTTTGGCATCGATGGTGAAACCATGACAGAAAACTTTATTGGCCAAATGCTGTATCCAATCCACTACTGGAAAACCCTCTGGCAAAACCACAAAGCGAATAAACAACTCCTGGAAAAAGAATCATAATTTCAACTCAACTAAAGAGCTGTCAAGAATATGGGCATCCAGAGGGTTGCCCACATTTCATATCCAGTCACCTAAAGTGCCCATTTTGGCGTGCGCGCCCCGTACGTCAAAATGGATGTTTTCGAGTGTCGCGCGTTGCACAACACTCGAAAACACCCTGAACCCCAACTCAGGTTTCATAAGACATCTGGTTGAGTAGCCAATTTAGGTTACAAGCTCATTTAGAAGAATTGAAGACTATCAAAATTCCCAGCCTCAAGCTTCACACCGGTAAATGTAGCATCCTTTAAATTAGCTTTGTGAAAACAGGTGCCCACAGCTAGACGGACACATCGATAAACCAGCCACCCGCCCTGTAATGTCAGAAGCAAGTACAACACAGTTGATAAAGCCATTGATAGCCCCGGCAGGAGCTCAGCAACTGCAAAAAAGGCGATCGCCCAGGCCCCCATCAAGAGCGCAAATCCATAGGCAGCGATCAGACTCATACTGAAAAACGCCGCCCACCGGACGGGGCCACGGGTCGTCAAACTGAGCAAGAGGGCTACAATTCCCCCTAAAACCGCCCCCGCGATCGCCCAACGTGAGTCATTATTCGTCCAGATACCGGCATAGCAAAAGCCAGGAAGCGCACCAAACCAAAGGCCGACCAATCCCTGCCAGAAGCGACGCAGACGAAGCCGCGATTTGGGAGGCGGAACCGTTCCCAGTCCTGCGATCGCCAAGCTGCTATACAGCACCAAGACAAAGAACCAGCCATTTTCAGCCGGGGTACGCCCCAAAGCACCAAACATGAGGCGAGTCACGGCATCAGCCAGCAAGAGGATGGGAGGTATGACCCACAGCAGCCGAAAAAGCTGCCGGGGTGTCCAGCCCAGGGTTGCTCCATTGAAGCAAGCTCCTTGTAGTGAAGCCTCGCTGAAATCACAACCCCGCAAATCTGAACCGCTGAAGTCGGCGTGATCAAGGATGCGGTTGCGGAAGGAGCGGTCGCGCAGGTCACGATTCTGAAAGTTCAACTCTGGGGGCGATCGCATAGAGGCTTTAGCGCAGGGGCCACCAGGACACCTTATCGCGAGTTGCGCTATAAACTTCCTTCAAGCCCTCAGGATCTTCCACCTGAACCAGGTCACCTGAATCTGAAGATTTCTGCTTTTTCAGCAACCCCACCTGCGTCATACCCTTCAGCACCTGCTCAACGGTACGGGCATTCAATTGACACGCATGGGCAATGATGTCGATGGGCAAATCAAAGGCAAACGTGCCATCCCCCTGGGGCTGACTACCCAGAGTCCGCTCTTGATAAACCAGTGCTCGCAGCAGAGACGCTACCGCCTGAGGCGGATAGGTGCTGCAATTGAGCAGATGGTATTGAAACTTCTCCCGTAGCTCAAACAGCACAGTATAACGCTCTCGAAAAACGGTGCTGTCTTCATAAAGCAACCGAATATTGGGGAGAGGAATTTTGACGACCGTTGTAGTTTTGTAGGCCTCTACAAGACTGGGAAAGGAGCGGCACGCCTGCCCCCAACTTAGGGGTAAGTTACGCATTCCAAAACAGCTGCCGGGATAGGTCATGGCAATCACCCGATCCAGCGGGGTACTCCGCACCAACACAGGCCCTCCCGCCAGAACCACGTAGAGATATTCCAGGGAAATATCAGGCTGAAACGCTGTGTAAATGGGGCGACTAGAATACAGCTTCTCATGACTGACATGGTCCAGTTCAATACGGCTACTGAGCCAACTGGTGTCTAGCCCCCGAAAGAGATAGTTCTCCTGGGCAAGGGTTTGAATCAGGTCAAGTTGTTCAGAGTGCTTGGCTGTTTTAGCCATGTCTTGTGCTCTTAGCTGTTCTCACTCTTATTGTAAGCGGATATACTTTCAAGGCATAAACACATAAAAATGTATCTCTTTCGTAATGAGATTGCATTAGTTTCACCGACCACCGCAAATTCTGCCACCAGCTTTGGCTGGCTTATAGCTTTTCACCCGCTCGGTTGGATAGGAGATGGGTGTGTAGAATTGCGTCCGGCATACCCATTTTCTGATTAAGTTTGGGTTAACTAAAAAACGGGTGCCGTATTTCCAGAATCTCAGGCAGAGCCCGGCTATCTGGAAAAGACCACACCCGTTTTTGAGTAAATCAGGTAGCGCTAAGGACACGTTTTAAAACTTGCTGAAAGGGTTATTTTTTGTACGCTTCGCACGAAAAAACAACTCTTAAAGCAGGCCCTAAAACGAGATGATCAGATAGCCGTCCTGAAACTTGGCCCCTGTTACTTGTTTACCTTTCAGTTCCGGAGGCAGAGCCAGGTTGTGGCGCTGATCTCCCGCTTCTACCGTTACCTCCGGGCCATATTGGGTAAGTTTGACCTGAGATTTGTCGAAGCCTGGGAGAAACAGAGCAACTTTGCGTTCAGATACGTTAACGGCGATCGCTTTCGGTACCCCTGTTCCATCTGTTAAATCGGGTAGAGCATTTGCCAGAGGCTGCCAGTCCTGGCCAGGGTAGTTGGGAAGCGCACTGACAGAGAGCGGTTCAAAGGCTGATGAGATCACACCTGCATTGTTGGATTGGTTAAGCACTACGCCCCCAACCGTTAGCCCGATTTGCTGGGCCGCCCCCCAGAGATACTTGGCTGTTGCGATCGCCGCTTCATCCTCTGTGGTTACCAGATAAGCCAGCATGCGCTTAGGGTCAGTAACGGCGGCCTTCCCCTGCTCCAAAATATTGCCCACTTGTGTCGCTTCGGCGTTGGAGAACAAATCTCCTGACCAGTTTACATTCAGCACCGCACTGGAAACGGGTTGAATGAACGGCGACAACGTTTTATAGAAGTCTGATTCTGTCAGTACAGTGCGAAACCTCCGCACGTACCAGGTGGCAATTTCCGGTGTCCCTAACATCCGGAGTGTGTTCTGGTCCCCCGCTCCGTCGTAGACCACAACGTCGTAATTACCGCTGGCATCAAACTCGCGCAGAGCGTTTAACGCCAAGGCCGAATCCATCCCCGGCAAAATGCCCAACTCCTGAGCGTAAACCCCCTTTAGAAAGGGGCTGCGCACATACCGGGCTTCCTGCTGCTTTAACTCATCCCAGGAACGCTCCAGCAAGGCGGTGGATTGCAATTGCAACGCCTTTAGATTCGGCGCAATATTCACCGGCTCTGCACCAACCGCAGTACCCAGCAACACGCCAAAGGCAGGAGACGGATCTTGAGTCGCTAGCAGAACCCGTTTACCCTGGGCTGCCAATTTATGAGCAGCGGCGATCGCCACCGTCGTCCGTCCTGTACCGCCTTTTCCCAAAAACGTCAGAATCAAACTCATGCCATGTTGTCCTGATAATGGATGCTGCTAGATGCTCAACCTGGGATGAGGGTGCAGAAGGAAACAGGGCGATCGCGCCAAATTTATGAGCCTAGCTCATAAACTCCAACTCATCCTCAAAGAACCAGCTTGAGAAGTTATCCTCAAACTTTACAATGATGCCAATGCCACTGCCATCTGTCATTTTGAAGCCTTCGATTACACCCGTCTGCCCCAAATGATTGATGACTGCCTGGCTGGCCCGATCCCGTAACCGCCTTACCCGCACTTGTTGACCGACTTGCATCTCCGTTACAACCAACGAACAAACATTAGTCAGTGTATCAGCGTATCGGCTTTCATCCATGGGTTTTTCAAGGGGCTTTCAAGAATGACTAACTCCTGACAGATGACAGAGTTGTAGTATGTAAGTTGTCAAAGACGGTAACCACGGCAAAGCAGACCATGTTAGCTAAACGAATTCTTCCCTGTCTGGATGTGAAAGCAGGGCGTGTTGTGAAAGGGGTGAATTTCGTCAATCTACGGGACGCTGGAGATCCCGTGGAGCTGGCACAGGTTTATAACGAAGCCGGAGCCGACGAGCTTGTCTTCCTCGACATTACAGCCACCCACGAAGATCGTGACATCATCTACGACGTGGTTTACCGCACCGCCGAACAGGTCTTCATTCCCCTCACGGTAGGCGGCGGCATCAGCTCCTTAGATACCATCAAAAAGTTGCTACGCGCCGGGGCCGACAAGGTCAGCATTAACTCTTCAGCTGTGCGTGATCCCGATTTCATTAATCAGGCCAGCGATCGCTTCGGCAACCAGTGCATTGTCGTCGCTATCGATGCCCGTCGCCGCGAAGACCCCGAGAACCCGGGCTGGGATGTGTACGTCCGGGGTGGCCGCGAGAACACTGGCATTGATGCTCTGAAATGGGCCAAGGAGGTCGAGCAGCGAGGTGCAGGAGAACTATTAGTGACCAGCATGGATGCGGATGGTACGCAAGCCGGGTATGACCTGGAACTGACACGGGCGATCGCCGACCAAGTCCAAATTCCCGTCATTGCCTCTGGGGGAGCCGGCACGTGCCAGCACATTTATGAGGCCCTCACGGACGGCAAAGCAGAGGCCGCCCTACTCGCGTCACTGCTGCACTACGGCCAACTGACGGTCGCTGAGATCAAGTCCTACCTGGTGGATCATCAGATCCCCATGCGGAACTAGAGTACGGTGTAGAGATCGCTGGCAAGGTTGGTTTTTCGTACACAAAGCATATGAAAAACTAGCTGTTAAAAGAAATTGATTTTTGAAAAGCCCCACAGAATGCGGCTTTTCAAAAATCAACTTGTCCTATCCAGCAAGCGAAGGTTATACAAGTTTCGTGGGTTCAGCTCCGCCTCACTAAAAAATTACCAATACAGTAGAGGACACTCTTCTAAGGAACTGTTACAATACTAAATATTAAGATAAGTAACTGATCTTTAGAATGATTTTTATCCTGCTGGTGGTCGTTGTTCTCGTGGCTTGGGCGCTGCATCTGATGCAGCAGGCCATGGATCATCGTGAATTTTCTCTAATGCTGGCAGGGTTCCTCGTGTCTGTTGCCGCTGCTGCTCTGGTCGGTGTTTACTTTTTAATGGGTCATTTCGTCGGTTACATGGATCAAATGGCTCTACGCGCGGAACTCAATGAACAGTATTACGAATACACAGGCTTTGTTTTCCCGGATGAGCTGGTCATCGAGGAGCGTTTGGGCGATCGCTCCACTCTCCTCTCTCCCCCCATCTCCATCGCAAACTCAGGCTCATAACCAACATTAAGGCTCACTTCAACTCAATTGAATATCCATAAAAAGAAGGAAGCAGCTCTTTGCACTGCTTCCTTCTTTTTATGGATATTCAATTGAAGCTCTGCTCACCTGCCGCAAATCTATTTTTCCCCCTCATCCACAGGCCGCGTTTCAAGGGGCAAGAAAATCGTTAATACCTCTCCTTGATGAG
This sequence comes from Leptolyngbya sp. FACHB-8, assembly GCF_014695575.1. Classification (GTDB taxonomy): domain Bacteria; phylum Cyanobacteriota; class Cyanobacteriia; order Elainellales; family Elainellaceae; genus Vacuolonema. The sequence goes on along the minus strand of NZ_JACJOO010000042.1, from coordinate 27,925 downwards.
GACGTTGCCGCACAATGAGCTTACCACCTAAGGCCTGGAATAGATTTTTGGTCACCGCCAGGTTCAGGCTTAAGCTACCTGTCTCAGGCTGGAACATCAGCAGTTGCCCCAAAGATTTCAGAGGCGTCATCGGTTGATTTGCCCCAAAACGATGACTGCTGGTTGCAGCTTCCTCCTGCACGTGGGATTGAAACTGGAGTTTGAGCTGGTGCCCAGCTAATGTCACATCAACCTGAATATGGCTAGAAGGCGGCAACGTTTGCGTAATGCGATCGAGCAGTCCCGTCAACACCTGATCCAACATGGTGGGATCAGTAACAACCATCGGTAACTTCTGAGGTAACACCACGTCCAATGACAGGTTGCGCTGACTCGCCAACTGCTGCCAGCGGGGAACATGCTGCTGAAAGAGCTGGGTCAATGAAATGGGAGCCAAAGGAGTCAGGGGGCGATCGCTGCGAGTCTGTTGCAACTCCACGGCCCGGAAAATGAGATTAAACCGATCAATCTGCTCGGTACATTCCTGGTCAATGACTGACAGCCGTTTTAATACATCTGGGCTGAGGTCTTTACGCTTCAGCAGCAAGCGTGTCAGGGTACGAATCGTGGTGAGGGGCGTGCGAACCTCATGGGCGATCGCCTGCAACAACTCTGTATCAAAACTCTCAGACTGGGTTAACGCTTCCTCCAGAGAAGGTTGAGCAGTCTCTGGTTTTATACTCTTCCCGTTCTTGGCACCATGGCCATTGGAAGAGCCATTAACACCAGGGTCCTCCTTCAGGCTAGAGTCAGTCGAAGCTTCAGACAACCGGAAGCGATCGGAAATGCGGGCCGAACCCTCTTCCAGTTCCATAGGTTCTGGCAGAAGCGCCAGCATGAGTCGATTAAACTCTGCAACCCTACGATAGTCGGGTTGGGCCAGATTGGCAGATTCCATCAAGCGTTCCATCTTCTTCAAGGAAGAAGAGCCTGTTAATAACAGACGGATGCGTAGCGCTTGCCAGGAACGGGTAATCACCTCTGGGTCAAAGGAACATAGAAATGCCGGAACTTTATCTGTCGTTTCGCCCAGCACCATCACCAAGCTCAAGGCAGGGGTTATCACCAGACAAAACTGTTCGTTACTTAAAGGATCACTGGGGATTAACGGTACAGTGGCCGTCTTTGTAGAATCTAGCTTTTCTCGGTCTGCAGAGGGCAGTAACCGAAACGGCATCCAGGTGTTACTCCACAGCGGGCTGGCAGTAAACGTCCAGGTAGCGATCGCCCGCTGCAACTCCTGTTGGCCCAATACAGGAACCGGGCCTGACAGGATAATGCCCGATTCCGATAGTTTCCCAAGTTCTAAATCACGATGCAGTAGCAAATTCAGCGCGGCGATCGCCCCGGCCCACTCTCGCTCGGCGCGGACACGATGCTGTGCTGCCGACCGCTGCGGCTGAAACAGAGGTTCATCCTGGCTGACGACCTCACTTAATGTGGGCAAATACCATTGCTTCACGTCCTACCTTTCCTCGGCCACGGCTCCGAATGGATAGTGGTGGAGTACAAACCTTAAATTAATACGCGATTAATTATTGAAGGCAGTATACCCTGTACTCCACATTCCTCTCTATAACGAGCATACTCGCCACTCGATGACAGAGCCTAGCTAAACAACCGCCCCTTCAGGTTCGGTTCCCCTCGTTTTGATCTTCACATTGGACGGAGACAGGGGGTGCAAATCATCCCCTCTCTTCGTCTAGAAAGCTACACCCCTGCCTCATGACATAACACGATGAAGTCGTGATGAAAGCGAGCCCATCATTCAGTTCGGTTATCACGATGCGGTTGCCGAACCTTTATTCCTTTTAAAACGTCGATGATTATAAGGCAGCGTCAAAGCTAGCTTGCACCTGTGTCTTTAGAGCTAGAACATCCGGTGGGTTGTAGTAATCGTACTAATGGTAAGACTGTAATCCTTACCCGCGCGCATTTATTCCCCTTCGTAGTTCACCCGTCCGGATGATTCCGCCCCCCTTTACTGGAGTTTAATGTTGTATTACCATTGTAATAGACCAAAGTCATAACCACTTCGCATTTGTCTGTTCCGAGTGTAGACAGGCTCTCAAAGCTAGGCCAATATCGCATCTATTTATTACTCAGTTTTCAAAGGTCGAGATGCAAGGGTTACGGTTAGGGGTCGCGATAGGAGATAAAGCCCTAACCAAAGCCGAAGCTTGAAGGAATTTGATTGTTTGCTTGCCCGCTCTCCCCTTTGCCTGCTGTTAGTTGTTTTGTTCACCTGAATTTCGCTTCCCAGTTGAACGGTTATCTCCCCTAGTTTTTTCCGCCCACTGCATGGGTGGCTTCCTTGTCTTCTCTGGGATCAGGTTTAGGATTCCAGCCTTATTTCCTTTTTCCTTTCGTGTTCCGTTGTGATGGAGTTAAGTGGCGACCATGACAATTGCAAATACATCCCCGACAGAAACCAAGCCCCTCTTCACAGCAGATATGGTGCGGACCTATCTGCATGAGATTGGTCGCGTCCCTCTGCTCACCCACGAACAAGAAATCGTGTTGGGTAAGCAGGTTCAGCAGATGATGAAGGCTGTCGAGATTCAAGAAAAGCTGGCCAAGAAGTTGGATCAGCAACCTACACAGGCGGAATGGGCCGAAGCTGTGGGCACCTCTGAAGCCGAACTAGAACGCACCATTCGCTTAGGGCAGCGGGCGAAGAAGAAAATGATCGAAGCCAACCTGCGGTTGGTAGTCGCGATCGCGAAGAAATACCAGAAGCGCAATCTAGAGTTTCTGGATCTGATTCAAGAAGGGACTCTCGGGTTAGAGCGGGGGGTTGAAAAGTTTGACCCGACTCGGGGTTACAAATTCTCGACCTATGCGTACTGGTGGATTCGTCAGGCCATTACTCGGGCGATCGCCCAGCAGGCTCGCACCATCCGCTTGCCAATCCACATTACCGAGAAGCTCAACAAGATCAAGCGTGTGCAGCGGGAACTGGCCCAGCAACTTGGTCACAGTCCCTCTCCTGCCGACATTGCTAAAGCTCTGGAGTTAACTCCGGCAGAAATTCGTGAGTTTCTGCTGATGGCTCGGCAACCTGTCTCGCTCGATCTGAAAGTTGGCGACAATCAGGATACGGAGTTACAAGACCTCCTCGAAGACGAGGATGCCTCTCCAGAAACCTACACAGTGCAAGAGTCCCTCCGGCAGGATATTCAAAACCTACTGGCGGAACTCACCCCCCAGCAGCGCGAGGTGTTGGTGTTGCGCTTTGGACTGGAAGATGGTCACGAGCTCTCTCTGGCTAAAGTCGGTCAGCGGATGAATATCAGCCGCGAGCGCGTGCGTCAACTTGAGCGCCAAGCCCTCGACCACCTGCGGCGGCGTAAAGCCAACGTTCGCGGTTACCTGGCTAGCTAGACCTTGATTATCTCTTGAGTGAACCTTCGGGTACAGCTAAGCTGTACCCGATTTTTTTGCACCTTCTCAAATCAAACCCAGAACTCTCATTCCACAGCCGCTTTGTGGCGACAAAATGACTGTTTTGGGTTTGCTGCAAGACGTAAGCCCATTTTTCGATGACCATACTGCGGCAGCATAATCATCAAGGGTTTTGTGAATGTTATAACATCCCATCGGGTGAGCGCTGAGCTCGCCCAATTGGGTGTTTTGCGAAGATGAGCGATCGCATTACCTTACTAATAAAGGAAATGCATACAAACTATCGCTTCAAGGTTAAGGAAAACTCAAATGCATCCATCAACCAGTAGGAGTAGTTAGAATTACTTACTCTCCACGACACTTTGAACGGACAGTTTGCGAAGTGTCTCAGAAGATACCAGAAGGGCCTCATTTCATGAATTAATAACGGTAGAGAGCGGCTGGCGAGCTCAACAGGTTACAAAGTTTTGTATCCGAGTGAGCCATAATTCATTGATTCTTAATTGATATTTAAGATGCAATGGATCTCTACCTTTAGAAAGCATTCTGTGAAGGAGAAAGCTGCAAAAATAAGGCCAATGTTTCAGCGTTAATCGCTTGAAGTGATCCCTGCTGGTCCCTCCAAGCAACGTAAGCAGAAACGGCTCTTTAGCTGGTTCCCTTGACAATCGCTTTCATATCGAAATAGGTCTTAAACCGAAGACCTTTGGATGTTTCCTTTGTTGAAATTGCTCGGTGATTGCCTAATTTCAGTTAATTCAGAAACTTTTGAAACATTTTTCACAAATTTCTGGAATTGAGCAAGCAATCGCTGTAGTCAAAACCACTAGATAAGGTTGTTGCAATCCCTGAAGCCTCTACAAAGATGGCTTGAGATATATTGCATTGCCTATCTTTTGAGCCACTCATCAGCCCTTCTCAAGAGCGATGAATCTTATATCAGGCTCAAACTACTGTAAACATTAGATTTATATTAAGGAGGTCTGCGGTGCTAACGTTATCCAAACGCCCTACTCTTAACTGGCAAACTCTCCTAAATCGCGTAGAAAAACCTTTAACAGCCTTGGTACTAACTGTAGGCCTGACCCTGGTGGCTGTCGGCCAGAGTCATGCTCGTACGGTGACACCTGATCTGGGATCAACTGAGGTGGCAACGGCTAATCCCGGTCTGACGGTGAGCCAGCGTATGGCTGACGGCGTTTATCTGTTTGGCCAATCTCCTGAAGCCTTCCAGAACGGCTCTGAGTACATTGTGTTTGAAGTGAATCAAGATCAGGTAGTTGGTGCTTTTTACCTCCCCAACTCTTCTTTTGATTGCTTCACCGGAGAAGTTGGAACCCGTCAATTGAGTCTGAATATTGTGGATTCCTACGATCAAACCGTACATCCCTATGCCGTTGCCATGCGTGCCGAAGGTTCGGTAGCCTCTACAAGCGACGAAGCTGCACCGATGACTCTGGAAGGATTCCATCAAATTGCAAACCTCAGCGATCTGGATCAACACATTCTCGACACCTGCCGAGCTGATCTGTAGTTACAGCGATCGCAACCAGATATCAGGATAAAAAAAGAGAGAGGGGAAGCGTTGATTCCTCTCTCTCTTTTTATTAAGTAAAGTGAATGGCCCACAACTTTGTAGAAACTTCTAACGGAAAGGTTTGTAGAAACACTATAGAAAATGAAACATTTCATTTTCTATAGTGTTTCTACATGATTGAGGAGATAGAGAACATAGGTAACCAGCTATCAGGGTTGGTGATGAATTGGCGATCGCTCAAACTAACGCGAATTTGCAATAGACCTCCACGACTCTGTTGTTAGGGGCATGAATTGTTGTGCAGCGAATCCCCGCAGTAGTTCACACCAAAAGTTTAATGTGTGGAGAAGGTTTAATCTAAACTTCCTACCCAACTCAAAGTCAGGATACTCAAGAAAAAGGGGTTGCAATGCAACCCCTTTTTCAGTGTTAGGCGTTCACCGTTTGGTTACGATGCTCTCGCATCGAATTCACAAACTGCTCAAACAAATAGTCGGCATCGTGAGGGCCGGGGCTTGCTTCTGGGTGATATTGCACCGAGAAGAGTGGCAGAGTTCGGTGACGAATGCCGGCTACTGTGCGATCGTTCAAATTCAGGTGAGTAACCTCGACATCAGCATCGGGAAGAGAGTCAGCAGCGATCGCAAACCCGTGATTCTGGCTGGTAATCTCCACCCGTTGTTGAAGCCCTGCCGGCTGATTTAACCCACGATGGCCAAACTTAAGCTTGAAGGTTTCAGCCCCCAGGGATAGTCCCAGGATTTGGTGCCCCATACAAATACCGAAGACAGGTTTTTCAGCACCCAGAAGGGCTTTCGCTGTATTGATCCCCTCGGTTACAGCCGCAGGATCCCCAGGGCCATTTGACAGGAAAATGCCATCCGGGTTGTATCCCAAAATAGTTTCGGGAGGCGTGTCTGCTGGCACGACAATGACGCGACACCCATAACGGGCTAACCGTCGCAGAATATTCCGCTTGATCCCAAAGTCGAGAGCCACCACCGTCAAGCGTTCGCCAGACGGAGCAGGAGCGTCGGACTCGGCAAATTCCCACACCTGATCTGTGGGTTCATCCCATTCATAAATCGTCTTAGTCGTCACATCCTTGACCAGATTTAGACCGGCCATACTGGGGGCTGCCTGCACCTTCAACAACAATTCTCCGGGATCAAGAATCTCAGTAGAGATAGCCCCATTCATCGCTCCGGTAGAGCGAATCTTGCGAGTCAAGGCGCGGGTATCAATACCATAAATGCCTGGGATGTTGTGCTGCGCCAGGTAATCTGGCAAGGACTGGGTAGACCGCCAGTTACTTGGGCGCGCGCAGATGTTGCGCGCGATCGCCCCCCGAACATAGGGCCGCGCCGATTCCTCATCTTCAGGATTGACTCCGGTGTTACCCAACTCCGGATAGGTGAATGTCACAATTTGCCCACAATAGCTGGGGTCTGTTAACACTTCCTGGTAACCCGTCATGCCGGTATTAAACACGACTTCACCAATGACAGTGCCGCTGGCACCAAACGAATATCCTCGAAAAACCGTACCATCGGCCAGTACCAGAAGTGCGGGAGGGGGAGTTGCGATCGCCATGAATCTTTAACCTACGTGCTTAGTCAGTATACTGAGCCAGCCATGCTCTTAACCAGCGATATTATCGTAATGGGCCTGGGGAATTGTAGTAATACCAACGGTATTGATTCATCGTTGAGCTTGTATCCGCAACGCGAACGCTCATCAGCTCCAGCAGAACGGGTGAAGCCAGATGGAGCTGAGATCGCTAGCTCACCGTCTGATTCTTTTGCGCAATGGGTCATCAACAGATTCCCCCCTTTCACCAAAATTCCTCAAAAACGGTTCATTATGGCGCAGTGGCACAAGGTTTCGTGGGCGATCGCCAGCTTACTGGCTGGGGTTAGCGCGGGTTGTCAATCGGTTCCACCCGAATCGGCAGCCACCTCTAGCCCGGTGCCTGTTGTGACTCCCAGCCCAGCAGCTTCCACACCCGCAGCTAAACCTACGGTGAACCTCTACCAGCGGGGGTTAGATCGCGGTGGCAGTGCAGCAACCCTCACCCAGATCGCTCAATCACGAGATGATTGGCGGCTCGTTGCTACCCGTTGGCAGCAGGCCATTGACCAGCTCCAAGCGGTTCCTGCCTCCCATCCTGACCATAGCAAAGCCCAGCAAAAGATTCGCGAGTACCAGCGCAATCTAGCGATCGCTCAGGCTCGGTCGGTTCGCCCCAATCCCCCTGTCACTCCAACCAATCTGGCAGAAGCCCTTGGAAATTCTGCCCCAAACCCCCGTCGCTCAGCCCCTGCGCCCGTAGCACAGCCAGCCGCTTCGGCTCCGGTTCCTGCCCGTAACTCAGCCCCTATCCCCAGTGCTGAGGGAACGGGATTCCGAGTCCCGATCGTACGCCGAGCGGGGGGAACTCCCATTATTAATGTCACCTTCAACGGTAGCACTGCCTTTCCCATGATTTTGGATACCGGAGCTAGCGGTACTGTTATCACAAGGGAGATGGCTCAACATCTACAGGTTCGCGCTGTCGGGCAGGCCCAGGTGAGTACCGCCAGTGCTTCCAATGTTTCATTTCCTCTGGGGTATGTAAACTCGATTCAGGTTGGAGATGCCGTAGCTCAAAATGTACTGGTGGCGATCGCTGGACCCAATCTAACTTACGGACTACTTGGGCAGGATTTCTTTCAGGCCTTTGATGTCACCATTCGAGAGCAAGAGGTAGAATTTCATCCTCGATAATCCTATCCAGCGTCATACGCTCAAAACCAAAGAGTTCATGTTTGAAAAACCGCCGAGAGCGTGGCGTTTCAAACATAACGGCCCTCACTAGATTGAGCGATAGCCGAAACAGCAAAGCCTGCATTCCGGTAAAGAATGCAGGCTTTGCTGTTTAAAACACCCTGGGCATTACGCTTTCAGAAAGGTTGCCAGGGATTCTACTTTGTCCCAGGCTGCTCCGCTCTTTAGAATGTCACGGGCCAGGGTGATACCATGGGCGATCGCCGTTTCCAGATCCCCGGCTGGCACTTTCCCGCCCACTTTCAACGCCAAAGCTGCATTCAGCGCAACGGCATCCTCCTGAGCCTGGGTACCCCGTCCCTGTAAAACATTTCGGAGAATATCAACGTTGTCATCTACCTCACCCCCCTTCAGCGCCGAGGTGGGAGCCGGGGTCAAGCCCAAAGCCTCTGGATGAATATGATGGGACGTCAGAGCATGACCCGATACAACCGATAGCACCGTCGCATCTGCTAAGCCAGCTTCGTCCAATTTTTCCAGGCCATGCAGCACAACGGCTTCCTGCATCCCCAGCATTTGCAAAGCTTCGGCTACGGTCTCCACAATGGAAGGGCTGAAAACCCCGATCACCTGTCCGGTTGGGCGTAAGGGGTTAACCAACGGCCCCAGTAAGTTAAAGACTGTGCGTACTTTAAGGGTTTTGCGGAGGGGTACGACCGCTTTCATAGCCGGATGCCACCCGGGTGCAAAGAGGAAAGTAACGCCCACAGACTCCAGTGCTCCCCGCACCTGTTCAGGATGCGCAGCCAGATTAATCCCCAGACCCTCCAGCACATCTGCAGAACCGACTCGGCTGGACGCAGCCCGGTTACCGTGCTTGACGACACAAATCCCCGCTGCCGCTGCAACAAATGCAACGCACGTCGAAATATTAAAGGTAGAGGCACCATCCCCTCCGGTACCACAGGTATCGATGCGGGGCGTAGGCAAGCCATCCAGATCGAACTGCCCACCAACAGACTGCCCCTGTAACACCTGGGCCATGCCTACTAGCTCGCTAGCAGATACCCCTTTGGATTGGATGGCCGCCAGAATGGCCCCCGACAGCACTGGAGGAATGGCCTCCGCTAACCATCCCTGCATCAGGGTAGCGGCCTGTTGGGTGTCGAGCGATCGCCCGTCCAGCAATTGCCCCAGCAAACCCGACCAGTCTGCATCGACCAGGGGTAATGGCGGTATCGTTTCAGTTGGCGAAAGGGGAGAAACGCTCATGGGTTCAGACCAAATCAGGATGACAGAAACAAGGAATTAAGAGACTTTAGAATCAGGATAGAAGGTCAGAGAAATATGCCCCTGGAAACGGTTTTTTAGGGCTAAATCCTGTCTATCGAGAGAACACCCAAAGATCTCCTGAACTGTGTATATCACCAAACGTGAGCTTTGAGAATTGACTTGTATAACCGTAGGAGTAAGCCTTACCGAAGTACCAGATAAATCCAGGTATTCCAAGAGCGAGCGGCTATACTGAGTAAAACAAAAGTTCTGTCGTAAAAATTTCAGACAATCCTTTTAATAAATTGTGGAGATAGCTCAGTTGAACACTCACGAGGAGACACAGACTAGTTTTAATCGCCAACTTAGAAGTGTCCAACGGGATGTGTTACGGATGGGGGCGTTGGTGGAGCACTCCTTCTTGCTAGCGCGGCGATCGCTCTTTGAGCGAGATCTGGACGCCGCTAAGCAAATCGCCATTCAAGACAAGCAGATTGACCAGTTCTACCGCCAAATCGAACTCGATTGCGTTAACTTGATTGCGCTGCAATCGCCGATGCTCCACAACTTGCGGTTGCTCAGCGCCATTATGCAACTGGTGCGCGATCTCGAACGCATTGGAGATTATGCCAAGGATCTGGGTGAAGTTGCAGTCAAACTTTTCCCGTATCCCGTTCACCCCTGTATGGGCCGCATTCAGTTAATGTCTGATCGCTGCCGAGCTATGTTAGCGATTAGCCTCGCCTCACTCTCCGACCTGGATGCCAAATCTGGTCTCGATTTGAAGGTGCGAGACGATGACGTTGACACCGACTATGAGGAAGTCTACACGATGCTAACTCGCCAGCCCAGTGTGCAGGGTTCGATTGAACAGATTGTCCTGATGGTGCTGGCGATCCGCTATCTAGAGCGTATGGCCGACCACGCCACAAACATCGGCAAACGGGTAGCCTACGTCGTAACAGGGCAACGCTAACAGCATCGTCGCGTAGAGAGGGTGACCCCATTCGACGATGCCGCTAGTGCTTAAGTTTGAGGAGCGGCCGCTTCGTGACTACCCCTTACAGGGTTAGAACTAAGGAGATTTCCAGTAATGAAATTACCCCCAGAATGTTGGTGTTTTGCCCGCTTCGCGGGCAAAACACCAACATTCTGGGTAAATTCTTATGCAGAAACCTCCTAAGCCAGTACTCGCTCCGGTAGCAGCGTAAGGATCTCGACCCCATCCTGGGTTACGGCGAGGGTATGTTCAAACTGAGCCGACAATTTGCGGTCTTTGGTAACCGCTGTCCATTTGTCTTCCAGCACTTCTACTTCGTAGGTACCCTCGTTGATCATCGGCTCGATGGTGAAGACCATTCCGGGACGCAGCTTGCGTCCCTTGCCAGCCGTACCGTAATGAGGAACCTGAGGAGCCGTATGAAACGTGCGGCTAATGCCATGACCTACAAAATCACGCACCACTGAAAATCCAGCAGCCTCGGCATAACTTTGAATTGCAGCGCCAATGTCACCAATACGAGAGCCCGGCTTAACCGTAGCGATCCCCCGCATCAAACACTCTTCAGTCACCTCGACTAACTTACGGGCCAGAGGCGACGGCTCACCCACAAAAAAGGTTTTAGATGTGTCACCATGATACCCATCCAGGGTGGGAGTCACATCAATGTTAATGATGTCTCCCTCTTGAAGGACTTGCTTGGCATTGGGGATGCCATGACACACCACTTCGTTCACACTGGTGCAGATAGATTTGGGAAAGCCGTGGTAGCCCAGGGGCGCACTCTTAGCTCCGTGTTTGTGGGTCCACTCCTCGGCTGCATCGTTCAGTTCCAGAGTACTGACTCCAGGCTTCACCATCGGTTCTAAATAGGCCAGCAATTGGGCAGCCAGTTGCCCTGCCTGACGCATCTTCTCAATTTCTCGGCTTGATAGTAAAACGATGGTTTCGTTATCCATGAAGTCTTTAACTCAAATTCCCTTCTTTACTTTACAAGACAGACGCAAAAGTAGCTGTAGCCAAGCCCGTTTGGAAAGACTGATTTTGCTGCATCATGCGCGCGGCTCCACCTCATCTAGTCGGGCCGGACCGGGGCACTAGAGATGCTGTACCGAACTTTAGAGTGCCCATTTTTGCGTGTACTTCGACATCAGCAATAGACGGTTGCACAGGTCATGCTTTGCATTCCCTCAAAAACACTCTTCAAGCAAGCTCACGTATAGTCATAGCGATCCAATACGAAGTCCACTGTAGAGAATCCGTTACAAAGGGAGATGCCCAGGCAGTGGGCATCTCCCTTTGTAACTACAGCTATCTAAGAGGAGCGGATAGGTGCTTTGCACCTATCCGCTCCTCTTAGATAGCTGTAGTTATGCGGTTACTCTGGTTGATTCGACATATCAAGCCACATCTCCTCGCTACCGTGGTGAGCGGTCTTCACCCATTTCAACTGTTTAGGCCGAATTGCAATCCGCATTCCCATAGTGGCGATGATAGGGAACCAGTGGAGCATGTAGAGGGAGCCCTGAATCGCCTGCAGCAACGTCCGCCAACGTGCTTCTGTAGTGTCCGCCGCAAACGCTCGATTGGCCTGATACTTCTGAACACGGCGTAATCCTACGTACATTCCTATCATCGACATGCAGACGGTGAGGGTCGTGAGTGGGGAGAGCAAAGGCAGACGGTTACGGGCGATCGCCATCACCAGATCCGGCACCGCCGCCTGGGGCACGATATATTGCAGCGCCAGAGACGAGATAAAGTCGAAGGTTTTGCCCATACCCATACGGTTCCGAGCTAATAACCGCCAGTAGTCCAAAGAACGCTGATAGCCGCCCTCCGCCCAGCGGTTGCGCTGGTGCCATAACCCAACGGTATTGGTAACTCCCTCCTCAATGACTGGAGGATCCAATAAAAACTCAATATCCCAATGAGCCAGATGCAGCCGCAGGGTGAGATCCAGGTCATCAGTAATGGTTTCCTCATTCCATCCGCCGCACTGCTGAAGGGCTTCGCGGCGCACGAACTGACCGTTGCCCCGCAATTCTCCAAGGCCACCAATGGCAATGCGTTGCTGCTGGTAGTAACTATCCAGGGCCATTTCCGATACCTGGCCCCGTAGCCAGAAGTTAGAAACGCGACGCTTACCTTCGGCTTGGGCGATCGCCTTCCGCACCTGTACAGCCCCAACCTGAGCTTCATCAAACAGGGGTAACACCCGTCGTAACAAGTCTTTAGGCACTTGAGCATCGGCATCAAATACACCCAGGAATTCGCCTTTGGCGAGTTCCACCACCTGATTCAGTGCGCCAGACTTACCTCCCGTTGCATTCACACCTCGACGCAGAACCTTGAGTTGCGGATAGTGTTGGCGCAATTGGTCAAGCACTTGGGGTGTGCGATCAGAACTGTTGTCATCAACAACCCAGAGTTCGTAGCGGCTCGTTGGATAATCTAAATCACACAGGGTTTGAACGAGATTCGCAATGACGGACTCTTCGTTCTTAGCAGCCACCATCAGCGAGACAAAGGGAAGCTTTTCGGGATCTTGCTCCTGCAAGGGCATTGGCAGAGTACGTGGAGCCGAAATCCAGAGCCGCAAAAGATGCAGCCCAAACATAGTTGTCAGCGCCCACACCAACCAAGTGCCCCAGGAAAATAGATGCAGGGCAATAGTCCCACCCCAAATAGCGGTGAGCATCATTGCCGCTTTACGACGACGGCCCACCAGCCCGCGCTGAAAAATGGAAAGGTGAGAGATATAACTATCCGCTGAAAGCGAAGTAGCCCAATCGGGCCCATCAGGAGAGTCAGCAGTTGACCAGGGAGTATTCGGCATAAGCTCAATCGGTATCTACCCGAGGGAATAGGGCAGCTTGTCTCCAAACGTTGTTTAATTAAAGCCCTGCTTCCATCTAATCAACCCACCCGGTCTATGGATATAGGGAGAACCCCCATAAAGAACCGTCCAAACGCCACCGGAAGACATCAGGTGTAGGCCGTAAGCCAGATGGATCATTGAAACAGGTACCTGCTAAAGCTAGGATTTTCAGGGAACGTTAGGGAAAAACCTGCATTATCTGTGTCAGGAAATGTTTCGAGAGTCGAACTTTTATTAAAAAAAATACAATTCAGCAGTAGTCTACACTATCCCGTTGTCTAAAACATGCCCTGATCTTTAACCTGAAGATCCTGGTTCTTTGAATGCGTCCCCGGTATCCTGGGTGAGTGATTTGCATTCGCCCGATGAGGCAGTTCCCATGGCCTGGCAACGTCCTGATGGTCGCCGTCCTGATCAACTCCGTCCTGTGCGGTTTGAACGGCGCTTTACCCGGTTTTCTGCCGGATCTGTTTTGACGCATTTTGGAGACACGCAGGTACTCTGTACCGTCAGTATTCAACCTGGGGTTCCCCGTTTTTTGGAGGGCACTGGCCAGGGCTGGCTGACCGCAGAGTATCGTATGCTACCGGGGGCCACTCCCCAGCGCCATGCCCGCGAAACCATGAAACTATCGGGCCGTACCCAGGAGATCCAACGCTTAATCGGTCGGAGCCTGCGTTCTGTGCTGGATATGAAGGCCTTGGGAGAGCGTACGCTGCTCGTTGATGCGGATGTTCTTCAGGCCGATGCTGGAACCCGTACGGCATCCATTACAGGAGCCTATGTAGCTGTGGCAGACGCCGTGTCTACATTATTGGACAAAGGAGCGTTAGAGCGATCGCCCATTAAACACGCCGTTGCGGCTATCTCTGTGGGTCTCCTGGAGGCCGAACCCTTCCTAGACCTGGCCTATGAAGAGGATGTGGCAGCCGAGATTGATTGCAACGTCGTTCTTAACAGCAATCTAGAACTCATTGAAGTTCAAGGCACCGCCGAGGAGGGCAGCTTTACACGGCAGCAGTTAAATCAGATCCTCGACCTGGCTGAAAAAGGGGTGCGTGAGTTATTAGAGTTACAACAGCAAGCTTTGGTGGGGAGTTGAAAACCATTGTCGTCAACTCCTTTAGGCCCTATTACTTTTCAAGTTTGACTTGCGAAAATTAGTCCTTTAGCGCTCAGAATCAGTCACATCCATTTTTCCGGGATTCCGAGCGTCACTCAAACGACTCAGGAGGCTCAACAAATGGTTGCTCAAGCTGAACCGTGGACATACCGTCCAGATCGCTTACCTGATGGCCCGAAAGGGCCTCCCCTCTGGTTACTCAGCCAGTGGATTTTGCGCCCCTGTCAGTTAATGGAGGAAAGCGCCCGTCGCTATGGTGACGTCTTTACTGTGCGCTGGACACTGGCGCCCGCCGTTATGGTCAGCCATCCCCAGGGCGTGCAGGAGATTTTCCGTACCGATCCGGCTGAGTTTGATATTGGGCAACAAAACAGTATTTTGCAGCCCATCGTGGGAAATGACTCGCTGCTGTTGTTGGATGGCGATCGCCACCAGCGCCAGCGCCAACTCCTCATGCCTCCCTTCCACGGCGAACGGATGCGAGCTTACGGCGAGTTGATCGAGCAGATTACTCGGCAAGTCTTTGCAACCCACACCCACGATGGATTTTTCGAGGTGCGGGCTGCTATGCAGGACATCTCCCTAAAGGTCATTTTGAAAGCTGTATTTGGCCTGGTGGAGGGAGAGCGGTATGAATACCTGCAAACCCTGCTCAAGGCTTTACTGGCCCTATCCGACTCCCCTATCAAAGCCAGTCTGCTGTTTATCCGCTCTCTCCAGCAGGATTGGGGAGCCTGGAGCCCCTGGGGTCGCTTTGTGCGCCAACGGGCCGAAATCGATCAGCTGCTATATGAGGAGATTCGTAATCGCCGCGCCCATCCCAATCCCGAGGCCGAGGACATTCTCAGCCTGTTGCTAAGCGCCCACGACGAGGAGGGCAATAGCATGAGTGACCAAGAGCTCCGGGATGAACTGGTCACACTGCTGATGGCAGGCCACGAAACCACGGCCTCTGCCCTGGCCTGGGCGTTTTATTGGATCCACCAAACCCCTGGCGTTCTGGATACCTTAAAGGCTGAATTGGCGACAATAGACCCGACAGACTTCGCGAGCATCGCCCGTCTCCCCTACCTCAACGCCATCTGCCAGGAAACCTTGCGGATCTATCCAATTGCTCCCATTACCTTCCCCCGTTTCACCCGTCATCCCTTTGAGTTGATGGGCCAGCCGATTCCTCCGGGCACCTTGTTGTTTCCCTGCATCTACCTGCTGCACCGCCGCCCTGATCTCTATCCAGACCCAGAAACCTTCCGCCCAGAACGCTTTCTGGAACGACAATTTACGCCTTATGAGTTCATCTCTTTTGGGGGTGGCAACCGACGCTGTATTGGCATGGCCTTTGCGCTGTACGAAATGAAGCTGGTACTGGCAACCGCCCTCATCCATTGGTCCTTAGAGTTGGCCCCCACGAGCCCACTTCGCCCCATTCGTCGGGGTGTCACCCTGGCTCCCCCTTCCACTTTGCGCATGCGAATTCGTACATAACAAAAAGCGCAGTGCTTTGCACCGCGCTTTTTGCTTTTATTTAGACCTCTACATGAATCGTTAAGCTGCTCAGCGATTCATGCCCTTGAAAACGAATTCGTGGAGGGCTACTCCATTACTGAGCTACAGGAGCAGACAGCAAGTTGTTCTGAATCATCTCGCGATACTGGCTCTTCTGCTTAACACCCAGCATCTGTCCAACAAGCCCTTTGTCTTTAAAGAACTGAATGGTTGGCGTACCCGTGATACCGGCAGAAGCCGCAATATCTGGATCTTCAACAATATCCACTTCAACGTAGTGAATCTTGCCCTCGAACTCGTTCACCACCTTTTCCAAAATGGGCTTCAGCGTGTGACAAGGGCCACAGGTCGGGGAGGAGTACTTGACGACAATCAGGCGATCGCTATCGTGATACAACTTCCGCAGCGCATACCCGCCCACATGGTGGGTACGATTAATGTCAAACTCTACGACCTGCTCAGATTCCGTCTTAGGATCTTCTTCACAGGGCTCCTCAGCCGCCTCAGGCTGATGGAATTCTTGAATCAGTTCATGCTCGGAGAGCCAGCGCTCCGCCAGCAGGGCGGCCATACAGCCTGTCCCCGCCGCAGTAATCGCCTGACGGTACTCATGATCCTGGACGTCGCCACAGGCATAGATACCCGGTACATTCGTCTGCACGTCATGTTGGGTCACGATATAGCCCACATCATCCAGGTTTAACTGGCCCTTGAACAGGCTCGTATTGGGAGTGTGGCCAATGGCGTAGAACAGGCCTCGTACAGGCAACTCCGTAACTTCATCTGTTTGGCTATTGCGGACCTGCAGACCTGTCATCAGTTCACCATTACCCACCACATCAACCGCTTCGGTGTACCAGTGAACGGTGATTTTAGGATTAAACAACACACGGTCCTGCATCGCTTTGCTGGCCCGCATGCGATCGCTCCGTACCAACAGATGCACATGGGAACCGTACTTGGTCAGGTATAGAGCTTCTTCCGCCGCCGTGTCTCCGCCACCAATAACAGCCAGTTCCTCATTTTTGAACATGGGGATCGCACCATCACAAATGGCGCAGGCCGAAACGCCCCGGTTCCAATATTCCTTCTCGCTGGGCAAGTGCAGCCGCTTCGCCGTAGCTCCTGTAGCGATAATGACGCTGTGGGCGTGCACCTCGCGCTCCTCCGAGCGAATGACAAAGGGACGCTGGCTGAAGTCGACATGAGTGACATCTTCAGTCACCAGTTCTGCGCCCCAGCGCACCGCCTGGGCTTTCATATTTTGCATCAGTTCCGGCCCCGTGATGCCATTGGGAAAACCGGGAAAATTTTCCACCTCAGTGGTCGTCATCAGCTGCCCACCGGGTAGCCCGCCTGCCTGAAACCCCTCAAACATAAATGGTTTCAAGTTCGCCCGTGCTGCATAAATGGCCGCTGTATAACCCGCTGGCCCAGAGCCGATGATGACAACGTTCTCAATCGTTGGGGATGACATCTTCAGACAAACTCATAACGACTACGCTTAAATCAGTATAACCGGAGGGAGAGAAATTGTGAACGAGTGATTTGGGTCAGAAAGAGAGGATTACGTCAAACAAAAATTCCCTTGCCCAATTGGACAAGGGAATTTGGAATCAGGAGTTCACCACAGCGCCGTCTTACCTCAGTTTTTGACCTGGAATAATTCCAGGTGGGATTCTTGGCCTTGATTTAAAGTTTCCGAGTACATGCTCGGTATACTGCCATCAAGACATCTCGAGTCCCTTGTGCGTTGAGTTGTAGATCATAAAACGCTATTGGCAGTCACCAACGCCGGAGCAGAACTCTCAACTATTGTAGCGAGTTGGTGGGCGATCGCCAGTAAGTAAATCTGTAGAGATGCTGACCTGATTGGATGGTTTTTCATTCCTCCAAGCGGGGGATGCGATCGCCGTCAGGCTCTACACAAGGCTTTCGGGCCATTGCTTTAGGTGCAATCCTGCCGTATCACTCATGCAAGTCTCTGTCAGTTCACCTGTTCTAAAAAGGGCAAGATAGACTTGGAAAGTTGCTAGCTCTGGGCGACTGAAACTACGCCTGGAACCAGTTTGTCTATGGACAATGGAACCAGTTTGTCTATGGACAATGTGTCCTGGTAAAAGCTGGAGATAAAGGCGGTTTTGCCAGGCTGGGTTCTTGGGCGCGCCCCCAAAACTCAGCATGACAAATACCCCTAGAAAAATCTGGCATGGAACGAGCAGTACGCTCCTGACGATCGTATTTCAGCAAAAACATGATTTCAAAACTCTCTCGATTGAGTCTAATGGTGGCTCTCCTATTGGGCTGCCTGGGCCAGGTGCCCACAGTGGCAGCTCCGGCAACGGTGCAAACGCGAGATGCCAGGGCCTGGGTTAACGTTCGGACCAACCCCAGTACATCTGCGTCTGTTGCTTATATGGGGCGTGGGGGCGATCGCATCGAAACCCTACGGGAAACCCGTGGCAATGATGGCTTTACCTGGCATTATGTTCGATTTGAATCTGGGGCTGAGGGTTGGCTCCGGGGCGACCTGATTCGTCATTTAGCCAGCAATCCCGGCAGTACCATTCAGTCGGGCATCTACTGGGTTGGCCCTCAAGGTATGGGCTTACGGGTTGAAGGTTCGCGTTACCAGTCTTACGACGAGGAAGGAGCACAGCCGTGGCGACCCATATCTGAGCTACGGGCCGTACGTGAGGGAGTTGTCTTCGATGGCTCCCAATACTGGTGCCTCTCGACCTTACCGATGCCGCGTAGTGGACTTGCTACGTGTACAGCCAGCGGTTGGGTACAGGCAGGGCGATAGGATTTCTGTCTGATAAGCAGTTCTAGTACAGCAAAACGAAAGTTTTGTAAGGGGTGAAGGGGTAAAACCCCTTCTTGGGGGCTTCGCCTCCAAACCCCCATGTTGCAAAATTTGGTGTTTGCAACACTAGTTCTGTTTTCAGGGTTGTCTTTCGTACACGAAGCGCACGAAAGACAACCCTTCTAAACTATTTAGGATTGTGGATTCAACACCCTATCATTTTTTGTGGGAGTAGGGGCTAAACGCCCACTCCCGCAAAAAGTTGTTTGATTTGTGTTCCTTAGAACTGGCAATTACTAAGCCTCATCGTGGAATAAGGATAGGCTGGGCGATCGCCCAGACCGATTAACAGTTTGTTACGTGCGCCCTAGAATAAGGGCAGATGGATCGGGTTTCCCTTCCATCCATGCATGACTTCAATCGCCACACCTATGTCTGAATCACAGCCCATATCTGAATCACAGGCTATTCCTGTGCCTACCACCTCCGAGGCCGAAGCTACTCCACATACTGCCCCAGAGCCGCCTCCCAGTTATGTCAAATTAGCCATGCGTAACATGGTTCGCAAAGGTGGAAAGTCCCTGTTCCACTTTGCCCTGACGGCCAGTGGATTGCTATTGCTTTTGGTGGGTCTAGCCTACCTGACGCGATGAGTGAAGTTCATACCCCCCTTCAGGTTGAGTTGAATTTCCAGGCTCCCTTTTTTGGAGACGACGAGGCCGTAAATGACTCCGATAGTGCCGCAGGCCCCATTGAGGAGGAAACCTGGCAACAGTGGTTCGAAGCCTGGCTATCGCATTTACAGATCGATCAATCCCCTATTAATGCCTACGAGCTCAGCCTGCGGCTGACTGATGATGCCGAGATTCAAGAATTGAACGCTAGTTACCGCCAAAAAGACCAGCCTACCGATGTGCTGGCTTTTGCGGCTCTGGAAGTGGATTATCCTCAACCCGAGGAGATGCTGGAGGAGATGCCTTTATACCTGGGCGATGTCGTTATATCCGTGGAAACGGCTCAGCGACAAGCAGAGGAACGAGGACATTCACTGGAACATGAGCTAGTCTGGTTGAGCACTCACGGCCTGCTGCATCTATTGGGATGGGATCATCCGGATGAAGCGAGTTTTCAGAGCATGGTAAAAGAACAAGAAGCCTTGTTACAGACTGTGGGCCTCAAAATTCAGTATGATGACCCCCATGATGAGTGATAGTCTGAACCAAGGATTTCCCTCCAGCTCATTGCCTGCTCAGTGTCCACCCTAAGATGCCATGGATGAGTACGAGGTTTCAGAAAGCACGGGTTCCCGCGGAATTGTCCCAGACGCAACAGAACGTATCGGTGCCCCTATGACACAACAACTCTCGAAAGAGACTCACCCCAATGCTGCTAAATTTGCGAAGCCCAATCGTGACCTGGCCTGGCAAATTGCCCCGAGTCTATTCTTGAGTTTCAAATACGCCTGGTCTGGCATTACTTACGCTTTCTTCACCCAGCGCAATTTTCGAATTCATCTATTAGTGGGAACTCTGGCGATCGCCCTCAGCATCTACCTCGCCCTTAGCCCCATCGAAATTGCCGTCATCGGCCTCACTATCGGTGCCGTCCTCACCATGGAACTGCTCAACACCGCCCTGGAATCGGTGGTGGATTTGACGGTGAAGCAGACTTACCACGAACTGGCTAAAACAGCCAAGGATTGTGCTGCAGGAGCAGTGCTCATCTCAGCTCTGGCCGCTGTGCTAGTTGCAGGTTCGCTGTTATTCCCCCCTCTGCTCCATCGGCTAGACCTGCTTTAATCGAATTCGGGCTTTCGTCAACACTATTTGCCCTTTCTCTGCTGATCTCCTCCACCATGATTCTCGTTATCGACAATTACGACAGCTTTACCTACAATCTGGTGCAATACCTGGGAGAGCTGGGTGCTGAGTTGCCCGTCGCCCAGGATATTCGCGTCTATCGCAACGACCAAATCTCATTGGATGAAATTCGTAGTCTGAAGCCAGATGCGATCGTCATTTCACCAGGGCCGGGTCGCCCAGAAGATGCTGGCATCTCTCCCACAGTCATTCGAGAGTTGGGGCCGACAACCCCTGTTCTGGGCGTTTGCCTGGGGCATCAGGGCATTGGTCTGGTATTTGGCGGAACCATTACCTCAGCCGGTGAACTGATGCATGGTAAAACTTCTCCGATTCATCACACTGGGGTGGGCGTCTTTGCTGGGGTCGAGAACCCGATGCAAGCAACTCGCTACCATAGTCTGGTCATTGAGCGCGAAACCTGCCCGGACGTGCTGGAAATCACAGCCTGGGTAGAAGATGGCACGATTATGGGTGTCCGTCACCGGGAGTTCCCTCACATCCAGGGCGTACAGTTCCACCCAGAGAGCATCTTGACTGAAGCTGGAAAGGAGCTGCTGAGAAACTTCCTTTCTGCAATTCCCAAGGCTCCAGCGCTGGCTGGTATAGGAAGCCGCGAAGTTTAACTCCTTCTTCGTGCTGTTTAGTTCCGCTGGGTGTGTGGTGTGTTTTGCACACCACACACCCAGCGGAACCAAAGTATATGTGACGCGGCTATATTCTGGCACAAGGGGAGGGGCGATCGCCCCTCCCCTGTAGGCTAATAGTTGTTTTGTCCCCTGGCAGACGTTTTGCGCGCTCTGTTCAGGTTCCTGTTGAGGTAGGTATGAAGCGACGCAAGTTTATCCCCTATGCCAGTGCAGGGCTATTTTCCGCCCTGGGTTCTAGTCTGCTGGCTCAAAGAGCTCAGGCTCAGGCTTCCGGTGTGACAATCCAATCTTTAGGGCACACCTGTTTTCTGTTCACAGGGGGCGGCCGTCGCATTCTGGTTAATCCTTTCCGGCCTATTGGTTGTACGGCAGGTTACCGGGCTCCGCGTGTATCTGCTGATCTGGTGATGATTAGCAGCCGCCTATTTGATGAAGGATCACTAGATGGACTACCCGGCAACCCCCGACTTCTAGCTGAAGCCGGTGCTTATGAAATCAATGGGTTGCGAATCCAAGGCATTGGTATTGACCACGATCGCCAGGGTGGCCAGCGTTTTGGCACCAACATCATCTGGCGCTGGGATATGGGCGGGCTCAACATTACGCACCTGGGAGGCGCGGCTGCCCCCATTGAAGTAGAACAACAGATTCTCATTGGCCGTCCGGATGTGTTACTGGTTCCCGTTGGCGGTGGCCCCAAAGCCTATAACGCTGAAGAAGCCCGTCAGGCTATCCAAACTCTCAACCCCCGTATCATCATTCCAACCCAATACCGTACCCAGGCAGCCGATGCTAACGCCTGCGAGATTGCAGGTTTAGATGAATTTCTCAGCGTGATGAGTGGCACACCCGTACAGCGCCGAGGCGATTCTCTATCCGTCTCGTCGGGTAGCTTACCCTCTCAAGGAAGCCGCATTGAGGTATTAAGTTACCCGTTCTAAGGGCTACGGCTTCAACAGTTCGGGTTGTTCTCCTGTTGGTTTGAAAAAAGGAGAGGTGGTGCGATGCACCACCTCTCCTTTTTTCAAACCAACGTTAACCGTCCATAGCGCTGCGGAGAATCAGCTATCCCAACTTGTCTATTTATGGGGGGACTCGCTAGGATTGGGAATCAAGGCCTGGTCTTTATCCTAATCCTGTAGGTTCTACATCTCATGCATCACTCGGAATTTGCTCAGCGACGCGAACAGTTGATGACTCGTATCGGCAAAGGCGTAGCAGTGTTTCGCAGTGCGCCTCTGGCCGTGATGCACAATGATGTGGAATACAACTTTCGGCAAGACAGCGACTTCTTCTATTTAACGGGTTTTGATGAGCCACAAGCCGTCGCTGTGTTAGCTCCTCACCATGAGGAACACAAATTTGTTTTATTTGTACAACCCAAAGACCCCGACAAGGAAACCTGGACTGGTTATCGGGTTGGCGTAGAAGCAGCCAAAGAACGCTTCGGGGCCGATGCTGCCTTTTCCATCGAAGAGTTGGACGAAAAACTATCCGAGTATGTGAAAGGGGCCGATCGCATCTATTATCGATTGGGTCGAGATTCCTCCTTTAACGATAAGCTGCTACGTCTCTGGCAACGGCTTATGGCCACCTATCCCAAGCGCGGCACTGGCCCGATCGCCATTGAAGACCCCGGCCCCATCTTGCATGGAATGCGCCTGTTAAAAAGCCAAGCTGAGCTGGATCTGATGCGTCGCGCCGCGCAAATTGCAGAAGAAGCGCATAATCGAGCGATCGCCTACGCCAAACCGGGCGCTTTCGAATATCAGGTGCAAGCCGAGATTGAACATACTTTCCGGCTTAACGGGGCATCGGGACCGGCCTATCCCTCCATCGTGGCCTCTGGAGCCAATGCCTGCATCCTCCATTACACCGAGAACACGCGTCAGATGCAGGACGGAGAGTTGCTGCTGATTGATGCTGGATGCGCTTACGGCTACTACAACTCGGATATTACTCGCACCTTCCCCGTCAGCGGGCACTTTACTGAGGAACAGCGCATTCTATACAGCATTGTGCTGGAGGCTCAAAAGCAGGCGATCGCTCAGGTGCATCCTGGCAACCCCTACAGCCAAATTCATGACACCGCCGTTAGCGTTATCGTGGATGGCTTACTGGATTTGGGGCTACTCCAAGGAGACAAAGAGGAAATTATCAAAGAGGAGAAGTACAAGCCTTTCTACATGCATCGCACAGGTCACTGGTTGGGGCTGGATGTGCATGATGTTGGCGTCTATCAACATGGTGAAACGCCGCACACTCTGGAATCCGGCCAGGTAACTACGGTGGAGCCCGGTATCTACATCAAGCCCGACATCAAACCTGCCGAAGGACAACCGGACGTACCCGAGCGCTGGCTGGGTATTGGCATCCGCATTGAAGATGATGTGCTGGTTACAGCCGAGGGGTATGATGTGCTGACTGCAGGCGTTCCTAAGGAAATTGAGGATTTAGAGTCCTAAAACCCCTAACCAGTAGGCTATGGGGATTGTGATTATGACGCAGTCCTCATAACCAGTTGAAACTTTTATACCAGCCTTAGAAGTGACGCATTTTGTTATGTGTGGTGGGCTTTGCACACCACACATAACAAAATCCTCTATCGCTCAGCGGTGTATTGAGCTAATACCAGAGGACGTCGGGAGTTTGTTCAAAAGCGGTGCGGATCGAATGCTCCCATTGCTTACGGATGTCTTCGAGGTAGCGATCGCCCGGCTGCAAGGTCAGTTGATGCTTCACGACCAGACTATCCGCTCGATACATCACCAGATTAATCGGCGGCCCAACGGAAATATTGGACTTCATCGTTGAATCAATGGACAGGAGGGCACACTTAGCAGCATCTTCTACCGATGTCTCGTAGGTCAGGATGCGATCCATGATGGGCTTGCCATACTTGGTTTCACCGATCTGGAGAAATGGGGTTTCGCGAGCCGCCTGAATACAATTGCCCTGGCTGTAAATCATATACAGCTCGGTCTGTTCTCCCTGAATTTGCCCGCCCAGCAAAAGAGTACAGGTGTAATCAATACGATCCCGTTCCAACCAGGGCCGCTCAGTCTCCTGGATCTCGCGGATTTTTTTGCCGATGTAGCAGGCAATCTCATACATCGTTAGCAGCGAGTGAACGTTTTCGTTTTCGCCAATTTTTAAGTCCTGATGGAGGGCATGGATAACGGCCTGGGTAATCGAGAGATTGCCTGATGTGCAGATTAAAATAACCCGCTGCCCTGGCACCGATAAGTCAAATAACTTGCGGTAGGTAGAAATATAATCCACCCCAGCATTGGTTCGCGAATCAGCGCCCATGACGAGACCACTGCGGGTCACAATTCCAAGGCAATAGGTCATACGTCTTCACTCAACACCTGTACCAATTCAATATGAAAATGCACCTAATGTTCTACGTCCTGCTTAGGCAGCACCCAGAATATTAGGCACATCTTCATAAGTTATTCTGCATGCGCGATGCACACACAAAATAATTGAAATTGGATGGGAAACCAGAGGTTTTTCATCCAGTAGGAGCCAACCTAGCTAAGGCTTTCAGTCAGATAGCCAGCCGTAGCCTCTACAAGAGCGATCGCATCCTCATACACCATTCGAGTCGGCCCTAGCATTCCAACACTGCCTGCTGAGGTTTCGCCACAGTGATAGATTGCCGAAATTAGCGTGCAACCCTTCATGGGCTCCAGGGGATTTTCAGAACCGATGCGGATCGTGACCCGGCGATCGCTCTGAAGATGAATCGGATCAAAAATCAACTCGCACAGTTGCTCCTGTTCCGACTCCAGTAGATGGACAATGGGCTGAACCTGCTGCACTTCAGCAAATTCAGGCTGACGTCGCAGTACCTCAGCAACCCCCGTTACAAACATCTGTGAGGCAACAGAATCCATTGAGCGCCGATGCATTTCTGAGAGAGCATGACGCATCAGCTCAGCATACTGATCAAATTCACGGCCCAATTCACGCCAATTGAGGGTAGCCGTATCTGTGGGCGAACGGCCTCGTAAATGTTGATTGAGGAAATTGGAAAGCACCTGCAACTCTCGATCCAGCAAGTCAGGATCGGGGGGATTATCCGAAGCTGGCAGATCAATCACAATGGACTGGGTTTCGTAAGAATCCAACACGCCAATCATCATGAGCCGGCCCGGATCTACCTGCACCAGTTGCAGATGGCGCAGGCGAGCCGCTAGAACTCGTGGCATGGTCACCAGGGAAATATAACCACTCAACGTCGAGAGGATTTGAGCGGCCCCTCGCAAGATAGCTTCCAGGCTGTAACCATCTGGTAGCAGCTTGCTAGAAAGAACGCCATCAATTTGACGGGCTACCTGCTCCGATGGCGTTACCAGATGATCCACATACATACGATAACCATTGTCTGAAGGCACCCGCCCCGCCGAGGTGTGGGGCTGAAATAGTAACCCAGACTTTTCCAGGAAGCCCATTACATTACGAATCGTAGCTGGGCTAACGCGGGGCTGAAACTCTTCAACCAGGGCCTCTGAGCCAACAGGCCGCGCCGTTGCAATGTAATGGCGTACTGTTGCTCCTAAGACTCGCTGTTGCCGTTTATTGAGCTGAACCGGAGCATCCATTCGGAAAATCTTAAATAGTTTTTAAGGTCGTGAGCTGATCGTAATTTAGCGCTTCAGGGTTTGTCCATGGGTATCTATGAATACCCTCGTTCTCGATAGAGCCATGAAATTGGTTGGCGTTTCCCTCCAATCTCATGGCTCTATCCAGCAAACCCATCAGTACTGAGGCACAGAGCGATCGACGTAAACAGAGTAGGCATGGATACCCCCCGCAATATTCTTCACATTGCTAAAACCTTGGGACACTAACCACTGGCA
Organism: Leptolyngbya sp. FACHB-8; assembly: GCF_014695575.1. Taxonomy (GTDB): domain Bacteria; phylum Cyanobacteriota; class Cyanobacteriia; order Elainellales; family Elainellaceae; genus Vacuolonema. The sequence continues at coordinate 2,213 of NZ_JACJOO010000042.1, read as the reverse complement.
CATCTGTGCAGAACGCACACCATGGTGGCAGAGCACCAGGGTTTCTTTTTCTGGGCTCAAGCGCTGATTAACGTTTGTAGACCATTCCCCATATTGACTGAGGGGGAGGTTGATGAAGGTGGGGAGTTGGGCGATCGCCAACTCCTCTGGTTCCCGCACATCAATCAGTTGAAGGTCAACTGGGTCTTCTGCTAACCGTTGTGCCAGCTCTTCAACACTGACTTGTCCAAATTCCTGACCTGTCATGACGTTTTCCCCTGGTTTAAATGTCTACTGCCCAAATTCCTGGCGGGCCCTTTCTACCAATTCGGCAGTGACAGTTTCTAATTCTTCATCCCGAGCAATTTGCTCAATTCGAATACGTGCCTGGGCACGAACAAAAAAGGGAATGTTATTGAGCTTTGCCTTAGCGTCAGGCGTCCAAACCGGGTAACTCATATCAAAGTTTTTAATCACAAGCCATTCATGTATTTCCCATCTTAAGGCAAAGCACTACCCCCAGGGGTTGTACACATTTGCCTCCACGCAAGGAACATAACGCGAATGAGGTGTTTTGCTAGATGTGTTTCACACACCTAACAAAATACCGGTATAGAAAAGAGGCCCCCCGAAGGGGACCTCTAAAATGAACCAGAACTAAGGATTAATCCAAATCTGGCATTGCCAATACGGGTTCGGTCTCACGATCGATACCTTTCTCGAAACCAGCGGCAGCAGCCCGAGCACGACCCGCGTGCCACAGGTGACCGACCAGGAAGAAGAAGCCCAGTACGAAGTGAGAGGTCGCCAACCAGGCGCGAGGAGATACATAGTTAACCGAGTTAATTTCGGTTGCTACACCACCCACAGAGTTCAGAGAACCCAGAGGAGCGTGAGTCATGTACTCAGCCGCACGGCGAGCTTGCCAGGGTTGAATATCGTTCTTGATCTTGTCCAGATCCAGACCGTTGGGACCACGGAGGGGCTCCAGCCAGGGACCCTGGAAGTCCCAGAAGCGCATGGTTTCACCACCGAAGATGATTTCACCAGTAGGAGAGCGCATCAGGTACTTACCCAGACCCGTAGGACCTTGAGCAGAACCAACGTTAGCACCCAGACGCTGGTCACGAACCAGGAAGGTCAGAGCTTGCGCTTGAGACGCTTCAGGGCCAGTAGGACCATAGAATTCGCTGGGATAAGCGGTGTTGTTGTACCACACCATACAAGCAGCTACGAAGCCCATCAGGGACAACGCGCCCAAGCTGTAGGAGAGGTAAGCTTCACCAGACCAAACAAAGGCGCGACGCACCCAGCCGAAGGGCTTGGTCAGAACGTGCCATACACCACCAGCGATACAGATGAAGCCCACCCAGATGTGACCACCAATGATGTCTTCCATGCTGTTAACGCTGACAATCCAACCTTCACCACCGAAAGGAGACTTCAGCAGGTAGCCGAAGATGGTCACGGGGTTCAGAGTGGGGTTGGTGATAACGCGAACGTCACCGCCGCCGGGAGCCCAGGTGTCATAAACACCACCAAAGAACATGGCCTTGAACACCAGCAGGAAAGCACCTACACCCAGCAGGATCAGGTGATAACCGATGATGTTGGTCATCTGGTTCTTGTCTTTCCAGTCGTAGCCAAAGAAGCTGGAGTACTCTTCCAAAGTTTCGGGACCACGAACGGCGTGATAGATACCGCCGAGACCGAGAACCGCAGAGGAGATGAGGTGAAGTACACCCACTACGAAGTAAGGGAAAGTATTGATAACTTCACCGCCAGGACCGACACCCCAACCCAGAGTTGCCAGGTGAGGCAGAAGGATGAAGCCCTGCTCATACATGGGCTTTTCGGGGATGAAGTGAGCCACTTCAAACAGGGTCATCGCGCCGGCCCAGAATACGATCAGGCCAGAGTGGGCGACGTGTGCACCCAGTAGTTTGCCAGACAGGTTGATCAGACGAGCATTCCCTGCCCACCAGGCAAACCCGGACGACTCCTGGTCGCGATTTCCTGCGACAACGGCATTACTAGAGAGCGTTACCACGGGGAAGTACCTCTTCGGGGAATACAAAGCTTTCATGGGGCTGATCTTGAGGAGCCATCCAAGCACGGATGCCCTCATTCAGCAGAATGTTCTTGGTGTAGAACGTCTCAAACTCGGGGTCTTCCGCTGCTCGGATTTCCTGCGACACGAAGTCGTAAGCCCGTAAGTTCAGCGCCAGACCAAC
>NZ_JACJOO010000041.1 GCF_014695575.1 Leptolyngbya sp. FACHB-8 | reverse complement strand
CAAGTTCCATGCAACTTTGTAAACCCCTTTTCTCAAAAAATTCGAAAATTCCTGCTCCAATATCTCCTAAATCCCTCATATCAAGCTTTTTAACCAATCTCCCAGCTTTAGGTAATCCCAAAATCGTAGATGGAAGGTTTAACGGCCAGAACCGAGCTTACGAGGGGTGCCCTTTTGAGGATGGACATTGGTGAGCTTCCACGTTTCCTCGCCGTGAAATTACTCGGACGAATAAATAGTACCCATAGTGAGGACTGCTTGGGAGAAATTGGGATGCCATAGTTAGTCCAGTTGCCAAGCAGCGCATTCAATACAAGCCCAACGGATGCTGTTAATTCTGCTGACAACGGACTCACTCAATATCACCTAAGAGGACATAACCATGGCTGATACAACCATCTCCCCCGCTCTAGCAGCAGCAAGAGCGCAGCGCGACCAGGTTACGGCAACAGAAACCTATTCCCGTAACATCTTGGGACCTGTGTTCTTCACGCTGTCTGACCTAAAAGTCAATGGAACTACTGGAGAGCCTATGCTTCCTGACTTCGTGGCTCCTGCCCAGTCTCCTTACATCGTGGCAGAGGACGAAGGGATTGTTGCAAGCGCAAAAATTACCTTCAACAAGTCACCCTTGTCTGCTCTGCTGATGTGCCTGGAAACCAAGATTACGATGAACTTTCACTTTGAAGGTCAGGGCAACATTGCTGACGAAGTGGATCAGCCAATCACCATCTATACCAAGAAGGATGAGTACGAATACACCCTGGCACTTCCTGGTACTGCTCAGAAGTGGGAGATGGATCCCGGTCTGTATGTGGTTTCTGCCACTGCGGAGGTTGGCCCTGCCCAGCACAAGTGCAGCCAGTTCGTCCTGGGATATGGATACATCGCTGATGTGCTTCTGCAGGTCTATCAGTCTGTGTAATAACTGAGCCAAGTGACGGCTTGAGGGCTGTCTTCAGGCCGTCACTTAAATCAATTCTTCCCGTTGCTAAATAGAGCTATGAAATGGAGTGTGGAACTGTAGTTCCACACTCCATTTCATAGCTCTATTTAGCAACACTCAATTCTTAAGCTGCACTCAAGCGATCGCCATTATTTCTGCTAAGTCCTGTTTCACAGCCGCTCCAGTTCCTTACTGGAAAAGCCATTGACTGGGCAAATAAAGAGATCTTTGCCAAAAGACTGTGCTTTTTGACGCAATGCAATTGCATCCTTAAGCGGGTACACCAGGATTGGAACCCATTTGTCCTTATAACAACAGACAACGACCTGATGAGACTTATCCCCCTCCGATGGAAGTGGGTTATGCCATGAAGAAATCACTGCAATCTCGCTTTTCGGTAAAACCGTGAATGGATTGAATTGCGACCCTCTACTAGTCGCCAGGTATAAAGTGCAACCTATTAAAATACAAATTTATTGCTCCTCGTTCCAGAAAAGGGTTATGTTCCAGACCTATGAATAAGGATCGTGTATTGAATAACCTGTAATTCTTTTTGTGAGAGGGGCGGCTTTGCCGCCCCTCTCACAAAAAGAATTACAGGTTGTTTTATTTGTGATCCTAAGCATGGAAAAAGGGCACATAGGATTCCTACTCCACCCACACCACCTGTCTAGAAAACAGCCGAGAAATTTTCTTGATAAACACGTATAAAACAATCTGTAATTGTTGCTGTAGGAATGGCGGATTTGCCACCACTTCCACAACAACAATTACAGGTGATTGAATACATGATCTTTAGCGCCCCTAGTAACATCGCGCTGCTTGCTGCACGGCTAGTAATCCTGCTGAAGGATTGTTGCTAGTAGGTGGGGAAACTAAAGCCATTCAGTGACACATTTGCACCTCTGCCCACCGTGCCAAGAAGGCGTTAGCGGTGGGCTTCTTTATGTGGGATGGTTGCCCATGCACTAGGTCGAATACGGTTCTAGAGCAGCGATCGCCCCTCTAGAACACAAGGACGTACGTAGCACACTTACCTTGCAACTCGAAGCAAGATGCAAAGCTACTCCAAACCTTAATTCTGACTGCTTGGTACTAAGCCGCGGAAATCAACCTCTGTTTGAAGGTGGGGGTGCTCGGCACCCTCACCTTCAAACAGAGGAAACCCTAAACCTCGAATACCAGGCTTTCCAGAGTTTTAATCTCCTCATTCTGGGAGTAATCAGCCTCTACATATCTAATGTTAATCGCTGAAAGCCAATACCACAGCCCCCTTGTATCCAGAACGCCCAATCTTCAGGGTTATTGAAGTCTGAGGCTTGCACACGTTCTTCTGCTCCATCACTCCACTCAAATGTCATGTGATCCGAACCAGCAGAATTAGGTGCGTAGTAGGTGCCGACTAATGAATCTCTGCTGGGATTTCCGCTAACAGAACGAATAATCTCCATGGAGAATGAGTCTGTTTCTCCTCTCGTGCTCACGTAGCACTCAAACGTTTCCCTCTGAGTGCCTGTATCAATAGTGCAGTCCCCAAATTCATACACTGGACCCCAAGCGTTGGCTGGGGCAGGGAAAAGGGCAAGAGTTGTCACGGCTCCACAGAGCACTGCAAGTCCAATTTCGCGGATGTTTCTCATGGTTCTGTCTAGGGAGGAGTACTGGAGATCCGTTGGTTCTGCCAGATGACATGGGTCTTCCTAGAATTCCCCGACGCTCTAATTCATCCCCAGAGGTTGTCTATTTCCCTACTGATTTCCCTCATCCATCACCCAATTTCCAATATCTCTGCTGTGTTTTGATTTGATGAGAGAGGAGGATAAGAGCGAGAAGTTGCAAGCTCTATGTGCTGCCGTTGCTGTAGCCTTCCGCTATATATAAGGCTGCGTTTGTGCGTTTGTTCCCTTTAAAGCAGGTTCAAACCCATTGGAAATTCCCCTAGAGACCCGGGCAATTAAGACGCTCGTTTAACATTGAGAGCCCACTCAGGAGAATAAAGCATCGAAGGACTGGAGACCGTCGCGACAGGAGGGTTAACGCTACTTGCAGAAAGATGGCGTAAGTCAAGCCAAAGTTGATAAAACCTTTGCTGTGGAGAAACTGTGATTACTACTTCTACGCCTTCGTTCATAAACGATGAGGCGATCGCTCCTACACGGCTCAGTTCCAGATAGAGTTCCAGTACAACTAAAGCGTGTTCTAAAGGCAAGCCATACCCCATTCGCAAGCTTGAAACATAAACCATCTTCTACAAGCTTCGGCCAAAGGCATAGCCTGCCCCGAATCCACCGAGACCAGCCAATCCTGTCAAAACGGCTTTTTCCGAGAGCTGTCTATCTTCTACACCTTCATGGACAAACGCAGCGGTAGCCAGGAAAAAGAGCGCCCCCACAACCAACCCTTTCACATGTTCAGTCATGGCGATCGCCTCCCCTGCCTATCGCTTCTCGGATCCCTGGCTAAAACCCTATAGAGAGCCTATGAAATATCTGTGAAATTGGCACAGCCTGGCCCAGGGTTTGATGGGCTGTTGTGATGCCCTCTTGGGAGGCGATCGCCCCCTTCCAGGCTTACTCGTGGTCACCCTTGAGACTTTTCAAAACGTACTGTTTTTCCAGATCCTCATGGATGGTGAACTAGTGAAAGCTCTCTATAACGGGCTACTGGTGCGATCGCCGTTAGCAGAGCCGATTGGCAGTAGCAGTTTTGTGCATATCCTATTGCCATCTATCACACTATTCCTGGAAAAGCTCACGATGTCAGACGCTCGCATTACAGCCTTAATGCAATCATTACCCGAAGTTATTCGAGAGAAGTTTGCACAGTTCACGATCAGTTCCAAGAATGACTTGACTGAAGATGATCTGTTAAGCATAAGCACTGCAACCTTTGAGGAGTATCTTGAATTGGGGCAGATCTGGTACTGGTTGAGTGAACTAGGGGAATATGGATTCTCTGGATTGGAACTATGTATCAATGGCAAACGCCGGTGTTACTTACAATCCGAAGGCTTGCCTCTGCTATGGCGTTTCGTGCGGCTACGGCCGATCTGAGCTGCTCAAGATGAGTGCAACATCTAGCATCTGCTGCGCAACTGCTTACAGTCTTTACCTCGCTCCCAACGTAAGCTTCTCAGGGTTAATTTGAAACTGCACACTCGTCTTCCGCTTTTCCGTCAACTCCTGTGCCCCCAAGATGTAACCCTCCTGCTGCAACTCTTCAACGGTACGCCAGAAGATTTGGTTGTTGCGAGACTTGTTGCTCCCCAGCAAATCCAGGTTCTTAAATAGATATTGCTTCGAAACTACCAGGTACTGCCGATCCTGTGGCGAGTCCCACTTTAAGCGACTGGCCAGGTAGACCAGTAACTTCGTCTTATAGTCGTTTTTGGCATTGCTGCCGTGTTTTTGCGTGATGTCAATGTCGCTGGCAAATAGGACATAATCCCCGGTGCGCCCTGTCCCCTCAAAGAACTCCAGGGAGATAGTGTAGGAGTCTGCCAGTTCATAGGTATAGTCCGCCGCCTTCCCCAGATCAAAGTCCCGGGAGAGGTTGTCCATCTTATAGCTCCTGATCCGGAGGATGCTTTTGATCAGAACCTCTGCCCCAATCTTGTTCCCATCCCGCAATGACTTTGCCATCATCAACTCAACGCGGTGTAGAGCCACCAGATCCTGGTTGAGCTGGGACCTGACTCTGGCATGAAAGCTGCCACCCCTGGTTTTGGAGTACCCCAGGCTTTCTAACAAATCATTAGAACGGAAGGTTACTACAGGGCCGTCATCCTGCTCCGCTGCCAGCTTGTAGAGGTACAGCACGATCGCCACCTGACGTGGATTGAGAAACGTCATGAGGGCCACGAACAGCCGCTGGATTTTTCGGTCTTGGATCTTCTCCAGCCCTTTGCCAACGCCCTGAGCCACCAGCGCATCGAAGTTCAGGCTGTCGTATTGGTGCTTGAGTTCCTCCCATTCTTCGGCAGTCAGGTCTTCGAGGGAAACCCGCCGGGTCACCGATACCTCACCAGAGCCATTGGAATCCGCCTCAACCCGCATTTCCAGATAGTATCCATCACGGTCGGAACGCAAAACCGGAAGCTGTACATCAGGATTTTTAGCGGAAGCGGAGGCTCTAGGAAGAACCATGAGTAACTGACCATCAACCGGAAAGGATAGGTTCTTGTCACTCCGACTCATACATAAACCATAGGGTTAGGGGAAATTTTACTCAATGATTCAGGGTGTGTTGAGAGAGTATCGTGGGCCCACAAATTTTAGATAACCTTCATTGCCCTGGATCCAAGCTCCAGCCTTAATTTTTCTTAACACTCTGGACAGAGTTCTATCACTCCGGCGTACATTTTTGAGCCTTTTGTCTATCACTCCGGCGTATAGTTTCGTCTATCACTCCGGCGTATAACGGCCCACTTTTGTCTATCACTCCGGCGTATAGTTTCGTCTATCACTCCGGCGTATAGTTTTTGCAAGTCACTTTTTTAAAAGCTTTACAAATCAAGGGTTTCTAAAATTTCTCTATCACTCCGGCGTATAGTTTTGTCTATCACTCCGGCGTATAACGACCCACTTTTGTCTATCACTCCGGCGTATAGTTTCGTCTATCACTCCGGCGTATTTTTGCCCTGCAACACCGGCGGATCGCCTCACAATGACGATTTTTTAAATGCTCCATGAGGAGTGTTTAAGTGTTAAATAGATTAAAACTCCCTGTTGTGCGGAGACACAGACAGGGAGTTTAACAACTATAAATTGGCTTTGTAAGCCAAGGAGGATGTCTGAACACTTAAGGAATTTATGCTGCCCAAGCGCTCAGATGCTCTACGAAACTGGGTTCAACTTAAAACCCAAAACCCCAGTTTCCCAACCAACAAGTTTCCAGGAAAAGTATGTAACTACCTTTCACGGAGCTTTGTAGAGCATCATAGCAATGCCTGGCACAATCTTGCACAACTTTGTGTAGGAAAAGTTTTGTTTGCCGAGTTTTTGTAACAGAACTTACCGACCTGTTGGGTACAGAGATCGCCAGGATTTGGACAGCACAAGGTAAAAAATCCCGTCTGAGCAAACGCTACAGCTTTGGAACCCTTATGCTTCCCTCACAGAAACCAGCTCCTTTCCAGTATGTTCGGGAAGGCCAAAACCCCTTCCTCGCCCTTTTTCCCCACCGCCTTGATTACATCTGGGCACCCCAACCCCAACCGGGGCACGCCGTCGAGTGGCAAACTGAAAGCCGCCATCCCCTGAGCGATCGCCTGATCGAACAGGGCTCGTTCCTCTACGGTGTCCGATTTGGCAAAGAAACCAGCTATGCCCTGCTAGACATCGACACCGGCAGCCCGTACCACCCAAAGCGTGATCCCTTCGCAATCCGCCGCATTCTAGAGGTCCTGGAACCTTTAGGAATCACTCATAGCCTGAAACTCTTCAGTTCCTACAGCGGGGGTATTCATATCTACTTGCCTTTGGCTCGGGCGCAGAAATCTGGCTCCCTGGCGTTGGCGATCGCCGCGCTGGTCGAACATGCCGGATTCAAGATTGCAGCGGGGCAACTCGAAATCTTCCCCGACCCAAAACCCTACATCCCTAAGGGCAAACCTCAGCTCTATGCAGCCCACCGTCTACCCCTACAAATAGGCTCGTATCTGCTCACAGAAGGATGGGAACCCATCTACAGCCCCCAAGGGGAATTCGTGCGACAGTGGCAGTTCTGCGCCCAGCAGAACGAGGTCACAGAGACGAACATCAAGCGGGTCTTGAAAATCTATCGGCGGCGGCAATACAGAGTTTCTACCAACGCAGCTAAGTTCCTCAACGACCTCCACGCCGAGATCGAGCAAGGTTGGACAGGCCATGGCCAAACCAACCATCTGTTGGGACGTATTGCCATGCGTGAATACATCTTCGGCCACATCCTGGCAGGAGGAGCGCCGCTAGAAGGCAGCGACCTGGTGCAGCAAATTGTCAAGGTTGCAACCGCTCTGCCGGGCTATCAGGATTGGTGCCGACACCAGCACGAGATCCACAAACGGGCCGAGGAATGGGCCCGGTGTGTCGAAACTAGCCGATACTTCCACTACGGCCTGAAGAGCAGCACGGTTAGCACTCTACAGCCGACCTCCGAACCCCAGGAGAAGAAACTATCGTGGAACGAGCAGCAGGCCCAGACAGCTCGGGAGAAGATTCGGCAGGCGATCGCCCAACTGCTCGCCAGTAAAACCCTTCCGGTTGGTACGACTGAGCGATTTAAAGCTCTCGTTCAACACAAGATCAGCGGCAGCACCCTCTATCGCCATCGCGACCTGTGGCACCCCGCCCATCTACAAGAGGCGGTAACGGAAGCTGTGGAAAACCCCCCCCTTCCCCCCCAGTTAGATAGCGGATGGGCGCAATCTTTAGAGGATTACGCCCGGACCGCGAGAAACTTATTGCAAACTGATGGCTGTAATACCCTGCAGGAGAAGGATTTCGGCGATCGCCCACCAGACGAGCTAGCCCCTGGGTGTAATACCAGCGACCCGCCAATGACCATCATCGAGATGGTGCAGGAAACAGCAACGCAAGAGGCCATCGAGAACCATAAACGTATCCGCCTGGAGGGGCAACAACAGCAACACCGGGATCGAATGCGACGGTATTTGGAGTCGGGTGACCCGATTTTGATAGCAGAGGCGCTCGCCTGGATCCAAATTAATGGGATTCCGTAATAGGGATTCAGTCGTTTCCTGCTCTAATCACAACGTTCAATCGCTCCCTCAACCCAGGGAGTAAATCCGAGTGACTGGGATCTCGTGGTCGTAGAAGCGCAACGCGTCAGAATATGGCGGAATGATCGTCCCTCAAGAAAAGGGATGACTTCTGAGCATTGCGGAGCAAAAGAATAGAGATTCTACAATGCAGGAGCTACCCGGCGTTGCCGAAGCGCTGCATCATCGATTTGGCACGTTTGAGGTTGGCGATCTGCTGGCGGTGGTCGTTCTTAGTCTTGGATTCTTCTATAACCGACTGCATGGCCTCAGGATGTGCTTCGCAGTATTCAAACATGGCCTCAATCAGCACTTCGCGGCATAGCCCTTCGCTACGAGCTACGGCTTGCAGGCGATCGCTCACCCCTTGTTCCAGGCGCAACGTACTCTGCTTCGTCTGTAGCCCTACCCCAGGTTCTAGCTTGCTTGAGGTTGGGGTTTGAGGTTTTACCGATGTCGAGGTATTTATTTGAGGCGGATGAGGAGCATTGGTGATGAGAGATGCATCGCGGGGAGGGACAGTGGGGCGTTGGCGTTTCTTCAGGCGTTCAAGGGCGTCGCTCATGGCTGTAGTTTCTCCACGATTTGTTCAAAGGGGTATTGCAGGTCTTTCTGGCCCAGGTCAGCCAGAGATTTGCCCTGACGAACGGCGCTCTTGAATTTCTCAGATTCCCGGATGGAGGCCAGGATGGGGATGTCTCCGGCAAACTCCCGCATTGCTTCGATGTTTTGCCGTCCTTCCAGCGTTTGGGTGTTGCCCACCCAGCGATCGCGGAAGGGGACGATGCCCAAAATTTGCCCTGTGAAAGCCATCAGGCTACTTTGCTCATTGAGGAAGTCGATGGTGTCGATCAGGCTGTTCATGCCTTTAACGTTAGCCTCGACAGGAATGACCACGTACTCAGATGCCCCTACTGCCGTCAGGCAGAGCTGAGAGCGAGATGGTTGCACGTCGATGAGGACGTAGTCGAAAAGGTCGGCCACCGCTTTCAGCCGCAGCTTCAAGATGAAGGCCCCCGTGCCGCTGCTACTCAGGTAATCGGATACTTTGAAGAGGCCACGATCAGCCGGAATGAGAAAAAGATTTTCATAGCTCGTTTCGTAGATGCCGTCTTCGGTGGCGATTTGACCTGTCAGTACCTCAAACAGGCTGGGTTGGTTGGGCTGAACTTCGTGATTGAGGTAGAAAGTCAGATTGGCTTGAGGGTCGGAGTCGATGACTAATACTCGCTCACCCTGTTGAGCCAGCAAAAGGGCTGTGAAGAAGATCGTGGTGGTTTTGCCTTGCCCGCCTGATAAGGAAATGCAGGAACAGGTTCGCATAGTATCAAGATTCGACAGAGAGTGATGCCCAAGCCTATACTTCTGAACTCTTTAATTCAACAAGTCTAGATACCTAGATGTCTAGATTTATCGATTTGTCCAAAATTCGGTATTCCTTAAAGTCCTCAGAGCATATCCTTTCAAGTATTGGGTTGCCCGAATTCTTCATCACAATGTGCAGGTACCAGGAGACCTGGACATCTAAAGATTCCAGACAGATACCTGAATCCCTGGATATCTAAATCTCAGTAGATGCCTATATGAAAAAGGCTTTAGCATTCCACTCAGTAAAATAGTGTAAGAATGGTGTGATAGAGATAAGTATTATTATCTCTATCTAAAACCTGGGCAAAACTCTACTCAATTATGGGTGCTTCGTTTACTGCTGCGGGTTCTGGCATTTGTTATCAATGCAGAAAAGCCGTCCAGAAGGACGGCGATGGAGCAAGGAGTTAGAACGAGCTGGATAGCTACCTACCCGAGGAATTGGAAGACGTTGTTGTTATTCAGATAACCTGTAGGGTTGGCAAGGAACTGAGTGGAAACATCCTGTAGCACAGCTACGACGTCCTGCTGATCCTGATTAACACCAATCGATACCAGAGCTACGTCTGTGACGCTCGAGGTGTTAGCTTTGCCAAACTGTTGTCCCCAAAACACAGGAATGAGCCGATAGTGCGCGGCAAACCCATCCAGTTGAATTGTGTCCTTAGGGCTATCCATTGAGGCCTGGAAATCCGTAATTAGGGCAAACCCAGCAGAGTTCTGAGTATTTAAGAGGTCATCCCCCAAATATGCCTGGTTGCCGAATTCATCGGTCATCATAAACATATCGTTGCCCTTCCCGCCCGTCAGCACATCGTATTCCCGTTCATAGGCGTCGTAGTAGGAGCGCGAACCCCGAATCATATCGTCACCGCCACCACCGGAGATGACATCATCACCACTACCGCCCCACAAAATATCGTGCCCATCACTGCTTTTGTAGTTATGGTCATCTCCCAGGATGGTGTCGTCACCTGCCCCACCAAACACAAAATCATTACCTTTCTGCCCTTTTAATAAGTCATCTCCTGATCCACCGTCGATGACGTCGTGGCCTGCACCGCCCAGAATTTTGTCATTTTGATCGGTTCCATCGATGGTGTTGTTGCCAGAATTACCAGTAATGTTTGCCATGGTTGGGGGGTTCCTTTGTGAATTGAGAGAAGTTGATGATTGAATAGGAATAAACCGTCGAACAGCGTGCGAATCCGTAGGACAACTCAGCCAGGCTCAACTCCAGTTGCAGATGCAAGTCGGAGTCGCTGGAAATAGGGGCCTTGTGAGCCTATTGAGCGTCTTTGGAAGCCTTGTGATGAGAGGGTTTGCTGTGTTTTGTCTTAGCCCTTTCTCATCACTCTTTCACTGTAAGCGGAATCTCAAACGGCGGCGATGGCTAAAAATTAGGGAAAGTTAAGGAGATTTTTAAGGTTACTGTCTACATGAATGTATTCGTTGAGTAGCACTGTTTCTGAGAAGGTCTAAGCCAGATACATCAAAGCCATAGCCGGATTGGCGCTTGGCTTATAGCAGCCTCAGTTCAAGTGGCCATTTAAGTCTGGTTTATGACTGTCTAAATTTATGCTGTCTAATCAGTAAGACTGTCATTGCTTAGAGATATAAGGCTGCCACTGACTGTTAGCCCCAACCACATGGTCTGTTGTGGACGAATCAGTTGGCCTGTGATTGCACAACATTCTTCTCGTTGCGCGATCGCCCTAAATATGGCTCGAATATTATTTTTGGACAATCGCGAAGACTGCGGTGGGATAGGCGACTGTTCTAAGTTTTCCAGAGCATCATCTATAGGAGAAAGAAATTGCCAGGTTTGATCAGACGTTGACTGTATTCGATCAAACGATGCTGGGTGCTCCACAAATTGCCAGAGCACCTCTCGAATGAGAAATTGATACCCTCGCTCGCCCGATATCTCCCGCAGTCGTTCTTTGAGTTCAGGTTCTAAACGGATACTCGTAACTTGCATATCCGGAGTGGTACCTCGTTTGCGTGTATCCATGACTGAAGACCTAAATTTCTACGAAAGGGTGGACAACCTAATACTACAAGTGTAGTATGTAGACATTCAGATTTGTAACACAAATACTACAGCCTTCCATGATACGTACCCTTCCCGCCACCTTAGACAGCGCCATGCAGTGCCGACCCCATTGGGGTTTGGGTAATGCAGTGGTGCTGTTTACGCTTGAGGGTGCTTATCGGTTTGAGGGTAGCAAATCAGCTCGTAAGGACATTAACGTCGCAATTTCCGGAGGACTGAATCCGGATCAATGTAGCCAAAGCGGGAGGTGCAGGGTCAACCTGTCACCCATATAGGGAAAAGAGTATTAACCTTCCCAACCCCCGCTGCTGGTCACCAGAGGCGGGGGTTGTTTTTTGAGGAGTGGCCTTATGCAAGCGCAACAACTGCAGGCTCAACACCAGAGCAGGCAATTACCAGTACTTCAAAACCAGGTAGTAGTGTTTTCAAAGAACTACCTACCCTTGGCCCAGATCAACATCAAACGGGCCGTCGTCCTACTCGTTACAGGGCAGGCAGAATCGCTTGATTTCAGCAGCACCCAGCAGTGGGAGGTCCGCTCTCCAAGTCTCGTACTACAAGTTCCAGAGCACATCCGCCTGACGAGTGGCAATCCGGAGCGGCACTGGAAAGTCCCCCCTGTCAGTCGTCGAGAGGTTTTCCGTCGTGACAACCACACCTGTCAGTACTGCGGCAGCACCAAGCACCTGACGTTAGATCACGTCATTCCCCGCTCAAAGGGCGGGGCTCATACCTGGGATAACGTCGTGACCGCCTGCGAGAAATGCAATTCTCGCAAAGGCGATCGCCTCCTGCATGAAACCTCAATGGTTTTGCGAACAAAACCGAAAGCACCGATGCATCCAGCGATCGCCTTTGCCGATCAGTTCTGGAAGGAACAGCAGTCTAGCAACAACTGACAGCCCTAAAGGAGGGCAGAGGTAAGGCCAATGTTAAAGCTGAATTACACCGAAGTTGGACTGTATATGGAACGGGTGATGGCATCCCTGGAGATGCTTATTGCCCAACGGGTGATGCTAGCTATGCGGCTATCTGGAGCCCTTTGTGTCCAACCTGGACGGGCCTCCTTCCTACTGCCTGCCAACCTCCCTGAACTGGAGCAGTTAGAGATAGCCTTGCAAGGCGAAAGCAATGCCGTTGCCACTGTGACTCCCGTAGATGACGAGTTTGTGGAAATCAGCTTGACCGGAAGCTGGATTGCCGAAAGCAAGGAATCTCATGAGGGGATGTTCTTGGTGCTAATGGGCGATCGCACCGAATTCCTAATTTACAAGCTGTGGCAGATGAGCCAGGTGCATATTTCCTCCCTGGCGTAATGGGCAAAACCCAACGGGAGAGAGCAATAGAAGCCTTTTTCTAGGATTCCTCTCTCCCGTTTCAAAAAAGTTGTAGTACGGGCTTGACAGTTTGTAGTATAATTGTAGCATCAGCACTACAACCACTCACAAAGGCTCTGTAGTAACCCTTCCGAACCTTGAAAACTGAATCGCCACCTTTGGGGATGTAGCTTAGCCCGGCTCAAAGCAGTCGCCTGTCGAGCGAAAGACCGTGGGTTCAAATCCCATCATCCCCGCCTTATCTCCTCTTTGTTAGATGATTTGCATCCAACAGAAAGGATGTTTGTAGCATCGTGGACGAGTAGATAAGTCGCCGTGCCTCTCAAGCATGGAGAAGCGGGTGCAATCCCCGTCGATGCTTCCAATGAGGATGTAGCTCAGATGGACAGAGCGCTTGCTTCCGAGGCAAGTGGTCACAGGTTCAACTCCTGTCATCCTCGTTGCTGTGCCCTAATGCAAGAAGCCTACATACAGTAGAACGATCGATTGAAACCGATAGTTGCTGGTGCAATTCCAGTCCTCGCCACCAACCCTGGCGAGGTAGTTCAACAAAAACAGCTTCTTCAACTTGCACAGTAAGTTAATCTCCAGGTCGCCAAGTGGGAAGGCGTTGGTCTGCAAAACCAATGAGCGAGAGTTCGATTCTCTCCCTGGAGTCCAAGCACTGCAGTGTCACCTAACGGTAAGGTACTCGGCTCATAACCGAGGATATGTGGGTTCGACTCCCACCGCTGCAACCTATGCACAGATGGTGTAACGGCAACATCACGGTCTCCAAAACCGTTGTTCGAGGTTCAAATCCTCGTCTGTGCGTTGTCGTGCCCTAATCGAAAAAGCTTACATACTCGCCTAATGGTAAGGCAACTGTCTCAAAAACAGTCAACTACAGGTTCGACTCCTGTGTGTGAAACAACAGCTTTTTTAACTTGCACGGCATTCACTGTTACTGACTAAAAGAATGTCATTGAGCATCAACTTCAGCATTCCAGTTAGTAATATTCAATCTTCGTGGTGCAGAAGCGAAGTGGTCGAGCGGCACGTCTTTCAAGCGTGTAATTAACGGGTTCGAGTCCCGTCTGCACTGCCAAATCTTGCTCATTGTAGAGCAGCAATCAAGTATAGGTCGGCTCGCCTATCAGCGCGGGCAACTGTCTGTAAAACAGCCGCTTTGTGCCTTGCAGGTGCGACTCCTGCCCGACCTACCAATCATGGAGAGTAAATCGATCGGGCGATCGGCGCTGTTTGCTAAACAGATGGATGAACAATTGTGGTTCGAGTCCACTGCTCTCCGCCTGTCATTTATTGAATGAAGTCACAAAACTACTTCATTCAGATGAACAACTTTTGAGGACGTGGTGTAACTGGATGAACATCTCAGATTACGAACCTGAAGAGTGGGGGTTCAAGTCCCTCCGTCCTCGCCAATTGTGGAGGGCACCGCTGAATGGTCGGCAACTGGCCTTGAAAACCAGGGTAGTCCTTGGGCTAGGGGTTCGATTCCTCTGCTCTCCGCCTTCTTTTTGGGGTGGGCATTGCCTGCTCCATCAAGCTCCAAAAACAAAATGGGAAGTTGGTGAAGCTGGTGCTCACATGCCGCTGAAGACGGCGAGAAGGCAGTTCGATCCTGTCACTTCCCATTCGTTGGATAGCTACGCGACACTCAGCTATCCAGCAGCCTTTGCCCCATAGCTCAATGGCGGAGCGAGCGGCTGTTAACCGCAAGGTTGTAGGTTCAAATCCTACTGGGGCAGCCATTTAATGCCAGATCGACTAACGGCAGGTCGCAGTGCTCTGAACACTGAAATGCAGGTTCAACCCCTGCTCTGGCATCCAATGCCCTGTGGTGTAACTGGCAACATCCCGCTCTTTGAAAGCGAAGTTCTAGGTTCAAACCCTGGCGGGGCAGTTGGGAGGTAAGGAGGTTTCTGCATAAGAATTTACCCAGAATGTTGGTGCTTTGCCCGCGAAGCGGGCAAAGCACCAACATTCTGGGGGTAATTTCATTACTGGAAATCTCCTAAACAGTCGCCTGGGTTAAATCCCCTGTGGACTTCCCATTTCTCACTCCTGTAGCCCAATCGGAAGAGGCGGCTGTCTCAAAAACAGTCTCGTGTGGGTTCAACTCCCACCAGGAGTACCAATTGCGCTGCTGTAGCCCAACTGGAAGAGGTGCCGGCCTTAGAAACCGGAGGTTGTGGGTTCAAATCCCACCAGCAGTACCAACTATCGGGATGTAATTCAGCGGTCAGAAGCCTTGGTTTGGGGCCAAGGAGTCGTGGGTTCAAATCCTACCATCCCGACCATTTGCCCATACTTTTTTGGGACATGAGAATTGCACTTTCACGTCTCAAAATCAAAAACCATTGCCCTTGTGATGCAACTGGCAGACATGCCGTGGTCAGAACGCGGTTTTTGTGGGTTCAAATCCCACCAAGGGTACTGATGCTCCTGTGGCGAAACGGAAAACGCACTAGACCGAGGATCTAGTTTTTTGTGGGTTCGACTCCCATCAGGAGTACCAATCAAGCACCGAAGGCGGAAGTGATCGACGCACCCACCCGATAAGTGGGTAATTAGCAAGTTTGAGTCTTGCTCGGTGTACCAAAACTATCTGGGTGTGGTGCAGTGGGAGCACGCCAGTTCGGGGAACTGGAGGTCGTAGGTTCAATCCCTACCACTCAGACCACCTTGGGTCGTTGGCAGAGCGGATATGCAGCCGCCTTTTAAGCGGAACGATTCAGGTTCAACCCCTGAGCGACCCACCCTTGGGCTGTTAGCTCAGTTGGTAGAGCAGCCGCCTCTTAAGCGGAAGTGCGTAGGTTCAAAGCCTACACAGCCCACCAAAGATGCCCCTGTGACGCAATTGGCAGACGTGTCTGGCTTAAACCCAGAATCTTTGCGAGTTCGAATCTCGCTGGGGGCATAGCGGGGATAGAGCAAGAGCGGCTCGGCAGTCTCATAAGCTGCAATCGGTGAGTGCAACTCTCACCCCCGCGACCAAATGCAGGTGTGATGTAAAGAAACATAAGGCTCTCGTACAGCCTTCATGCAGGTTCAAATCCTGCCGCCTGCTCCAAATGCAGATGTGGTGTAGTCGGTCAGCATCAGGATTTGGTATGTCCTGGACGCGAGTTCAAGCCTCGCCATCTGCTTGTGCTGGTGTAGCTCAGCCGGTAGAGCAATCGCCTTGTATGCGATCCGGTACGGATCAGCTTCGCTGCGCGCGCGCAGGTTCAATTCCTGTCACCAGCCTCAGAATGCGATTGTGGTGCAGTGGCAAGCACCCCTGGCTTCCAACCAGGAGACACGAGTTCGAGTCTCGTCAATCGCTCCAACGCGAGTGTGGTGTAAGGGCTAACACCGGAGTATGCCAATCTCCAGATGCGAGTTCGAGTCTCGCCATTCGCTCTCGTGGTCCTGTAGCTCAACGGTGGAGCAACTGTCCTACAAACAGAGGGTTGCAGGTTCAAATCCTGCCAGGACTACCAATCAGTGGGAGTGTCGCCTAATGGATGAGGGCATCAATCTTCTAAATCGACTTGTGTAGGTTCGATTCCTACCACTCCTGCCAAACATGGGTTCGTAGCTCTAACTGGGAGAGCGCCTGTCTTGCACACAGGAGGCTGTGGGTTCAAATCCCACCGGATCCACTATGGTGCCTAAAGTCAAAGTGGTCGAGACACCAGCCCGTGAAGCTGGACATTAACGGGTTCAAGCCCCGTTAGGCACCCTCCTATAAAACCGAGACCACGAGTGAGACCAAATCACAACGCTCAGGTTCTATAGAAAAGCAGCACAATTATCATCATTTACAGCGCTTAAAAAGCGCTGTAAACCTGGTTGTTTTTGTGAGAGACGTGCAGAGCACGTCTCTCACAAAAACAACCGTGGCTGATTCAAGCGCAAAGCGCTACAGGAATGGATGGTTGCCGAGCCATACCATTGCACAAGCAATACTCAACCAAAAGCCTTCCTCAGATTGAGGAAGGTTTTTGGTTGAGTATTACCCTGGCACTGAGCTATTTTCCCGTGGGGCAACCCCCAAAGTATCTTCGCCGCTGGTCTGTTTCACACCTCAGTT